>JAZRHN010000040.1:0-17672 GCA_045644785.1 Christensenellaceae bacterium
TAAGTTACTTGAAATTAAAATATCCATTGATGGAGAAGATGTTTTATAAAACTCTCTTCTCTTATCGTATTCACCGCTTAAGAAGAAATCGGTTAAAACGTTATTCTTGTTTGATGCACATACGAGTTTTCCTACGGGAAGTCCCATAAGTTTAGCGTAGTAGCCTGCAAGTATGTTACCAAAGTTGCCAGTGGGCACAACGAAATCTACTTCATCGCCAAGTTTAATTTCTTCAGCATTAACCAAATCGCAATATGCTGAAAAATAATAAACAATTTGCGGAACTAAACGACCAAAGTTGATTGAGTTTGCACTTGATAAAATTACGCCGTTATCTTTAAGCGTTTTTGCAAACTCTACATCAGAGAATATCTTTTTAACAGCGTTTTGGCAATCATCAAAATTACCTTTAACAGCTACAACATTTACGTTATCCCCTTCTTGTGTTGCCATTTGTAATTTTTGCATATCAGAAACACCGTCTGCAGGATAGAAAACGTTAATCTTTATACCGTCTTGATTGCAGAAACCTTCAAGTGCGGCTTTACCAGTATCGCCACTAGTTGCAACCAATATCATAATTTCTTCTTTAATACCAACGTGGTCAGCACCCTTTCTTAAAAGATAAGGAAGAAGTGTAAGTGCAATATCCTTAAACGCTAACGTAGGTCCGTGGAAAAGTTCTAAAACAAAAGTTTTATCGTCAATTTTAACTACGGGTGCAGCACCGTCTTCGTCAAATCTGCCGTATGCTTTTTCACACGCTTCTTTTAATGCGTTAAAATCGTATTCTTCTAAATAACTACCGATTACTGTTGCTGCACGTTCGGGATAGGTCATATCAAGTAAATCTTTTATTTTTTCCTTAAACGACGGAAAAGTTGACGGAACAAATAATCCCCCGTCACTTGCAAGCCCTTTAACGATTGCTTCTGATGCTGAATTTACACTCTCTTTTCCACGCGTACTGATAAATTTCATATTCTCTCCAAAAAAAAGATAGTTAGATATAAATATCTAACTATCATTTTACACCATTTAGTATCAAAAAATCAACTATTCCACGTGTTTTAATACAAATTCAGGTAATTCTTCTTTAGCGGCGCTAACCGTAAGCACGAAATTAACCGCAAATTCTTTTTCAAGCATTTCCATAGCGTTAAAGATATCACCTAATTCTGCTACGGGCTTGCCTGTAATTCTTGCAATGCCATCTACGAAAATGTATTCGTTATCAGCATTTGCTGCTACTAAGCCTTTCAAAAATCCCCTAAATCCGTCTTCACCTTTTATGTCAAAGGAGGTTACGTCTAAAAGTCTAATTTGATATTTTAAATCGTAATTATATCTTTTCGTATCGGTTACGAAAACTACGTGCCCTTTAGCAGTTTCTAAAAGAGCGTTAGCCTTATCGATAATTGCTTTGGTTTTACCTGTTCCTTTCGGTCCGTAAATTATATTCATCATTTTCCTCCAAAGATGTTTTCTTACATATATCATATAACACTTTTGGAGAAATTACAATAGGTTTTTTAAAATTTTATCTAGCGTTTACTAATAATTTTTTGTATAACTCTTTATCAACCATACGTAAAATGCCAACTAATTCGTCATCACCCATTACGCTGGTTCTGCCTTCAGCATACTCTTTATCAATTACTTCTTTAATCTTTGCAACGGCAGGATTTGACTTATCAATCTTGTTTTCTTCAGATAATTCATAGAATTGATTAATCCAGTAAGCAATACCTGCTAAACCACTAGTATTGTTGATAACTACTGACATAGGTCTATTTAAGAGTTTGGTGGTATTGAATACGTTATAAATTTGCTCGTCTTTAAGCATTCCATCTGCGTGAATACCTGCTCTAGTAGAGTTAAAACTTCTACCAACGAAAGGAGTTTTAGGCGGAATCATATATCCGATTTCTCTTTCAAAATAGTTAGCGATATCGGTAATTGCAGTAAAGTCCATACCACCATCGTTACCCATAAGTGAAGCGTATTCAATTGCCATAGCTTCTAACGGACAGTTACCCGTTCTTTCGCCAATACCGAGAAGAGCACAGTTAACAGATGAACAACCATAAAGCCAAGCGGTAGAAGCGTTAGTAACAGCCTTATAAAAGTCGTTATGACCATGCCATTCTAACATTTCACTTGGAACTTCTGCATAGTGGCGAAGACCATAAATGATACCGGGAACACTTCTAGGAATAGCAGCACCAGGATAGTTTACACCAAAGCCCATCGTATCGCATGCTCTGATTTTAATGGGAATACCACTTTCTTCAGCAAGCAACATAAGTTCGGTAGCAAAAGGTACTACAAAGCCATAGAAGTCTGCTCTGGTAATATCTTCAAAGTGACATCTGGGGCGAATTCCTGCAGAAAGTGCATCTTTTACCGTTCCTAAATATTTATCGAGTGCTTGTGCTCTCGTTAAATTCATTTTCTTAAAAATGTGATAGTCTGAACAACTTACTAAAATACCCGTTTCTTTAATGCCCATTTCTTTAGCAAGAGCAAAATCTTTAGGATTTGCCCTTATCCAGCTAGTAACTTCTGGGAATTCTAATCCTAAATCACGGCATTTTTCGGCTGCTTTTCTATCATTTTCAGAGTAAAGGAAGAATTCAGATTGTCTAATTATACCCTTCTTACCGCCTAATCTTGACATTAATTTATAAATTTCAACGATTTGTTCGGTAGTAAATGGAGACATTGATTGTTGACCATCACGGAAAGTGGTGTCAGTAATCCAAATCTCTTCCGGCATATCCATAGGAACCATACGATTATTAAATATAATTTTGGGAACGTGATCGTAACCAAAAATATCATCGTATAATTGTGGTTCTTTTACGTCTTGTAACGAATAATTATATATCTTTTCATTAAGCAAATTTGTTCTTTTGCTTCTTTCTATCTTCTTTTCCATATTATTTTAATTCCTCTATAAAACATTTCAACCTATCTAAGCCTTCCTTTATATCTTCGATAGATATTGCATAAGAAAGTCTTATACAGTTGTCGTCGCCAAACGCTACGCCCGGAACAAGCGCAATTCCGCGTTTTAAGGCTAAATCGGCAAAACTCATTGAATCGTTTACTAGTTCTCCGTTATATCTCTTACCATAATGTTCAGAAACGTTTACGAATACATAGAACGCACCTTTAGGTTTATTAAAGGTAATACCTTCTATTTCGCTTAACGCTTTTATCATACACTTTCTACGTTCATCAAAAACTTCTCTCATATCACGAATAAAGTTTTGGCTTTCATCAGAAGTTAATGCTGCGATTGACGCGTGTTGAGAAATGGTACAAGCATTACTTGTCGTGTGGCTTTGCATAGAAGAAATGGCTTTTGCTATTTCTTTAGGTGCAGCTAAATAACCTATTCTCCAACCTGTCATTGAGTATGATTTACTTACACCACCGATTACGATAGTTAATTGCTTCATTTTATCTGAAAGACTTGCGATTGAACAATGTTTTTCATTGCCATATACAAGTTTTTCATAAATTTCGTCAGAAATCACGTAAATTCCGTGTGCTTCTGCAACTTTTGCAAGTTCTTTTAAATCTCTTTCAGAATAGATTGAGCCTGTAGGATTGCTTGGTGAGTTTAATATTAAGCACTTGGTTTTATCTGTTATAGCATCTTCAAATTGTTTTGCAGTAAGAAGATATCCGTTCTTTTGTTCGGTTTTTACAAATACACTTTTTCCGCCTGCTAAATTAACCATTTCGGGGTAACTTAACCAGTAAGGAGAAGGGATAATAACTTCATCACCTTCATCAATTATTGCACATAAAGCGTGATATAATGAACTTTTTGCACCAGAAGATATCACGATATTAGCAGGTTCGTATTCTAGGTCGTTATCTTCTTTATATTTTTTGCAAACAGCCTTTTTTAACGCTTCTAAACCAGATGCGGGTGTGTATTTTGTAAAGCCTGCATCTAACGCTTTTTTTGCTGCTTCTATAATATAATCGGGAGTATTAAAGTCAGGTTCGCCTGCGCCGAAACCTATTACTGAAATACCTTCTTCCTTCATTTTCTTTGCTTTTGCGCTAATTTCAAGCGTTAAACTGGGCATTATTCTGCCAACTTTTTTTGAAATACTCATAATTACTCCTCATCCGTTCCCATTGCTAGTTTTGCTTCTCTGTCTGCTATTGCGAGTGCTTCGGTCATTTCGCCAAGGTTACCCATAATAAAATCTTCAATATAGTGTATGGTTAAACCTATTCTATGGTCGGTTACTCTTCCTTGTGGGAAGTTATACGTTCTAATTCTTTCCGACCTATCACCTGTACCTACTTGGCTTTTACGGTTATCAGAATACTCTTTATCCGCTTGTGATTGGTAATAATCGTACAACCTACTCATCATTACCTTCATCGCCTTTTCACGGTTTTTGGTTTGCGATCTTTCATCTTGACATAATACAACTATTCCTGTAGGTAAGTGTGTTAATCTTATGCAAGATTCCGTTTTATTTACATGTTGACCACCTGCGCCTGATGAACGCAAAGTATCAACTTTTAAGTCTTTTTCATCAATTTTTATTTCAACTTCCGTTGCTTCTGGTAACACTGCTACCGTTGCTGTTGAAGTATGAATTCTGCCTTGTGATTCTGTTTCGGGTACACGTTGAACCCTATGAACGCCACTTTCATATTTTAACTTAGCGTAACAAGATTTGCCCGAAATAGAGAAAATTACTTCTTTTACCCCACCGAGTTCGGTTGAGTTGTTTTCAATTTCTTCCGTTTTCCAACGATTGCGTTCAGCATATTTTACGTACATTCTATAAAGTTCATACGCAAATAAACTTGCTTCTTCTCCACCTGCACCCGCTCTTATTTCCATAATAACGTTTTTATCGTCATCGGGGTCTTTGGGTATTAAGAGAATTCTAAGTTCTGCTGAAATTTTTTCAAGTCTATCTTTACAAGCATAAATCTCTTCTTCCATAAGCGCCTTCATTTCAGGGTCGCTTTCTAGAGTTATACCGTCTTTTAAATCTTGCTGTTCCTTTTGAACTTTTTTATACTCGCTATATTTTTCAACGGTTTCGGAAATTTCCGATAATTCCTTTGAATATGCTTTCCACTCGTCAATTTTTGCAATTACGTCTGCAGAACTAACGAGTTCGTTCAGTTTTTCGTATCTTTCAAGCATTTTATCAAGCTTTTTGAACATTACTTAACCGCCTTTACAATTCTATCTATATTTTCGTAATCTTTTATTATTTCAACTTTACTAAAATTGGTTAAAAGACTAGCAATTTCCATTGCTTGGTCTTCCCCACATTCTAATAATAAAACGCCGTTTTCGCTTAAATAATCGTGTGATTTTTGGGCAATAATTCTATAGAAATCAAGCCCATCTTCGCCACCATCTAATGCGAGTTTCGGCTCAAAATCCTTTACTTCTTTTTGAAGCGTTTCAATATCCGCACTCTTAATATATGGCGGATTTGATACAATAACGTCAAATTTTTGGTCTTCTAATGCGGAAAATAAATCACTATTAATAAAGTTAATATTTGCATTATTTATGCGTGCGTTTTCTTTTGCAAGAGCAAGCGCATCAAGAGAAACGTCGATTGCAGTAACTTCTGCACCACTCTTCTTTTTGATTGCAACTGCTATGCATCCACTACCCGTACATAAATCTAAAACGGCACTTTCCTTAGTAATAACTTCTAATGCTTTTTCAACTAAAATTTCCGTTTCTGGTCTTGGAATTAACACTCTTTCATCAGCTTTTATGGTGTAACCATAAAAATCAGTATCTCCAACACAATACCATAAGGGTCTGCCTGTTATTCTATCTTTTACAAGATTATTAACTTTATCTACGTATTTAGGCGTTACAAGATTATCGGTGTTAACTTCACTTCTTTTAATGTTTAATGCAATAGAAATTATCCATTCTGCTTCCGCTTCTTCGGTAATTCCATTAGCACTTAATTGCGCTTTAATACGTTCAAAAAGTGCACTTCTCTTTTCTGCAACCGTCATCTTAGTTTCGGGAATACTTTCATCAGCATCCATTAAAAGAACTTGCTTAAATGATGCTATCGCCACTTCTAACATATCAGTTGTAGGCTCTTTAGTAGTTATTCTTTGTAACAATAATCCCGGAACTTTTAAGGGATAAAATACCCAACAGTTAGTTTTAGCAAGACCTTTTAAAAGTTCATATGAAAGACCTGCAATAAGTGGAAGTAAAACAATTTTACAGCCAACCCTTACAAGTTTATCAAGTTCTATCGAAGACGAATAAAGAAAACTTTCAAAACAAGCAAAAACTACGATACTTACTATCATAACGAAGAAAATAAACGTAGTTCCGCATCTGTCGTGAACGCGTGTGCATTTTTTAGCGTTTTCAGGAGTTAATTCTAAACCTTTTTCATAACAACTTATGGTTTTATGTTCTGCACCGTGATACATAAACGTTCTACGAACGTCTTTTATTAACGAACACAAAAGCAAATAAATAATAAAAATGAGCAGTTTAAGACCGCCCTCTATAAGGTTTTTCTCCCACACGCCAAAAGACGTATTGAAAAGTGATTCTAATCCCTTTCTTGCTGCTTGTGGTGCTAGCATAAATAACGCTACGGCTAATACCAAGCCGAGCATAAGAGAAATTACACTAACAACACCCATTACGTTTACTTTTAACTTTTCTGCAAGCCACTTTTCAACCTTACCTGGTTCACCTTCACCATAAACGTCTGCAGAGCGCATTAAAACAGCCGTGCCACCAAATAAAGATTGAATGAACGACAAAATTCCCCTAACAATGGGGATCTTACGACATTTTGGGGGTTTAGTACGATAGGTTTCTTGCCTAATGATTCCGTCTTGGTCTCTTACAGAGAGCGCCATTGATTTTGCGCCACGCATCATTACGCCTTCTATTACCGCTTGACCGCCTATAGAAGTTTTTTTCGTTTCCTTACTCATAGTCAAAAGTATAAAAAAACGGCTTTAAGAGAGTTTTCACCCTTAAAGCCGTATGGAAAACCATGTTACTTCGCTTTTCCGTATCTCTTGTTGAACTTATCAACACGGCCGCCGGTATCAACTAACTTTTGCTTACCGGTAAAGAAAGGATGACACTTACTGCAAATATCAACCTTTATTGTATCACCTTTTTTGGTGGAACCGGTTGTGAACGTTTCGCCACAGGCACAAACCACGGTAACTTCATGATAATCCGGATGGATACCTTCTTTCATAATACACCTCGTAATTATTTTACTGTGTAATTATATTATATTTTCTAACGATAGTCAACTATATAAAGGTGGTTTTTCAATTTTTCAAGAAAACTTTTAATTATTTTACCTTATTGCTTTTTGCTTGCCTTTTAAACGCTTTTGTAGTAAAATATCATAAACCATTTATGGAGATACAATGAAAGGTTATAAACTTACGGCACCTTTTACGCTTTCGGAACAAGAACTTTCTGAAAACGTTACCGGCCTTGCCGTATCAAAAGTAAGATTAACTAAATCACTTCTCACCTTAGCGGACGTTTTAAGATTCCGTGGCGATATCGAATGCAAAAATATCGTTCTTGGTAGTTCTGGCATTGGCGTTATTTCTGACGCTGAAGCCAATCTTTTTGATTTAGAAAAAGGAACGCGCGTTTATATTCAATCTGAACGCCCCTTATCAACCGTAAAAAAGAACGGCACTCTTCCACAAGTTATAGTTGCAGGTGAAAACTTTGACGGGTTTTTGTGCGACTTTATCTCGGTGGACGCGGATAATCTTTTTGAACTTCCTAAAAGTGTTTCTGATCACGATGCGCTTTATATCGACCATATTGCAAGAGCAATTAACGTTATCGATAGTTTAGATATTCAAAAAGGCGAATACGTTGCAATACTCGGTGCAAATAATTTTGGTATTATTCTCGCGCAATTACTTATATATTACCAAGCAGTTCCCGTTCTTATCACAGACGATAAGGAAAGTGAACAAATTGCTAGAGATAGCGGTATTTATTACGTATTAAGCGATGAAGAAAGTTGGCAAAAAGATTTAATTACCCTAACTAGTGGTAGGCTTGCTGAAAAGGTAATTTATCTTTCTGATAGCAACATTACCGTTTCTAAGGCTTTTACCCTTTCTGCTTACAACGCATCGGTTGCCTTTACGGGTATGAACAATAAAACCAACCCCGTTTCATTTAATCAGGCTATTAAAAAACAACTTAGTATTACTTGTATTAATAACGGATATGGCAACACCACTACCGCTATTAACCTATTAGCAAATAAAGCGGTAAACCTTTCCTTCTTAAAAACGCAACCTTCTACCTATGCAACTGTGGAAGATTCATTAAATCAGTTAAGTGACCAATATGAAAATAGCGGGTTTATTACTGAAACTATAGTAGATTTAGTTTAATTAAATAAAAAACCAAACGCGGTGCTTAAAGCACCGCGTTTTTAATTTCTATCTATTTTTCTTTTAAGTAAAACTCTTAAAATTTTCCTTATCACCATAGGTGGTTTTACGCATACAATTTTCATAATATACTCCTTACTTATTATCATATTCAGGAGCGTTAGTAAATGTGATTATACTTCTCTTAAATATTTAATTACAGCCGCTCTATCGGGTTCGTTAAATACCGTGCTACCGGCAACTAAAACGTTTGCACCTGCTTCCTTTATTATCTTTGCATTTTCTTTAGTTACGCCACCATCTACTTCGATATCAATTTCCTTACCTATTGCATTAATCATACTTGCAATCTTTTGAATTTTAGGTAAAACTTCTGGCATAAACTTTTGTCCACCAAAACCTGGGAATACGCTCATTAAAAGAACCATATCGCATTCTTCTAAAACGTCGCTTAATTTTTCGGGTTCGGTATCAGGATTTATAACCGCACCACACTTAACGCCGAGTGATTTTATTGCTTTTAAGGTGTCTTTTAATCTATCTCCGCACGCTTCGTAATGAACGGTAATTATATCAGAACCTGCATCAGCAAAACGGTCGATATACTTCCAAGGATTTAATATCATTAAGTGGGTATCGAACACTTTATCAGTATATTTTCTTGCTTCTTTAATAAACTTAGGACCAAAAGACATATTGTTTACAAAGTTACCATCCATAACGTCTAAATGTAAAAAGTCTGCACCGCAAGCAGTGATATTTTGTACTTCTTCACCAAATCTTGAAAAGTTTGACGATAACATTGAGGGGGCAATTTTAATTGTTTTCATTTTTTTCTCCTTCTTCTAAATAGTGCCTACGAAGTTGTCCGCAAGCGCCTTCTATATCTTCACCCATTTTACGCCTTACCGTTGCCGATAAACCGCCTTTTTCTAGTTTATCCATAAACCTATAGGCTTGCTTTTCCGTTCCGCTTTTTAAGTCGTTTTCCTTTACTTCGTTAAGCCTTATTAAGTTTACGTGGCAGGGTCTGCCTTTTAATAATTTTATAAGCGTTTCCGCGTGCCTATCTGTGTCGTTTTCTCCACTTATTAAAACGTATTCAAATATATATCTTCTACCAGTTTTTTCAAAATAAACTGAGCACGCGTCTAATATCTCAGATATTTTATACCTTTTTGCAATAGGCATTATCTTCATTCTCTCTTCATCTATAGGAGAATGTAGTGATACCGTTAGGTTTATAGGAACACCTTCATCACCTAATTTTATCATTTCTGGAACTAAACCGCAAGTGGATAAACTAACGTTTCTTAAACTAATATTTATTCCGTCCGGAGCAGATAGATTTTTTAGGAACTTTATAACGTTATCGTAGTTATCTAACGGCTCTCCACTACCCATTAGTACCACGTTACAAATTTCCCTTTTATCTTTTAATCCGCCGCCTAAATATCTATTTACCTGTATTATTTCGGAAAGTATTTCACCCGCCGTCATATTCCTAACTAAACCGTTTAGACCTGAAGCACAGAACGCACATTTCATACGGCAACCTACTTGCGTAGAAATACAAATAGTGTTTCCGTATTTATATCTCATAACTACGCCTTCAATAATATTACCATCTGTTAATGCAAATAAGAATTTTTCCGTTCCATCTACGCTTTTAACTGACTTTAATATTTTAAGCGGAACTGCCACAAAGTTTTCTGCTAGTTTTTCCCTTAATGAAAGTGATAGGTCGGACATTTCGTTAAAATCTAACCCACGCATTATCGATTTATAAATCTGCCCTGCACGAAAAGGTTTTTCGCCAAGAGCGATTATTTTTTCTTTAAGCTCATTTAAACTATAATCGAGCAATATTTCTTTCACTTTATTTTACTCTCTTTAATTTTGCAACAAAAAATCCTAAACCGCCTGAAATATCGGGTAAAAATGCAACGGCATCTTCCTTTTCTTCATAAGGGATTTTGCTTGTTAATTTTACCGATTGATATTCTGGATGTTTTGATAAAAAGGATTTTACTATTTCAATATTTTCACAATCTAATACCGAACAAGTAGAATAGTATAAACATCCACCTATTTTTACGTACTTTGAAACGGTATCTAATATTGCAGTTTGTTCTTTAGTTAAACCTAAAACGTCTTCTTCCGTTCTATTTAACACTATATCGGGATTATCATTAAGCACACCTAAACCCGAACAAGGTGCATCTACTAAAACAGCGTCAAAAGACTTATCTAGTGTTTTATCATACTCTTTAGCATCCTTTACCGCTGTGGAAATATTTTCCCTTTTCATTCTTCTAGCGTATTCCGTTATTAGATTTACCCTATGTTCGTGTATATCCCAAGAAGTTACATTATTAAACTTATGTGAAAGCCTTACGCTTTTGCCACCGGGGGCACTACAACAATCTAATAAACTATCGCCTTTATCAACCGCATCACATATTGCAACTGAACCAAGTGCTTGATATGTATAAATACCACTATCATAGTCAGCGTTTCTTACGAAATTCTTTGCGCTAAACACGTTATCGTAAGGCGTTTTTTGATAGTTGATATTTCTTTCAGTTAAATACGCTTCGCCATCTTCACCATAAAAAACTAGGGTTGTTGTTTGATTTTCGGCTGATATAATTTTTTCCGTTCTTTCTTTTCCGTAAACTTTTAATAGTTGCTTAACGGCAAACTGTGGATATGAATATTTTATTGATAAATATTCTTCGATTTTTTCTGGAAGTTTTACACTATCTTTTTCTTTTACGAACTTTCTTAAAAAGGCATTTACAAAGCCACTTGCGCCCTTTTTGCCTAACTTTTTAACTAATTCTACGGCGTTATCTATAACGGCGTATTCTTTTTTGTTAAGATACTTTATATCATACATGCCGATTTTTAATATCGTTCTTACGGCAAGTTTCGGCGATTTTTCCGCAAAAGTTTTAATATAATACGAAAGTTCTATATCTTTATCTAAAACACCGTAACAAGTTTTAACCGTAAACGCGCGGTTTTTTTCTTCTATATCAGTAGAAGAAATGGCTTGTTTTATAAAACTTTTTTCGCTGTAAACTTTATTAAGTATTCTATAACAGTCGTAAAAATAATTTATCATCTACCCTAAAACCGCCCCTAATGAAATACCATTTCCACGTAAAAAATCTGCTACGTTTAACGGCTTTCCGCCCGCTTTTTGTACTTTTTCTATCTTTAGTAATCCACTACCCGTGCCAACTAATAATTGCTTTTGGTTTTCAACTACTTCGCCAGCGTTAGCATTGCCACTAATTGCCGTTGCAGAATAAATCTTAAACGGCTCTCCATTTAGCATACAAAACGCCACAGGGGCAGGATTAAACGCCCTAATTTTATTTACTATTTGTTCTGCCGAACAAGTAAAATCTATTCTTGCGTCTTCTTTTTTTATAATCTTAGTAAAGGTTGCTTCCGAATGGTTTTGCTTGGTAAATTCTGCACTGCCACTTTTTACTAAATCTAACGCTTGCATAATACAATCTGCGCCTAAATAAGACAATCTTTCAAAAAGTTCGCCTGCAGTTTCCCCGTCATTTATAACTAATTCTTTCTTTAATAATTCATCACCGGTATCTATACCTTCGTCAGTTTTCATAATGGTAATACCGGTAACTTTTTCACCATTTAATATAGCATAGTTAATGGGCGATGCACCACGATATTTAGGGAGTAAAGACGCGTGAATATTTAACGTGTATAACGTGGGAATATCTAATATTTCTTTAGATAAAATTTGCCCGAAAGCACACGTAATCATAAGGTCGGGTTTTAAGGCTTTTAAGTCTTCTACCCCCTCTTTTCTTATGCTATCGTATTGGAAAACTTTTATCCCCTTACTCTCTGCGTAAACCTTTACAGGCGGAGGGGTTAAAATTTGCTTTCTACCTACGGGCTTATCCTTATTGGTTATAACTGCCACCACGTTTTCACCACTTTCAACTATCGTTTTTAATGGATTAACTGAAAAATCGGGTGTACCGAGATATACTATTCTCAATTGTCTTCTCCTATATCCGTTGCTTTATCAACGTATAAAATTCCATCTAAATGGTCGTTTTCGTGACAGAATATTCTTGCTAAAAAGCCTTTTGCTTTTACTTCAAAGGGTTTACCAAAACGGTCAAAAGCCTTAACTTTTATTTCGTTAGGACGCGTTACTGTGCCATATTTACCCTTTACCGATAAACAACCTTCAGTATCTGTTTGAGAACCTTTTTGCATTGTAATTACAGGATTAATACATTCGCAAAAAAAGTCTTCATACATAACTATAAAAATTCTTCTTAAAACGCCAACTTGGGGTGCGGCTAATCCTACACCGCCCGTTTTTATAAGCGTTTCTTTCATATCATCTAAAAGTTCTATAGTTTTAGCACCGAAATCGGTTACTTCAAAACATTTTTTTCTTAAAGTGGGGTCACCTATTTGCACTACGTTTCTTACTGCCATTTTGCACCTACGTTAGATTATTTGGATTTACTTCTAAATAAACTGATATTTGATGTGAATTATATTTATCTATGATTGAAAATATGGTATCTAATAAGTCTTTTCTATTTTCTTCTATACGCATCATTACTTGATACCTATACTTTCCTTGCAACTTTTTAAGCGGGGCTTTCATACACCCGAAAAACCTAAATGCTTGTTTTTCGTTATTATATAAAACGTTAAGTTCGTTATAAACTGCTTGCGTTACCGAAAGGGCGTTTTCTTCATTTGCACCTTGAATTAACACTCTTGCGATAGTTGTATATGGTGGGAAAGCCGTTGCTTTTCTTATAGATATTTCGTGTTCGTAAAACCCTTCATAATCGTAATTAATTGCATACGATAGAACGGGATTATCGGGCGAATACGTTTGAAGAACAACCTTGCCTGTTTCACTTGCCCTACCACTACGCCCTGATACTTGGGTTAAAAGTTGGAAAGTTCTTTCTCCGCTTCTAAAATCTGAAAAATGTAAACTTTGGTCAGCATCTAAAATACCAACTAACGTTACCGCGGGGAAATCATGCCCTTTTGCTATCATTTGCGTACCAACTAAAATATCGGCTTTACGCTCCGCAAATTGTGAAAGGATTTTAAAGTGTCCTTCTTTATTTTGTGTGGTATCTCTATCCATACGCAAGATTTTTGCTTCAGGAAATAGTTTAGAAAGTTCTAAAACAATACGTTCCGTTCCCACGCCACCATAGCGAATATATGGGCTACCACACTCGGTACAAGCATTTATCATTTTATACTTTGCACCGCAATAGTGGCATAGTAAAGATTCATCTTCTTTATGATACGTAAGCGACACGTCACATGCCGTACATTTTTGTACGTGACCACATTCAGAACATATTACCGTTTTTGAGTATCCACGTTGATTTAAGAATATTATTGCTTGATTGCCTTTATCAAGACATTCTTTAAGTTCTTCTTTTAAGGCAAGCGAAAAAGGAGAATTATTGCCACGCCTTATTTCTTTACGCATATCCACGATTTCGATATCGGGAAGCGGTTTTTTATTTATTCTATCGGGAAGAACGCACAAATTATACTCGCCTTCATTGGCTAAAAGATAAGATTCGATAGACGGGGTTGCACTACCTAAAACGATTTTAGCACCCGAAAAGTTTGCCCTAAACTTTGCTACGTCTAAAGTTTGATAACGGGGCGAAGATTCACTTAAATAACTTCCGTCATGCTCTTCGTCAATTATTATCATACCTAAATTTTCAACGGGGGCAAATATTGCACTTCTTGCACCGATTGCTATCTTGGCTTCACCAGAACGCAATCTCCACCATTCATCGTATCTTTCCCCTGCCGAAAGCCCACTATGTAATATCGCTGCCTTTTCTCCAAAACGCGAACGCAACACCCTAAGCATTTGGGGAGTTAGTGAAATTTCAGGCACTAACATTATTGCAGAACAGCCTTTTTTAATAGCGTTATCTATTAGTTCTAAATATACTTCAGTTTTACCAGAACCTGTTACACCATAAATTAAACTTACCGTTTTATCAGTATTTTCAATATCTTTTACGGCTTGGCTTTGGCGATTAGTTAAAACTATTTGATTTTCACGTTCTTTTATATCCTTATACGGAGAACGGAAAATTTGTTCTTCACTAACCGTTACAGCACCCTTTTCCACTATTGCCTTTACGGCTTGTGCACCAAAATTTTCGTTTGCCTTTGCTTGTTCTATCTCTTTATTTTCTTTTATAAAAAGTAAAAATGCTTTTTGTTTTTCCGCGGTTTTCCTTAAAGAGTTAAGAATACCATCATAGTCGCAATCTTGATTATAATGTAAAACTTTTATAAACTTTTCACGTATTCTACCTTTACGCATTTCTGCTGGTAAAAATAATCTCATTGCTTGTGCACGTGGAACAAAACAAGTTTTTGCAATATATTCTGAAAGCGCTAACGTTTCTTCGGTTAAAGCAGGTATATCTTCTAAAAGTTCTTTTATCGCCTTTATTTTTTCGGGCGGATAAACGCTTTTTTCCTTTATAGCAACGACTATACCTTCTAACGTTTTAGTCCCAAAAGGCACCAAAACGCGACTGCCAGGAACTATCCTGCAGTCAGAAAAACTATACTCGAATATTTTATCCACGTCTTGATGGGATATATCTACTATAACCTCTGCAAACATAAAAAAATTAAACGCGTTCCACCTATTCGGTTGAACGCGTTTTTAATCAGTCGTTCGTGGCAATTAATTTGCCGTCGTAGATTTCTTGCGCTGCAACCGATAAAGGTTTCTTACCTTCTGGAAGCTCGGTTAAGCCTTGGTTTTGCGCCTGTTCCATTAACTGTCTTGCACGCTTGCTTGCAAGCACGCAAAGTACGTATTTAGAACCGGTCATTTCTGCTAATTCGTCAATAGGCGGTTTTTGAATCATATTTCTTTTCTCCTTAAAGAATTATTTACTTTTTTCTTTTTTTATTATTTCTTTTACTTCTAAAACGGCACTATCTAGGTTATCGTTTACTACCGTATAGTCATAATATTTTTGCTTTTCTAATTCGTATTCTAATCTTGATAAGCGTTTTTCTATCTTATCTAAAGTTTCGGTGTTTCGCTTTAAAAGTCTTTCCTTTACCGCTTCTACCGAAGGGGGTGCTATCATAATGAGCACTGCTTCTGGAAAATTCTTCTTTACACTTAATCCACCGTTTACGTCTATTTCTAAAATAACGTCTTTATCAGCAAGTTTAGCGAGAATTTCTTTTTTTGGTGTTCCGTAATAGTTGTCAAAATGGTTAGAATATTCTAAAAATCCGTCTTCTTCTATTCGCTTTTGAAACTCGTCTTTACTAATGAAAAAGTATTCTTTTCCGTGAGTTTCGCCTTTTCTTGGCGCTCTTGTAGTAGCCGATATGCTTAAGAATATATCGGGATTATTTTCGCATAATTTTCTTGCTATCGTTCCTTTACCTACGCCAGATGGCCCAGATATTACTACTACAACGTTTTTCATCTTACTCTAAATTTTGAACCTGTTCTCTTACCTTTTCTATTTCGTTCTTTAACGTTAATGCCAATCTTGTTACTTCAATATCGTTTGATTTTGAACAAATGGTATTTGACTCTCTATTAAACTCTTGCATAAGGAAGTCTAACTTCTTACCAGAGCCTGCAGTTTTTACAATTTCCTTAAATTGTGCTACGTGAGAACCAAGTCTTGTTAATTCTTCATCTATATTAGCCTTATCAGTAAAGAAAGCAACTTCGTTAAGTAATCGTGCTTCATCATACTTAACGTCATTTAACGCTTCGGTTATTCTTGCAGTAAGTTTGTCTTTATATTCTTTAGCAACAATCGGTGCCCTTAACGCTATTTTATCTCTAGTTTCCGTTATAGTTTGCATTCTTGAAAGCATATCTATGATAAGTTTTTCACCTTCAATTTTACGCATTTCGTTAAGTTTTTCACACGCACTACTTACGGTTAATAAAATGATATCTTCAATTTCTTCTGCATCGGTAACTGAATTATCCACGATAACGTCTGGACTCTTCATTATGGTTGTTACCTTGATATCGTTTTCTAACCCAAGTTTTTCAGCAATTTGCTTTGAAACTAAATAATATTCGTTAGCCTTTTCTAAATTAACTGATAAGTTAACTGACTTTTCTCGAGTGTCGGTAAAATTTACAAATAAATCTACTCTTGCGCGCTTTACGTATTCTGATACAGTCTTTCTTATCTTATCTTCAAGAGAGATAAATGCCCTTGGCATTTTCGCATTAAAGTCAAAATTACGGTTATTTACCGTTCTTAATTCAACCGTTAAATTTATTCCGTTTTCAGCGTATTCGGCTTTGCCGTAACCCGTCATGCTGTACATATTTATTCTCTCTCTACTTTTATTCCTTATATTTTATCATATTAGTCACGTTTAATCAAGTCTTTAAACGTTTCTTCATCGATAATTTTTATACCTAATTCTCTTGCTTTATCTAATTTACTGCCTGCAGATTCGCCTGCTAAAACCATTGTGGTTTTTTTAGACACACTACCTACCACTTGTCCGCCAAGTTCTTCGATAATCTTTCCTGCTTCATCACGCTTAAATGAAGCAAGAGTTCCTGTTAAAACGACCTTTTCGCCTGTGAAAATACCGCCAGCAGTTACTACCGATTGTTCTTTTATTTCTACACCAGAAGATAGTAATTTTTGTGTTTCGCTAACGTTTTCAGGGCTAGTAAAATACTGAACGATACAATCTGCAATTATTTCGCCAACTTCTTCTACGTTTAGTAGTTGCTCTTTTGTAGCATTAGATAAATTTTCTATACTCTTAAACTCTTTGGCTAAATCTTTTGCCGTTTTTTTACCTACGTTATCAATTCCTAACGCATAAATAAAGTTAGCAAATTCTACTTGTTTAGAAGCATTTATAGCGTTTAAGATATTATCTGTTTTAGCATCCTTAAACCCTTCTAAATTCCTTACGTCATCACGATTTAATTGATATAAATCACTAAAGTTTTCTACACCTAATTTATCGTATAAAAGCGAAGCCGTCATTTCTGAAAACCCGTCTATATTCATACCCGCTTTAGAGGCAAAGTTAGCAAGTTTTGCAACCACCCTTGGCTTACAATGAATATTCGGACAGAATAAATTCGCCCCGTTTTCAACTAATTCGCTATTACAATA
>JAZRHN010000041.1:0-6870 GCA_045644785.1 Christensenellaceae bacterium
TAACGAAATCTTTTATTATCTTGGCGATAACTTTAACGCCCCTTACGGAGAGAAAGGGATAGGAGAATTAAGGCGTTTAGCAATAAACGGCATAACAACATTGTTAGAATATAACGTTAAGGCAATAGTTGTGGCCTGTAATACTCTATCCATAAACATTATAGAAGATATTAAAAGATATGCTCCTGTGCCTGTGTATGGCGTTTTCCCGCCGATAGAGCAGTGTCTAATAAAAAAGGAAAAGGTGCTTTTACTTTGTACAACGGCTACAGCATTAAGGTATAGTCAGATTAAAGATAGTAATCTTACAATAAATGCCTGTAGAACAATTGTAAGGCAAATAGAGAGTTCTAAAAATATTGATGACGTAAATTTGACCACCGACGTCCCAAAAGAATATAAAAATAGATTTGATACCATTGTTTTAGGGTGTACCCACTATCTTTTTCTTAAAAATAAAATTTTTGACCACCTAAAACCCCGAAAGATAATTAGCAGTAACGAGTTTACCGTCGATTTTATGCAAAAACAAGGGGTTTTTAATAAAAATATAGAAAAAATGAACAAAAACCAAGTGTTTTTTATAGGGGAAACGGCTTTTTTAAATAAAGAATTTTATAATAAAGTGGTTAATATTACATATAAATAAGAAAAAAACTTAAAAAAAATATAAAAAATTTTCAAAAAGTGGTTGACAGTGGTCAAAATTAGTGGTATCATATTGACATAAACATAAGGAGAGAACTTTTTAAAAGTGGCTGGTAAGAATTATTTGCATCAATTAGATGCTAAAAACAGAATGAGAATACCTGCCAAACTACGCGAAGGTTTGGGTGAGAATTATTGTATCACCGTAGGTTCGGGTGGTTGTCTTTACGTTTATACTGCAGAACAAATGCAACAAGTAAAAGATTCTCTTAAAAATCTTAATAGATACAGAGAAAACCAATTAAAGGCTGCAAGATTTATTTTATATAACACTTGGGAAGCTGAAGAGGACAAACAGGGTAGAATACTTCTTCCTGAAAACTTAAGAAAGTATGCCAAGATTGAAAAGAACGTAGTAGTGTTTAACGGACCTAACTGCATAGAAATATGGAGTGAAGAAGTTTGGAACGAATACTTTAACGACGTTGGGTTTGAAGATTTGGCAGACGCTATAGAATCATTAAACAATGGAATTTAAGCATATTCCCGTAATGCTTAACGAAGCAATAGATGGGCTAAACGTAAAACAAAACGGAATTTACTTTGACGGGACGCTAGGTGGTGGCGGACACTCGGGCGAGATATTAAAAAATAGTTCTCCCAACGGAAAGTTAGTCGCAACCGACCTAGATGATTATTCGATTAAAAGAGCAACTGAAAGACTTGCCGAATACGGCGACAGATTAACGGTTGTAAAAGATAATTTCAAAAACTTTAAGAATATCAAGCAAAACTTGGAAATAGACGGGTTTGACGGAATATTGTTAGATTTAGGTGTTTCAAGTTTTCAGTTAGATGATAGAAGCCGTGGTTTTTCTTATCTAGCGAATGACGAGTTGCTTGATATGAGAATGAATCAAAATAGTTCTTTCTCGGCAGAAAACGTTGTAAACGAATATTCTGAAAGAGAGTTAAAAAGAATTTTAACTGATTACGGTGAAGAACGATTTGCATTTCAGATAGCACGAAATATCGTGGCAGAGCGAGCTAAAAAATCTATCAAAACGGTTGGCGAACTTAACGCGATAATTGATAAAAGTATTCCGTATAAATTCAAGCAAGACGGACATCCTTCAAAAAGAACCTTTCAAGCATTAAGAATTGAAACTAATGGCGAATTAAACGGCTTATATGAGGCGATATTCGATATGGTAAGGGGTCTAAAGAGTGGTGGTAGGATAGCAATCATAACCTTCCACTCGCTAGAAGATAGGATAGTAAAGAGTGCCTTTAAGGAACTTGAAACAGATTGTATATGCGACAAACGCTTACCCGTTTGCGTATGTGGAAAGAAAAAAGAAATTAATTTATTAACAAAACACCCTATTGTAGCGACCGAGGAAGAATTAAAAATAAACGAAAGAGCAAGAAGCGCAAAATTGCGTGTTGCCGAAAAGATATAATGATAAAGGAGAAAACTTTATGATATCACCCAGACGTTCATTAGATTATAGTGAAGGATTTGAAAAGAAAACTTCTGTTGACCTTTTAGAAAGAAAGGTTCAAGATTCTTATGATGAATTTACCGGTTCTACCGTAGAAAATTTAGATGAAGAAAGAGAAAGAATGCAAAGAAATCTCGAAAAACTTTTAAACTACGATAGATTTACCGAAGAAAATATGGGTGGCACTCTTGTTGAAGAAAGAGTAGATGTTGCTGAAGAAGTTCAAACAAACATCACTTGTTCTGATGAAGATACTAGACCATCTTCTACAACTATGCAATTTGCTGACGGTGAAATTGAACACGTATATAGCGATATGCGTAGGGGTATGCAAGAACAAAAGAGTTCTTATCGTTTAAACACTAAAGGTAAGGTTGTTGTTTTCCTTTATTCTTTAGCTGTTGCAGTTATTCTTGCATTAATCGTTTTAAACACTGGTATGCTTACTAGTTTAAGAGGTGCAAATATGGAAACTGCAAAAATACTTGATGCAAGAATTAGTGCATATCAATCTTTAGAAACTGAAATTGCTTCTGTTTCTTCTGATGCAAATATTACTGAAATTGCTACTAGCGAATTTGGTATGATTGAAGGTTAATTTTAATATCGAAAAAATAAAAGGTTGGGAAATCCCAACCTTTTTTGTATTTATCTTTTTATTGTTATCATATAATTTATTGATAATGATAAGGGAGATAAATATTATTAAAAATCAATATTCATTAACGGTGTTTACAAAGCGTATCCGTGCCGTTGCCGTTGTTGTTTTTTGCTTAATCTTTATAGTGGTTTGTAGATTGTTTTACGTGCAAATAATATGGGGCGAAGACCTACAAGAACACGCTATTGACCAATGGACTAGGGAAATACCTGTAGTCGCTTCTAGGGGTAAAATCACCGATTCTAATGGTGTTATTTTAGCAGGTAATAATGATACCTATACCGTGTTTGTAAGAAAGAAAGCGGTAAACAATTTAGAGTATACTGTTAAATCGTTAGCAGAGGCACTTGGTGTTGATTATTCGGTAATTTATAATAGATTGACGACAACATATTCAAGTGAAGTTACGATTAAAAAGCAGGTGGAAAAATCTAAAATAGATAATCTTCTTTCAAAGAACTTATCGGGAGTATACTATTCTAGAGATAACAGCAGGCTATATCCTTATAATCAATTATTGTCATCAGTGATAGGTTTTACTTCTAGCGATGGTAAAGGTCAGTCGGGATTAGAGTTGTACTATGATAAATATATGTCGGGTATTAACGGCGAGATTTTATACGAAACAGATATAGTTGGTGTAGAAGTTGATAACGGCAAAGCGACGTACGTTCCTGCAATAAACGGGCTTAATTTAAGGCTTACAATAGACTATGAGATACAACAATTATGCGAAGTTGTGACCGAAGAGGCTATGCAAGTAAATGGTGCTAAATCAGCACAGGTTATTGTTATAGACCCCAACACGGGTGCGATAAAAGCATTAAGCACTCGTCCATCGTATAATCTTAACGAGATAGATAGAAGTGACGTTAACTTGCTTTTTTCTTTAAGTAGAAACGGTATCGTAAGTGATATGTATGAGCCGGGTTCAACCTTTAAGATTATAACTGCGATAGCCAATATACAGGAATATTTAAATGGCAATCATAATGCATATTCGCCTGAACATATATTTTCATCAGCACGGTATAGATACGTAGATGGGCAACGTGTTAAGTGTTGGAATAACCACCAAAACGGTAAACACTCCAACTTAAATTTACAGGGTGCATTAAATAACAGTTGCAACCCCATATTCGTTGATATTGCAATGTCGCTAGGAAAAGAAACGTTATATAAATATATAGATATATTTAATTTCGGAACGGTTACAGGGATTGATTTTAAAGGGGAGTCACAAGGGATGGTTTTACCTGTATCGTCTATTCAAAACGTTGACCTTGCAAGAATTGCGTTTGGTCAGACTATAGCCGTTACGCCCTTACAACTTGTTTATGCAACCGCAGCAGCAATCAATGGTGGTAATTACTATACCCCACGGTTGGTGTCTGAAATATATGATGATAGCGGAAACGTTGCAGAGATTATAGAGCCGGAGTTAAAAAGAAAAACGGTAGATAAACGTGCTTCTGAAATTTTGTCCAAAATGCTAGAAGACGTTGTGACTACAGGGTCAGGTAAACAAGCGTATATAGAAGGGTATAGGGTTGCGGGTAAAACGGGGACTTCGCAAAAATATGAAAACGGAGTTATAGCACAGGGTAAATACGTGTCATCGTTTATAGGATACTTTCCTGCAAACGCGCCAAAATATTTAGCGCTTGTGGTTATTGATGAGCCTGTGGGGCAATATTATGGAAGCACGGTAGCAGCACCTTATGCTAATCAAATATTTGAAGGTATAATAAACCTTAAAGGTATTAAGGCATAAATAAAAAATAATATAGACACCATATAGGGGTGTATAAAAAAACTAAACATCATTACGTGTGCTAATGGTGTTTATTTTTTAAAAACTAGTAGAAAAACGTATGTAAATAAATAATGGACAAAAAGCCTCAATATGTGTATTAGGATATAAAATGTGTAAAAAAATGCAAAAAAATATAGTTTTTTTTAGCACGGGGTGCGTATTTTACTTGACAAATTAAATCGGGGGGGGTATAGTATAATCCCAATTTTTAGAATTTATTTTGCAAAAAAGGCATTTGTTTATACCTTTTAAAGAGGAAATTTCGGTGGAAGAAACCAGAAAGTCAAAATTAATTCTCGAAAAAACTTTAAGCGTTTTTGCATGGATATCGTTGGTGCTTGCAGTTATTATGGCAGCATTAGCATTGTTTGCGGCATTAAGTGGTGAGGAAAACGGAAAGGAAATTTTCGGGTATAAAATTTTAATAGTTAATACTGACTCGATGAGTAAATCCGATATCAGCGCGAACGAGGAGATTTTCTTTAACGCGGGTGACCTTATAATTATCCACAGGGTTGATGACCCAAATGAGTTAAAGGTTGGTGACGTTATTACATTCTTCTCGTATAACCCTGAAAGTTTAGGAAAAACAATTTCTCATAAGATTAGAGAAATTAAGTATTCCGACTCTGGTGCTGTGACTGGTATCGTGACTTACGGAATCAATAAAGGTGTTAACGATATTGTAGAAGTTAAACCTGAACATATTATGGGCAAGTATATTTTTAAGGTTGCCGGGGCAGGTAATTTCTTCTCGTTTTTGAAAACACCAAGAGGATTTTATTTAAGTGTTCTTATCCCAGGTGTTCTGCTTATTATATTCTTTAGTATTAAGGTCGGTAAGACACTCGGTAAACAAGAATACGCAAACGAGTATAATGAGGAAGTTGATTTATTAAGAGAGCGTTTAGCAATTCTAGAAAACAATGGCTCAACTACTCAAACTAATATACAAAATAATATTGCGGATGCTTCCGCACAAACACAACAGATTATGGAAGAGAATAAACAAACAACTCAACAAGTGGTTAATCCACAACAAGCTACGTCGGTGGTATATCAAACAATTAATATAACTTATCAACCGGGACAACCTGCACCGATTATATATCAAACGGCACCAGGTCAATCTGCACCCGCAACTTATCAAACTATTTCTATTATGCCGCCGCCCGTTGCACCTCAACCCGTTATGGTAGGTCAACCTGTGATATATCAAACGGTAGGTCAAATGCCTACACCTGTTGCATATCAACCGGGTCAAACGGCACCTGTAATAAATCAAACGGTTGGTCCGCAAGCAGAGGTTCCTGTTGCTCCCGTGGTTAATGAAACTGCACAACAAGAAACTGTTGCAACTGAAGTTGTAGAAGAAAGTGCCACTCAAACCACAAGTGAACAAGAAGAACAAAAATTAAATATTCCTGAAAGTAAAAAAAAACCTTTTTCGGAAAAATTATTAAGCGCAAAAAAAGAAACGCAGAATTACTTTAATACCGTTCATAACGAACTCGTGTCTTACAAGAAAGTAAATCCTAGAGTTTCGTTTAGGGGAATGTCTTATAGAAGCGGACGTACCCTTTTAGCAAAGATTGGTCTTCGTGGAAAAACGTTAAATTGTTACTTTAATTTAAATGTTAAAGATTTCAGCGAAAGCGTTTATTTCCAAAAAGACATGTCTTCAGTAAAAGCGTATGAGGAAGTTCCTTTTGCAGTTAAAGTAAAAAGTGAACGTGGTTGCAATAATGCAACTAAACTTGTTGGGGCGTTAGCAGAAAAGTATGACTTAAAGAAGAACCCCAAGTTTGAAAATATTGACCAAATAAAAGAATTTAAGAAGAATAAATAATTAGTTTATAACAAGGAGAAGATTTATGAAAGTTTTTAAAGCAAAGAAAACGCTCATAAGCAGTATGATTGCAATCGTAATAAGTTTTACTATTCTAATTGGCTACACCTTTGCATGGTTTACAGATGCTTCAACAAGCGGAATCAACACGATTCAATCAGGCAATTTAGACGTGGCTTTAGTTTACACCAACTCATATACAGGCGACCCTGTAGACGTTGATGAAGACACTAAAGTGTTCATGGACATAAACGGTGACCCTATTTTATGGGAACCAGGCGCTTTCGCTAGTGGTCGTTTTGAAGTTAAGAACGACGGTATGCTTGCACTTAAATATAGTTTAAGTATTATTCAAGCAAACGCAACCGAAACTGCAAACGGCAAAACTTTA
>JAZRHN010000042.1:0-11386 GCA_045644785.1 Christensenellaceae bacterium
CCTTCTTTCAGGAAGAATAAAAAAGTCATCTATTTCAGCACCCGTAACGTTGGGGTGGGTTTTAGAAATTTTAATAATTTCATCGGTATATCCGTATTCATCTTCAGGGAGTTCTGAACTAGAATCGCCGATAATAGACCACTTTGTTTCGCGTAATACTGAAAAGCGGTCAGCCTTTTCATCAAATGGGGGAACGATATTCCCTTTGAAGGGAACAACAAACGCGTTGGGAACGTTATATTCTTCTGCAAATTGTTCAGGTGTCATTGATGAATTTACGCCAACCCAATGATTATGAGAGCCTTCTAAATTAGCCTCGTTCCAAAGTTTGTCTTTAAGTTTCATAAACGTCCTCGCGATTATCTATAATATACCTTTAAGGTGTTTGATACTATTTCTACGCTAAAGGGGATATTTTCGTAAAGTTCGCCATCTACGTTTACAGTATAATCTCCGTTAGGAATAACGGTTACCTTTTGCATAGTTTGGTGTTTTGATTGTTTTAAACCTAAAATTTTGCCTGCCTTTAGTTTAAGAAATGCGGGAATTATTTTAAGCCCCTTAATTTCGCTTACCGTTAAAAAATCTAACTTATTATCGGTAGGGTTTGCAACGGGGCAGATAGGAATACCACCACCATAGCGATTGCCGTTTGCAATACACGCTATAAAAGAACGTTCGCTTAACTTTTTATCGTTTATCTCTACGTCAAAATCAACAAAGTCAAAATTGAAAAGCGTTTTTACTAGCGACATAGTGTAGCCGAGTTTACTTTTCTTTTTAAGTTTAGAATAACGTTTTAACACGTCCACGTCAATTCCCATACCGATAACGTTAAGCCCACGCACGGTTGGCATTTGCATAAAGTCGGCATATTTAGGCTGACATTCAGTAATAATTTTAATGGCTTTTTCGGGGTTTTCAGGGAGATTTAGCGCAGAAGCAAAGTCGTTGCCTGTGCCAGAGGGGATAATTCCTAAATTTACCTTATCAAAATTAGAAAAACCATTAATAACTTCGTGCAGTGTTCCGTCCCCACCGATAACTATAATATCGGTAGCACCGTTTTTAATAACGTTTTCGGTAATTTCTTTGGCATCGCCAACTTTGCTAGTAAAATGTACGGTAAAAGGTAAATTTTTACTTGACAAGTGTGCCTTAACAACGTCAAGTGCAACTGCCGTTTTCTTCTTTTTTTTGCCACCAGCGGTGGGATTTATTATTATATCGTACATTTTTTACCTTCGCTATTAAAATCTATAATAATATTACAATAAATCTACCCAAAACACAACAGTTTGTGATAAAATATTTATATGAAAATCCCTGTTTCAGAAAAATTAATTGCTCTTGCAAAAAGTCTTCCTAAACCACTATACGTTGTTGGTGGTTACGTTAGGAACTATATTTTAGCAAAACACATTTCTAATGATATAGATATTTCTTCTCCATTATTAGCAGAAGAAATATTGCCCTATGCGATAAACGTGGGATTTTCCGTTATAGCCGAATACAAAACGACAAAAACGCTACTTTTATCAGACGGGGATAGTAAATACGAATTTACTACTTTTAGAAAGGACGTGTACAATAAAGGGCATAAACCCCTTTATACCGAGCATACCGAAAACATTATAGAAGACGCTAAACGCCGTGATTTTAAGTGTAACGCCGTTTATTATGACGTTAAAGCCGAAGAAATAGTTGACCCGTTAGGTGGCGTGGAAAATATCGAAAATAAAGTAATAGATACCGTTGTTTCGCCTGAAGAAGTTTTTGGTGTAGATGGTTTAAGGCTTATGCGCCTTGCAAGATTTTCAGCCGAACTTGGATTTACGCCAACAAACGGCGTAATTTTAGGCGCGTTAAATAACGCTGACAATATAAAAGATATTAGTAGTGAGCGAATTTACACAGAACTTAAAAAAATACTATTTGCCGATGAAAAATATGCTTTTTCGCCTAAAAACGGGCATTATTTAGGGCTTAAAATACTATCCGAAACGCGTGTATTAGATAGAATTATTCCAGAATTAACGCTTGGTAGGGGTAAAACACAAAATGCAAACTACCACGATTACGACGTGTTAGAGCATTCGTTTTTAACCACCCTTTATGCTAAAAGTGAAAATCGCGTGTCAGCACTACTTCACGACGTTGGCAAACCTTATTGTATGGATAACTACGGCAGATATAAACTACACGATAAAGAGGGCGAAAATATAGCCGTTAATATTCTAAAAAGATTAAAAGCCGATAAAAAGCAGATTAAAGAAACCGCCTTTATTGTAAAATACCATATGGCAGGTGTTAAAAAAGAATTGCCAGACGGAGTTATGCGTGAGTTTTTAGCCGAAAACATTTGTTATGCCGAAAAACTTATGGATATTATGAAAGCCGACAGTATGGCAGGTAAAAAGGAGCAAGTAATATCTTCTTCGGTAAATAAGTGGCAAAAGGTATATAACACTATGAAAACGGACGGCACACCCTTTTCGTTACGTGATTTGGATATTAAACCCAAAGATTTACAAGAGTTGGGTATTGACAATAAATCGTTTGGTAAAATATTAGATAATCTTTTAAGGTTATGTTGGCAATCGCCCGAAAAAAACCAAAAAATTACTTTAATAGAAATAGTTAAAAATTTGCAAGAAAAATAGCAAAAACTAGGCAAAAATGATAAAAACGTTTGACAAAGGCGTAAAATTTTGTTAATATTTTAATACTATCTACAATAGGCGTAATGTGGATAAAAACCTTGCTTATCACAGAGATGATAAGCCGAATAAGACCAGGAGGTAAAATTTTATGACCAAATACGAAATGTTATACATTCTCGATGCTGATTTAAGCGACGAAGCGAAAGATGCGCTCGTTAAAAAGTTCGAAGATTTGGTAACTAAAAACGGTGGTTCAATCGAAAAGACTGACCGTTGGGGAACGAAGAAACTTCAATATCCCATCAATTACAAATCTGAAGGCTACTACGTTTTAATGACTTTTGAAGCAGAAAAGACTTTAGTAGAAGAAATTAAGCGTGTAATCGGCATTACGGACGGCGTAATCAGAAGATTAATAACGAAAATATAAGAGGGAAAAATGAACAAGGTAATATTAGTAGGTAATTTAACCCGTGACCCTGAACTCACCGAAACGCCTAACGGTATAGCGGTTTGCAGATTTGCTATTGCAGTATCAAGAGACTATGCTAACAGCGAAGGAACCCGTGAAACTGACTTTTTCAATATAACAGTATGGCGTGGTAGAGCGGAAAATTGCGGAAGATATCTTAAAAAAGGTAATAAGGTAGCGATTGTAGGCTCACTCCAAACCCGTTCTTACGAAGATAAAGACGGTATTAAGAGAAACGTAACCGACATCGTTGCAAGCGAGGTGGAATTCTTAACACCTAAGGGTGCACAAGGTATTGATGAAGATGATGCTCCCCAAGTTAAGAGAGACCGCCCTCAATTAGAGGAAGTTGACGATAATCAACTCCCGTTTTAATTAGCCGAACGGCAACTATTATAGGAGAATAAAAATGGAAGAAAACGTAAATGTTACTCCCGAAACGGAAGTAAATGCTGAACCCGCTGCTGAAAAAGCAACCGAAAATCACGGTTTCGTAGCGAAAGAAGCAAGAAAATATAACAAGAGAGCACCCAAGAAAAGAGTATGTGCTTTCTGCCAAGCTAAGCAAGACGTTATCGACTATAAAGACGTAAATACTTTAAAGAAATACATCACCGAAGGTGGTAAAATTCTTCCCCGTCGTATGACCGGTACTTGCGCTAAGCACCAAAGAGTTTTAGCAGTTGCTATTAAGCGTGCAAGACTCGTTGACTTACTCCCCTTCAAAGGCGAATAAGAAAAACAAAAATAAAGCACTCTGTTTTTACAGGGTGCTTTTTTATTACCATTTTTATTAAAAGTGGGAATTATTATAAAAGTTTATACCCAACAGGGTAGGTATTAATAGTTAAATTGTGATTTTTACTTTCTTTTAGCAGTATTATATGATATAATGTAAATAATTTTTACGAAGGGTGAAAAGATATTTGTGCTTAAATATAAGGGTAAGTGCAAGTATTTATGATGAAGGGTTGTGAAAAAAGATTTTCATAAAGAGTTTAAAAATCGTAAAATAGAAAAACCGAACGGCCTTATTGCACACGCCGTTCAGTTTGCTTTTAAAATTATTTCTAAAAAACGCAACGTAGAGTTTGTTTATACGGACGAATATCAAAAGTTAAAAAATAGTCAAGTTATATATTTGTGTCAGCACAAATCTAGCCTTGACTATATTTATTTATTCGCAGGTTTAAAAAACTTAAACGTGAACGTTTTATGTGGCTACCAAAACGTATTTAATAAAAGAAGTTATGGGCTACTTAAACGTTTAGGCGTTATTGCAAAAATGTTATATCAGCCAGACGTGCAGGCAACTATGCAAATGCTTCAAGCGGTTAAGCGTGGTGGCAGTTTGGTTATTTTTCCCGAAGGGATACAATCAACTTCAGGCTCAACACATCCAATTAACCCTGCAACTAAAAACTTTATCAAAAAAGCAGGTCTTCCAGTTGTATTGGTGACCATAAAAGGTGCTTACTTTACAAGAACGCGTTATTCAACCGACGTAAAGAAAGGTAAAATAACCGTTACTTTCGATAAATTGTTTAGCGGTGAAGATTGTAAAAATCTTTCTAAAGAACAATTACATAGTGCACTTTTAGAAAAGTTTAAGTATAACGAATTTGATGAGTTTAATGACCAAAAAGTTGCGTTTTACGGCAAAAAACCCAATATTTCAGGATTAGACAATATTATTTATAAATGCCCCGTTTGTAATAAAGAGTTTACTTTTGCAACCGAAAATGACACGATGGCGTGTTCTCATTGTGGGTTTACCATTAAAATGGACGAATACTACGATATAAGTAGTGAAAAGCACAACCTACCCTTTAAAAATATCGACGAGTGGTATAAGTGGCAAAGAAAATTTGTTTCTAAAGAAATTTTAAGCGATGATTTTAAACTTACTACTAAAGTTAAAATCGGCAGAATTAATACTGAAAAGTTAGATAACAACTATTCGTTATTTTTCTATGGCGAAGGCGATTTAACTTTAACCAACAAAGGCCTTTTCTACGATGGAACGGCAGATGGCGAAAAGGTAAATTTATTCTTCGAGCCAGAGCAGGTTTATTCGTTAACGATGTCGCTTAACTACGATTTAGATTTGTATTATAAAAATAATTACTATAATTTTAAGTTTCTAGAAAACGAAAAGCACGTTGTAAAGTGGATGCTTGCGGCGGAAGAAATACACAACTTGTGCGATGACACTTGGAAAGAAGTGAGCGACGAGGTTTATAACTATGACAAGTAAAAAAGAAAAGATAATTATAATAAGCACCGCCTTAATTTTAACGGGGCTTACTGTGTTTTCAATTTTTAATTGGGACGTTATAAAGTATTTATTTTCGCAAGTTTCTTCAGGAACGGTGGTCGTTAAAGAATACGTGCAATCATTAGGGATAACTGGCGTTATTGCTATGTCTATCGTAATGATAGTTTGCTTTTTCTTTCCGTTTTTTTCGCCTGTACCTATTCAACTCGCTTCAGCCATAAGTTATGGGTTAGGCTATGGTTTTATCCACGTTGTTCTTTCAGTATTTATCGCTAGCCAATTAGCCTTTTTACTTACGAAAAGCACAGGTGCTTTTAAGTCGGCAAAGAAAAAAGAAGAACAACGTTTAATGGAAGAAAAAATCCATAATAGTAAAAGAAGTATTTACTACTTTTTATTTATAGCATATGCTGCGCCGTTTGTTCCTTTTTTAATAATTCATATGATTGCGGCACAAAGCGGTATGAAATGGTGGAAATACGCACTTGTAACTCTAATTGGCCCTATGCCCGATATCATTATCACACTTTGGGCAGGGGTTAAGATAACTTCATCATCAACGCCTATTACTTCATATATCATTTTAGTTGTTATAATTGCAATAGTTGTTTTATCTATGATTTATAAAAATAGATTAGTAAATTATATTTTTAAACCAAAGGAGAAAAACACAAATGAGTAATGCGGAAAAAGAATTAAATTCCGACCTTAAGTTTGCGCGTAAGAGTTTTATTACAATTTGCGCCATTTTATTTAGTATAATGGTTTTTGTTGGAATACTAACTTTTATTATTCCAGCAGGTCAGTATCTAACCGATGCTAACGGAAAGGTTATTCCTAATTCATTTACGCTTATTGAAAGCGCTACAACTTTACCCGTTTGGCGTTGGATAACCGCACCTATAGAAGCGCTTGTAATCGGTGAGGGAAACTTTAATATTGTTCAAATCATAGCAATATTATTAGTTTTAGGCGGAACTTTTAAGGTGCTTGATAAGTCGGGCATTTTAGTTGCTATCGTTAACGTTATCGTTGATAAGTTCTACGAAAAGAGATACTTACTAATCTGGGTTATCACTATTATAATGATGCTACTTTCTTCTTGCTTTGGTCTTCAAGAAGAACTATTAATACTTTTCCCCATTTTACTTGCAATTTCTAAAGCAATGAATTGGAGTAAAAAGCAAGCGGCAAGTTTAATTTTAATTACCACGGGCGTTGGCTTTACTACCGCGTTATTTAACCCCTTTACGGTAGGTGTTGCCGCTAGTTTAGCGGGCGTGACCGTTTTAGATGGACTTTGGTATCGTGCAATTATTTTCGTTATTTTATACGTTATAACTTGCTTATACTTAACGTATACGGCAAAACAAGACGAAAAGAAAAGAACGCAAAATATAGAAAGCCAAGGATTTACACGTTTAACTGATGAAGTAAAGTTAGAATATTCTAAAAAGGCTAAAATGGCACTTTACTTATTTTCAGTAGCATTATTAGTTATAATTCTATCATCAGTTGTTCCATTTTTAGCAGACCTAGGTTTAGGTATGGTGTTTATGGCGTTAGCCTTTGTTGTTGGAACGTTTATCATTGGCAAAAAATGTTTTGGCACAAGTAGAGAAACCTTTAAGGTGTTTGCATCAGGTGCAAAGGATATTGCTCCGTCAATCGTAATTATTTTACTTGCATTTAGCGTTAAATACATTGCGGATAAGGGCAATATTTTACATACTATCTTCTACTACTGCCACGGTTATATGAGCAAGCAGTCGCCTTACGTTTCAGTTATCTTGTTATACTTAATAATATTGATATTTGAATTCTTTATTCCCGGCTCACTTGCAAAAGCATTACTTTTAATACCCCTTTTAACGTTAGCACCTTTACCGGGTATCAGCGTAAATATCATAATTTTAGCCTTCTTATTCGGCGATGGCTATACCAACGTTTTATATCCCACTTGCGGAACGCTTGTTATAGGTTTAAGTTTAGCAAAAGTAGGATACGTAAAGTGGCTAAAACGAACAGGATTATTCCAGATATTACTATTTGTTTTATCAATCGCATTCTTATTATTTGCAGTATATATAGGGCTTTAATAAAAAATCAAAAGCACTTGGGTTTTTCCAAGTGCTTTTTTAATTTAGGAGATTAAAGTAAAAAGTTAAGGAAACACAAAGAGTGTTAAAAATTAACAAAATTTTCCGTGACAGAAAAAATATTGGCAAAAATTTGTAAATTTTTAGCAAAAATGGGGTTAAATTGCTTTACAAAAAAATGGTAAAGGTGTATATTAATGGTGTTCTTCGGAACAATAAAAAATGCTCATCATTTTCCCCCTTATCATATATTATTCAGGAAGCAATTAACGTGGTTAATTGCTTTTTGAATTTTTAAACGACTTTTACGTTTAAAGCAATTTTCAATATTTTCTAGATATAATATTTCGGTAATTATCGCTTGCTATTGACAATTACGCGGTAAATGGTTTATAATTTTTGGGAAAAAGGTTTTAGGAAAATTTTTATGAATAAATTACTTAAAAAAATACTTATTTTATGTTTATCTGTTGTATCCGTAGCGTGCTTTAGCGCGTGTGATTCTTGCGGTGGTGGCGAAGAACAGGCTAAAGTAGAAATTATTTATACTTTAGTTGACGGTGGATATTCGGTATCACTTGCAAAAGGCTCTCCCACAGTAGATTTTACGGTAGAAATTCCCGATACCTACAATGGTGAACCCGTTATAGAAATTGCAGAAAAAGGTTTTGCTAACCGCATGTTCTTAACCGAAGTTAAAATGCCTGACACTATCAAGAAAATAGGTAAAGAAGCGTTTGCAAATACAGGGATTACAACATTAACAATGCCCACAACTGTTGAAGGAATAGGCGCTTATGCTTTCGGCGGTTGCAAGTATTTAGAAGAAGTTGTTTTAAGTGGCGATTTTAACGATTGGTTTAACATTGCTTTCGATAAAGGCATTTTTGGTGAAGAAATTGCCGAAAATTATGGATACGGCTTATATTCATCTAATCCTACACACTTGGGAGCAAAGTTAAAAATAAAATCAGGCGAAACGATAACGCCCGTTAACCAAATAGTTATTCCAAGCAACGTTGAAAAAATCGGCATGGCACAATTTACCGGCGTTATTGTTGATGAATTTATTTTCTCAGACGGCTTAAAGGAAATTGGCGAAGGTGCGTTCTTAAATGCAGGTGGATTAACTAGTTTAACGCTTCCTGATACGTTAGAAAAGATAGGCGAATCTGCGTTTAGTGGTTGTTCTTTAACTCAAATCAATTTAGGCTCTAGTTTAGCTACTATTGAAAAAGAAGCGTTCTATGGCGGTAAACTTACAAGCATAACAATTCCTGATAGCGTAACAAGAATCGGACAAAAGGCTTTTCAAGAATGCAGGTCGCTCACTAGTGTCGAACTCGGTGCAGGTGTTGAAAAATTATATGCTTACGCGTTTGCAGATACGGGTTTAACTGAAATAACTATTCCCGAAACGTTAAAGGAAATAGATGATTATGCATTCGTTGGTTCAACTGCGCTTAAAACGGTTAATTTTGAAGAAGGTTTACAAAAGATAGGTAATAGTGCTTTTGCTGAATGTACGGCACTTGAAAAAATCGTTCTTCCCACAAGTTTAGTGGAATTAGATATGGGTGTTTTCTATGGTTGCACCGCTCTTAAAAGTTTAGATTTTGGCAACGGTATTGCTGAAATTCCCAATCAAACGGCTTATGGTTGTTCTTCACTTAAATCGGTAAGAATAAACAAGAAAATTAGATATATAAACGAAGCGGTATTTACATATTGTTCAGAACTTAAAAACATTTACTATACCGGAACAAAAATAGAATGGGACGATATGTGGATAGGCATAGGCAACGAACTTTTAGAATCAGTAACCGTACACTATATGGCTAACTAGGAGGGAAGATTATGACAAAAGGTGAAATAGCAGAAACAAAATTTAAAGAAGGATTTAACTGTTCGCAAGCAGTAGCGTTAGCGTTTACTGAAGAACTAGGTTTAACTGAAGACCAAGTGAAAAAACTTTCCGTAGGCTTCGGCGGTGGAATAGGCAGACAACGCTTAACGTGCGGTGCTGTGCTTGGTATGACGATGGTGTTAAGTAACGCCGTTTACAAAGGCGATAAGTTAGAAGTTTATAAGGTTATAACCGATGCTTGTAGTGAAGTAAAAGAAAAGTTAGGCTCTATCTCTTGTGCAGAACTTTTAGAAGGTGTAGAAGTCACTAAAGGCGTAGCGCCCGAAGAAAGAACTAAAGAATATTATCAAAAGCGCCCTTGCGCAGAGATTTGCAAAATAGTTGCAGATATTACTGCAAAATATCTTAAATAAAAGCAAATAAAAAAAAGCACCCGGTAGGGTGCTTTTAGTTTTTATAAAGAATTTTTACTTTATTAAATTTGCAAGTTCTTTCTCCAACTCTTTTTGCCTTTCTACCATAAATCTATTTGCTCTAGTTTCATAAGCCATAAATTCTTCATGTTCTTTTTTATATTTTGCAAGTTGTTTTTCATAAGCCTTAAGGGCTTTTTCTTTTTCTTCGCCTCTTAATCCTACTAAAAATTGGATATTAACTAAAGTAATAAATAGTCCGATACCAGAAACTACCATGCCTATCTTAGATACAAGTTGAAAAATATCCTTTAACGGATATTCAAACATTTTAGAGTTGCCTAATACTATAAATATTGCAGTTATAATCGCACTTATTATAAAAAAACGTAAGCATTTGAAAAACACGCTTGGGTCTGCAACGTTAGGACTTTTAGGTTTAATAGGCTCTTTGGCTTTACCAGCAATTTCTTTATAGCCATACTTATCTTTTATTTCTTCATACTCACAACTTAAAAGGTCCCCATATTCTTTTTCTATTTCGCGAACTCTATTATACCAAGGAGCGTCTTTATCTCTCGTAAACGTAATTTTGGTAAAGGTGTATATATATTCTCCCTTTTGTTCTTGACATCTTTGACTTGAAATAACTTCCCAGCCAAATTTTTCAAAAGCCTTAATTTTCGCGTTTTCGTGGTCTGGGTGCACTTGTTCTACCCTTGTTTCTTTAGCCATTTTATTTCTCCTTTTTTTAAAAAAATTTACGTTTTTCACAAATTATATCACAATTTGAGATAAGTGTCAATATCTCAATAAGAGATAACATATAATATTTATATGAAGTTGAAAGAATTAAGAGAAGAAAAAGGGTTTACACAAATACAGATTGCAGAATATTTAAATATAAAACAAAACACCTATTCACAATATGAAAATGAAAAACGTCAACTTCCTATTGACGTTTTGATAAAACTTGCGCGCTATTATAAAGTTTCAACCGATTATATTTTAGGATTAGAAGATTAAAGCAAATAAAAAAAGCACCCAGTTGGGTGCTTTTTTTATATATAATGTTTAGTTAAGTCTATCTAATTCAATGGTAAAACTTTTACTTGAGAATAGAAGCACGCCAACGATTACGTCTATAGCCGTGTCGATAAGTACGCCCGTGTTATAAACTAAACTATATAAGAATGGGCTAGTTTGAAGTGCTACTGAAGAACTCCACTCTGCATACGAATAGAAAACAAAGTATCCACTTAATAAGTGTGCTACGTATCTAAGTGTTCCAGCGAGAATAATGCCAACTGCAAATTCTAAAACTTTATTGCCCTTAAACGCTTTTCTATTCTTAAATAATCCCGCTAAACCGAGTGCTGAAAAGGCGATAGGATAATCTAATAATACTTGTAAGGGTTGATAAATTTGCGGGTCTTGTAAACATTGTAATACGCCGTAAACAGCACCTACTAAAACGCCCTTTCTTGCCCCAAAAATATACGCATATAGCATAATGGGTAGCATACTTGCAAGCGTAACGGACGAGCCTTGTGGGCCATCAAAAAACTTTACGTAAGAAAGTGCGTAAGCAATG
>JAZRHN010000043.1:0-3048 GCA_045644785.1 Christensenellaceae bacterium
CTACCGTTCTTTTCGCCACAAGCACCCGATTCCACCATTTCTTCTTCGGTGTAACCTTTTGATTTTAAATATGTAGGTAGCCCGTTAAAATCTAACGATGCACCGATACCAAACTTTGTAGTAGTTTCTTCGGTAAACTTACGCTTTAAGGCGTATTCGTAATGCTTTGCACCTTGCGGAGAACGATAGTTTTTAACGTAAAATAATGCCGTATCTTTAAGTAGCGCTAATAAGCGTTCTCTTTTATATTTTTGTTCTTTTATTTTATCATCATCGTATTTAACTTCGGGCAAAGGAATTTGCGCACGGTCTGCTAAATATTTTACTGCATCGTTAAAATCTAACGATTCCATTTCCCTTATAAAAGTTATAACGTCGCCCGACTTATGGCAACCATAGCAATAGTAAAACCTATCAGTTGGGTTAACGCAAAAGGACGCCGTTTTTTCGTGATGGAAAGGACAGCACCCCCAATACGTTCCACGGCGCTGTTCTAACTTTACGTAACGGCTAATTACTTCTACTATGTCGTTTTTGCTTTTTAGTGTTTCTAAAAAGTTGTAGTCGTATCCTTTCATATTATAACTTCCAAGTTTTTGGCACGAATATTTCGTTAAATGCTTTTACTACGTAAACGTCACTCATTGAAGATATGTAATCGCATAAAACAGTATCCGTATCGTTATTTTCTAATTCCTTAAAATAAAATTCGGGTAAAGTTTCTAAATTTACCTTATAGTGTTCGTATAGTGCAGAAAGCATATTGTTTGCACGTTCTTCTTCTGCACGGAACAACTTGTCGCCATATACCCTTTCAAATAAGAAATCTCTTAACTCTGTGGTGGCTTCTTTTATTTCGGGCTCCATTTCAACAAAGTTTTTCTCATCACTTTGTCTTAATATTGAGAAAATCATACTATTAATTCTCTCTGAAGAACGAGAGCCTAAAATCTTTACCGACTTTTCGGGTAAATCTTTTGCGGTAATAAATCCGCCGTCTATCGCATCATCTATATCGTGATTTATGTAAGCAATTCTATCAGCGATATTTACGGCTTGACCTTCTAACGTAGAAGGCTTGCCAGATAGCCTATGATTTATTATACCATCTACAACTTCACGCGTTAAGTTTAAACCCCTACCGTCGTTTTCAAGGTAATCAACAACCCTACCCGACTGAACGTTATGCTTAAACCCGTTAGGGTTGAGTTTATTTAATATTCTTTCGCCAGAATGTCCGAAAGGAGTGTGCCCTAAATCGTGCCCTAAAGCGATTGCTTCAGTTAAATCTTCGTTAAGCGAAAGCGCCCTAGCAATAGCCCTAGCCACTTGCGATACCGTTAAGGTGTGTGTTAAACGCGTTCTATAATGGTCACCCTCTGGCGCAAAGAAAACTTGCGTTTTGTTTTTTAATCTACGGAAAGATTTACAATGAATTATCCTATCCCTATCACGTTGAAAATCGGTACGCATAGGGCAAGGTGTTTCGGGGCGTAATCTGCCAACCGTATCAATAGACTTTTTTGCGTATTGCGATAAAAAAGCCTGCTCCATCTTAAAAGTTTTTTCTTTCACTTTCATCCCCCTGACTTAACATATAAATATACGAAAAAGTCTGTCGTTTCCCTTTTTATTTTTAAAAAATATTTTTATTTTTTTATAAGAGTTTTTACTTGCACGCTACTATCGACGTTTCTCTTAAATATTTCAGCGTCGTTAAAATTACCAACAACACTACCATAATGCGTAGGAACGGCAACTTTTGGCTTAATCTCGTTTACTAATTTTGCACCCTCTAACGCGGTCATAGTATAAGTTCCACCTATCGGCACTAATACTATATCGCACTTAACTTCTTGTGCTTCGGGCGTTAAATCACTATCCCCTAACACGTAAACCGACTTATCGCCTACCGTTATTAAATAACCAAGCCAGCCTGCACTTTTGGGGTGGTATTCCTTTTTTAGGTTATAAGACGGAATACATTTTGCCGAAAAATACGGGGTTTTTACCACGTCGTTTTTACGGACTAAAAAGATATTTTCTTCCTTTACGCCAAGTTTTAAAATATCTTCTTTCATATCCATAGGCACAATGAAAAGGGTATCGCCCCTTCTTATTTTATTTATATCTTCGGGCGAAAAATGGTCGTAATGCGGGTGCGTTATAAGCACGGCAAATGCATCGTGATTATCCTTTTCTATTCTAAACGGGTCAACGTAAATCTCTTTACCTGCCGTTGTGATTTTTATGCTACTATGCGTATTGATTCTAATACTTGGCATATTAGTTTCCTTTTAAAACCCTTTTTAAGAACTTGCCCGTATAACTACCGTCAACTAAAGCAACTTCTTCTGGCGTGCCTTGTGCTACAATTGTGCCACCGCCCGTTCCGCCTTCTGGCCCTAAATCTACGATATAATCGGCAAGTTTAATTACGTCTAAATTGTGTTCTATAACAATTATGGTGTTACCTGCCTGCTGTAATCTATTTAATACTATACAGAGTTTATCTACGTCGTAAGAGTGTAAACCCGTTGTAGGCTCATCAAGCACGTAAATAGTTTTACCCGTTGAACGTTTAGAAAGTTCGGTAGCAAGTTTTACCCTTTGTGCTTCGCCACCAGATAAAGTGGTAGAAGACTGACCAAGTTTAATATAACCTAAACCAACGTCTTGAAGTGTTTTTATCTTACCGTAAATACTCTGTATGGGCTTAAAGAACTCACACGCTTCATCTATCGTCATTTCTAAAACGTCGCTAATGTTTTTGCCTTTATACTTAACTTCTAACGTTTCTCTATTATATCGCTTTCCACCACAAGATTCGCAAGGAACGTACATATCTGGCAAGAAATGCATTTCGATTTTTATAATACCGTCACCCTCACATTGTTCGCACCTACCGCCAGCAACGTTAAACGAAAATCTACCCGCCTTATATCCACGCGCCTTTGCCTCTGGGGTAGAAGCAAAAAGTTCTCTAATATGCGTGAATACACCGGTATAGGTTGCAGGGTTACTTCTTGGAGTTTTACCGATAGGCGA
>JAZRHN010000044.1:0-1658 GCA_045644785.1 Christensenellaceae bacterium
TCGGTTACCCCGACCACTTAATTACCGTTTAGGAACGGCACCTATGCCCTATACAGTGGTTTGGCTTTCCGTAGCGTTTATGCACTTTACACCGCCGTGCACTCTCTAAAAAACCCTTTCGGAAGTTACTTGTCTGTAATCGTTAGGCAATATATATTTTGTATGTTAATGTTATAACATTTTGCCGTTTTTGTCAACCATTTTGGAAATAATCTCTTAAAAAATTATTTTTCCGCCGTAATACTCCTTAAGATATTTTTCATCACTTTCGGGGACTTTACCTGTTAATTCTATCGTTCCGCAGTTTGAAAGCAAAACTTCTCGGATTATATCTTTTTCTTCCCCACCTAATAACTTACTTCGCTTTAATCTTTTGTAATGGCTATCATATACTTTACCCTCTACAATATAAACCTTTTCTTTTTTATCTTCTAGTAAAAAGGTTATAAAGTCTTTTAACTGCGAACTTATAAATACCGACGGCATATATCCCGATATATCTACCCACTTTTTCTTTAACGGCTTTAACATAAAGTTAAACACCCCGTCTATGGCGATTTCGTCAAGTGATTTTAACTTGCCAATACAATACTTTTTATCGCTTTCTAAATCAGCAGCAATTAAACTTGCTAGTAAAATTCCCCTTTGCGTTGCATCTAATCCCGAAACTTTTATAACCTTACTAAAATAATCGTATTTATATTTTATGGCTATCACGTCTGCAACCATATCTATTACTTCATATTTTATAGCCGTAAAAAAACTATCTTCACACGTTACTTTTAATACTATTCTATCCCCTAAAATTTCTTCGGTAATATTGCAAAACGAGCGCCCAGTTAATTCACTTAACCCGTTTTTTATATATTCCATACCGAGTTTGCCTTGCAAATTTTCGGTTATCAATATTTCTGACATCTTTGTTAGTTTACGCTCCTAACGGATTTTTATTTATGTTTTTTATCAATCCTTCGCCTTTTATCGCGCGATATATCCATTTATATATTTCTGAAAATATTATCACTAATGATGCCGTGCCTATGCACTTTAGCCATACCAGTAAAGATAAACTTTCTATCCCAAATATTCCGCCAAACAACTCTACAATAAATACGTGCACACAAAATACCGCTAAAAAGGTGTATAGCATAACTTTGTTTCTTCCGATAGACTTAAACACGCTTTCAACGCCAAGCGTTCTACTATTAAACGCGTTAAATAGTTGCATTAATATAAATAACGTAAACGTTGCAGATGCCTTTTCGCTAGGTGCCACACCCAAAAAGTTAAACAAGTGTTGCGCCGTTATAATTGTTGACATAATAAGCCCGTTAAGCACTATTCTTACCAACATTTTGCCACTTACTATGCTATCCGTACGTTTTACGGGCTTTAATTTCATAAGTTTATCGCTTGCAGGTTCTAGCCCCAAAGTTAGCGCAGGTGGGCCATCCATTATAACGTTAATCCACAAGAGTTGAAGTGTGTTAAATGGCGATGGTAAACCTAAAATAGCGCATATCGTTATAAATACTAATGCCGTTAGGTTTACTGATAACTGAAAGAGTATAAAACGCTGTAAATTTCTATACACGTTTCGCCCAAACGATATTGCTTTTGTTACCGTAGCAAAACTATCGTTTAATAAAACAACGTCT
>JAZRHN010000045.1:0-21041 GCA_045644785.1 Christensenellaceae bacterium
CATACCAATCAAAAAGGCAAGTATTATCTTCAAACGAAAAGCCAAAAATGTGTGAACAAAATAATTTTACACAAATCCTTTTTAACTTTACCAAAAGAATTGACTTAAAAATAAATGTATGATATAACATACTAGAGTTTATTGTTATTGGGTGGATAAAAATGTTGGTACCTAAGGTTATAACTTCAATTTCATCAGTTGTCCTAAAAACGGGCATAACTAACAGCCTATGTAAAAAGGATTTAACTACTAATGATCACGTTCATAGATTTAATCTTATAAATTACTTGGTTTGCATTATTCTATTTGCAACAGGCGTATTCGGTCAAAATTTGTCCTTGTTCACCATAATTTTAGGGGCTGTATATGGTATCGCAACTGCGGTATCAGCGCAATGTTCGATGCGTGCTTTAAGCATAGGGCCTATGCATATTACCCTTTTAATAACAACGTCGTCGATGATTATTCCCACTATGTCGGGCGTTTTCTTTGGCGAAGAGTTTAGTTTGGTAAAATTGATTTTCGTTATAGTTTTAATCGGGTTTATCTATCTTTCACTCGGTAAAACTAAAGAAAAATCTATTAATACAAAATGGTTGATTTTCGTTTTTATTTCGTTTATTTGCACGGGCTTAGTTGGTGTTTTGCAAAAAATACATCAAACTTCGGAATTTAAAAACGAGTTAAGTGGATTTTTACTAATCTCATTTATTCTTTCTTTTATCTATTCTTTAGTAAGTTCAAAAAAAGGGTATAGGACGCTTAACTTTAAGCCAAAGCATTGGATATTTGCCGTTATTTGCGGTGTGTGTATATACCTAAATAACGTTATAAATTTAGAACTTTCGGGTATTCTTCCTGCACAGGTATTTTTTCCACTAATAAACGGAACTACTATCGTACTTAATTCGTTAGTTTCCGTATTCGTTTTTAAGGAGAAAATCAACACTACTCAAGCGATTGGGCTTATCGGTGGTATCTTAACGCTTATCGCAATCGCAGTTTGCTAGAAGTAATATGCTTTACAATTTTTTAGAGTGGTTTTTGCCACTCTTTTTATTTTTAGTGCCGAATAGTATTATTTTTGCGCCGATTATGGGAAAAATAATGACTATTAAGTATTTAAGTGATAAAATATAATAAAGATTTTAGTAGGTATAAAATATGAAATTCTTTTTAATTGTGGATAAGGATAAAGAGCCTTCTGTTACGGTTGTTTGTAATAGCGTTACCGATACGGTGGCTAAAATAGAGCAACTTTGCAAAGAAAGTGCACCCGTTGAAACTATTAACGGATACTTAAATGAAGAAATCGTTCCACTTTGCGTTAAAAACGTGAGGTATTTTTGCACGGAAGGCGGAAAGGTCTTTGCTAGTATAGATAACCAGCGATTTTTAACTAAATTACGTATAAAGGATATAGAAGATTTTAACGATACCGATTTTGTTAAAATCAATCAGGGGTGTGTGGTAAATGTAAAAAAGATAAAAAAGTTCCGCGCTTCGATTGGCGGTTCGCTTATGGTGGAATTTGAAGACGGATATTGTGACTACGTTGCAAGGCGTGAACTTAAAAACGTTAAAAGGAGACTAGGATTATGAATAAATATCTAAAAGAGTTTTTGCATAGAGGACTACTTTTCGGTGGCTTTGGACCTATAATTGGGGGCATAGTTTTTTTATCTGTTGAATTTTCAGGCGTATCGCTAAATTTAAGTGGATACCAAAATTTTATCGCAATAATATCCCTTTATCTTTTGGCTTTCGTGCAGGCAGGAGTTAGTGTGGTTAATCAGATTGAAGGTTGGTCTATTCTAAAAAGTACGGGTATACACTTTTTAAGTATATATTTAGTTTATCTCTTATGTTATTTACTTAACAGTTGGATACCTTTTGATTGGCTGGTTATTGCAATTTTCTCGGCAATCTTTTTGGTCGGGTATGCTATAATTTGGATAACCGTTTGCTTAATAGTTAAAAAGACGAGTAAAAAACTAAATCAAGCATTAAAACAATAATCAAAAAAAGGGCTTTACAAGGTGTTTGTAAAGCCCTTTTTACTATTTTTTTACAAAATATGCATATTGACTATAGCAAAATTTTATGATATAATACAAAAGTATAGTTATACGTTGAAAAGGCATGATAAAAATTAAGGAAAGAATAATGAATATTAAACCATTTGAAAATAAAATATGGCTTTCTAGTCCTACCATGCACGGGGAAGAAATTAAATACGTTACCAAGGCGTATGAAACCAACTGGATGTCTACTATTGGCGAAAACGTTAATGAGACTGAAAGGCTTGTTTCAGAAATAATAGGATGCAAGTATGCTGTTGCACTTTCTTGTGGAACGGCGGCGCTTCATTTAGCCACAAAACTCGCAGGGGTAAAAAGAGGGGATAAAGTCTTTTGTTCGGACGTAACGTTTGCCGCAAGCGTAAATCCGATAGTTTATGAAGGTGGAGTCCCTGTTTTTATTGATGCGGAATACGATACTTGGAATATGGACCCCAAAGCGTTAGAAAGGGCGTTTAATCTTTATCCTGAAGTAAAAGTGGTTGTAATGGCTAACCTTTACGGAACACCGAGTAATATGGACGAGATTACAAAAATATGCCAAAAGCATGGTGCTATTATTATTGAAGACGCTGCTGAATCGCTTGGCGCTACATATAAAGGGAGACAAACGGGAACGTTTGGAACTTATAATGCAATCTCTTTTAACGGAAATAAAATTATAACGGGTTCTTCTGGTGGAATGCTATTAACGGATAGTTGCGAATGTGCAACAAAAGCGCGCAAATGGTCAACACAAAGTCGTGAAGATGCGCCTTGGTATCAGCACGAAGACCTTGGATACAACTATCGTATGAGCAACGTTATTGCAGGTGTTGTTCGTGGGCAGTTGCCATATTTAGAAGAGCATATTGCACAAAAAAAAGCCATTTATATGCGATACAAAGAAGGGTTTAAGGATTTACCAATAAAAATGAATCCCTATAATCCTGATATTATGGAGCCTAATTTTTGGTTGTCTTGCTTAATTATTGATAAGGAAGCAATGTGCAAGCAAACAAGGACGGACAAAAAGGCGACCTATATATCTGAAAAAGGTAAGTCTTGCCCTACGGAGATATTGGAAACGCTTGCAAAATATAATGCAGAAGGCAGACCTATTTGGAAGCCGATGCATATGCAACCTATCTATAAAGATAACTGTTTCATTTCAGCACATGATGGAATAAGTATTGGAGAAGATATCTTTGAAAGAGGATTGTGTTTGCCTAGCGATAATAAGATGACGGCGGAAGAACAAGAAAAAATTATAGAAATTGTTAAGAGTTGTTTTAGATAATGATTATAAAAGAAATTATTGAAAAAATGTTATTAGAGTGGTGGGGAGTTGCGATTTTCGTAGTCGCCTGCGTTGCGCTGTGGGTTTTACTATCAGCGACATTTTACCGTTGTTTTTTTAAGCGTTTCTACGATATTTTGTTAAGTGGAATCGCCATAATAGTATTATCACCTATATTATTAATCTTAATAATTCTAGGCTCAATCAAAATGAAAGGAAATCCTTTCTTTACTCAACAACGCCCCGGAAAGAAAGAGAAAATTTTTAAGTTAATAAAATTCCGCACGATGACGTGTGAAACAGATGCAGATGGTAATTTATTACCAGATGAAAAGCGTTTAACAAAATACGGAAAGTTTTTAAGAAGCACTTCGTTAGATGAGTTGCCGTCCTTAATAAATATATTTATAGGCAATATATCTATCGTAGGTCCAAGACCGCTACTCGTAAAATATCTTCCTTTATATAACGAAAAACAAAGGCATCGTCATGACGTAAGGCCGGGGTTAACGGGGCTAGCGCAAGCAAATGGGCGTAATGCTATTTCTTGGGAAGATAAGTTTAATTTAGATTTAGAATACGTTAAAAAACTATCATTATTTTTGGATTTAAAGATAATATTTAAGACTGCTATTTCTGTATTAAAAAGAGAAGGCATAACATCGGAAACGGCAGCGACTATGGAAGAATTTAAGGGAAATCAAGACTAGGAAAAGGTTTGGTAATGAAAAAGATTTTATTCACGAGCGTTGGTAGAAGAGTTGAATTAATTCAAACATTTCGCAATGCGGCTATAGAACTAGGTGTTGCGGTGCAAATAATAGGTGGAGATATTTCCTTAACGGCTCCAGCGTTGTTTTTTTGTGATAAAACTATTCAAACGCATCGCATCAAAGATGAAAAATATATTCCACACCTTATTGAATTTTGTAAAAACGAAAAAGTTGATTTATTAATTCCTACAATAGATACTGATTTGTTATTATTATCACAAAACGTATCACAATTTGCAGAAGTAGGAACGAGAGTCCTTATTAGCAAAGAAGAAAAAATTAAAATTTGCAGAGATAAAATTTTAACGGCAACATATTTTAATTCTTTGGGATTAAAAAGCCCTTTGCCTGTCGATGATTATTTAAACTATAACGAGGGATTTCCTGCTTTTATAAAGCCTAAAGATGGAAGTTCAAGTATTTCAGCATATAAAGTAAATAATCAAGAAGAATTAGAATCTTACGCAAAGCAAATTCCAAACTATATTGTTCAGCCTTTTATAGAGGGAGTTGAATACACGGTAGACGTATTTTGCGATTTTTATGGAAATCCTATATGTATTACTCCTCGCGAAAGGGTTTCAGTTCGTTCAGGAGAGGTTTTAAAAACAAGAATACATCAGGACGATGAAATTGTGCTAGAGGTGAAAAAATTAATTGAAGATTTTAAGCCATGCGGACCAATTACAATACAGTTAATTAAGCAATTAGGAACTAATAAAAATTTTTATATAGAAATAAACCCTAGATATGGCGGCGGTTCTCCGTTGTCTATGCGGGCGGGTGCAAATAGCGCAATAGCACTGATTAAGTTATTATGTGGAGAAGAAATTGACACGACGAAATATAACGCCCAACAAGACATGACGTTTTCAAGGTTTGACCAAAGCGTAAGTTTCGGTGGCAAACAAAACGATGTTAGGGCAATAATTTTTGATTTAGATGACACGCTATATTCGGAAAAAGATTACGTATATAGTGGCATAAAAACCGTTTGCAAGGAATTTGAAAATTCAGAAGAATTTTATAAGGTATGCTGTGAATCATTTAAAAATAAACAACCGTGTTTTGACGTGGCATTAACCAAATTCGGCATCAAAAATCAAGAAAATATACAGAAATGCTTAAAAGTATATAGAGAACATAATCCACAAATAAACCTTTATGAAGGTGTAGAACAAATGTTAAAAGACCTTCGTGCCAAAGGTGTTAAAACGGCGATTATAACGGATGGTAGACCTGAAGGTCAGCGAAAGAAAATTAGTGCATTAGGGCTTGATTCTTTAGTTGACGATATAATTATTACAGATGAATTGGGTGGAGAACAATTCCGTAAGCCCAATGATATATCATATAGAATAATTCAAAGAAGATTTGGAATTCCGTTTGAGCAAATGGCGTATGTGGGGGACAATTGTAGTAAAGATTTCCATGCACCAAGGCAGTTAGGAATGAAAACTATTTTGTTCAAAAATAAAGATGGGTTATATTGTGCAAATTGTCAGGCAAACGTAGATTACGTTATTGAAGATAATGTTGCTAACGTGAAGGAGATTTTGTTTAATGCCTAAAGTTTTATTTGTGTCTAATGTTATAGAGCACATAACATCTTTTCATTTGCCATATTTAAAATTGTTAAAGCAAAATGGTTACGAAATTCACGTTATAACAAATGCAAATGGTAAAAAGGAACTTGAATATTGCGATAAATTATACGATTTACCAATTTGTAGGAGTCCGCTTCATTTTAGAAATATTAAATCCATAAAAGAAGCAAAGAAGATTATTAGTCAGGAAGATTACGATTTTATACATTGCCATACGCCAATGGGTGGTGTTGTTGGTAGGATTGCGGGAAAGAAGGCTCGAAAAAACGGCACAAAAATTATTTATACTTCACATGGTTTTCATTTTTATAAAGGTGCACCATGTCTTAATTGGTTAGTATATTACACCATTGAAAAGAGATTAGCGAAGCAAACCGACTGCATTATAACCATTAACGAAGAAGATTATAAAAAAGCAAAACAATTCGCACCAAAGACTTGCTGTGTTGAGTATATGGACGGAGTAGGTGTTGACCCCAAGAGATTCATTAAAAAAACGGATGAATTGAAAACTCAATTAAGAGCACAATATGGATTTTTAAGAGATGAAAAAATATGTTTTTATGCAGCAGAGTTTATTCCTCGAAAAAATCATGAATTCTTGATTGAAGGTTTCCAGTTGGTATGTCAAGAGGTTCCTAACGTAAAGTTGCTTTTAGCAGGTATCGGTCCAATACAAGAAGAAATAAAAAACAAGGTTTGTAAATTGGGCTTGGACGAAAAGGTTGTTTTTTTAGGATATAGGAAAGATATTCCACAATTATTGGCAATTAGCGATATAGTTGTTTCTACTAGTAAACAAGAAGGTTTCCCCATTAACGTTGCGGAAGGAATAATGACGAATACTCCTTGCGTCGTTTCGGATATTAGGGGTAATATCGACATAATAAACGCAGGGGAGAACGGCTTTATTTATAAGCAGAACAACTGTGAAGATTTTTGTAAAAAAGTTGTAAGTGTATTGCGTGATGATGACGAGAGAAAGAGACTAGAAATAAATTGTGAAAAAACAGCGGAAAAACTAGCCGTTGATAAATTAGTATCTAAAATGGCTAGTATATATTCAAACGCTTTAGAAAAGGAAATTCAGTGTTAAAAGGAGAATGATGATGTACTCTCTTAAACAGATATGTCAATCAATGCCCAAGAATAAAAGTAGAGTTAGTTCTTTTTGGGTAAAACTTGTTGCAAGAAGGCTGTCTTATTTGTTCACTTTCTTACTTGTTAATATCGGTTGTAGTGCAAACTTTGTTTCGGCACTATCTGGTTTTGTTGTGTTTGCTGGTTGCGTATTACTTTCTATCAACAATACGGTTTGTATTATTATTGGTGTTGTGTTGATAAATTTATGGATAGTGCTTGATTGTTGCGATGGAAATATTGCAAGGGTGACCAAAAAATCTTCATATATGGGCGAATTTGTTGATGCTGTTAGTGGATACGTTATTTGCGCATTTAATTTTTTAGCCATCGGGATTGCGGCGTTTAATCGTTCAGAGTTATTATTAGGCCCAAACAATTACTTATTCATTATTATTGGCGCAGTTGGATGTATTACAAATCTTTTTTCGCGTCTTATTTATCAAAAATACACGAACTGTTGTTTCGTTACAGAGTGTAAAGTCAAAGGAAGTGCAACCTATACTCCCGAGAACTATTCTCATTACGACCCTAACGCAAAGAAAGGGTTAACGTATTATAGATTGCGTATAGATAGACAACTTGGTATTTCAGGATTGTTTATGCCACTTCTAATTGTTGCGGCTGTCTTTAATTTGTTTGATATTATGGTATGTGCTTATACTCTTTATCACGTTCTTACTTTATTGGCTACATTTGTAATATTTGGCAAAAAAAGTGTTGATTTAGATAAAAAAATGCACGCAGAGTATGATATTTAATACAATACAAATTTAATTTATGTTTGGTGGGAGAAATGGGAAAATATAAAAAAGGATACACGGCGGGTGTTTTTGACGTTTTTCATATTGGTCACTTAAATTTATTGAAGAACGCTAAAGCAATGTGTGAATATTTAATTGTTGGTGTAAATAGTGATGAGTTGGTTCAGTCATATAAGGATAAAACCCCGATACAACCCTTGTGTGATAGAATGGAAATAGTTGACTCTATTCGCTATGTGGACAAGGTTATAGCGAACCACACTTTAGATAAATTAACAGCGTGGGAGAAACTAGGCTTTGACGTTATTTTTATCGGTGATGATTGGAAAGGCAATGAGAGATGGAAGAAAACAGAAGAAGAGTTAAATCAAGTGGGGGTGGACGTTGTGTATTTACCACATACTTCTGGAATATCTTCTTCTATCATAAAAGAAATTATAATAAAAAAGGATTAATCTATAATGAGTATTAGTGAGCCGTTAGTATCGATAATTATACCCGTTTATAATGGTGCTAGATATTTAGAACACGCTATTCAGTGCGCACTTTCGCAAACATATAAGAACATAGAAATTCTAGTTATAAACGATGGTTCAACTGACGATGGTGCAAGCGAAAGAATAGCAAATAAATATTGTGATAAAATTCGTTATTTTAAAAAAGAAAACGGCGGTGTTTCTTCCGCGTTAAATTTGGCTTTAAAAGAAATGAAAGGGGAATGGTTTTCGTGGCTTTCTCATGATGACGGATATAAAAAAGAGAAGATTGAAAAGCAAATAGAAGCCATTAATCGATTGTCTGAAAAGGAAAAAATCCAAAAAGAACAAATAGTTATTTATGGGGCTAATGAAAGGATTAATACTTCTGGAAAGGTTATTTTGAGAAAGTGTATCCACGTAAATAATAATAAACAAAATATTGATTTAATTTTGGACAATATTAAGCGATATGCAATTTGCGGTTGCGCCGTTTTGGTTCATAAAAGCAAACTACAGGAAATAGGTGGTTTTAATGAGGATATAAGAACAGTGTCTGATGCGGAATGTTTTTATAGATTATTGTTTAATGGAACAAGGTTTTATTTTTTACATGAAAGGTTAGTTCAAAGTCGTCAACATAAGCAACAGGTAGGCAAAACCAAGGTGCAACTATTTGAAAGAGAAACGGATGAGTTCCACGTTTGGGTGCTTAATGAAATATTAAAGCGTGACGAATGGAGAAAGAAAAAATACCTTTTAAGATTCCTATACGGGGTTAATAAAAGAGGGCTTAAAGAGGCTGCTCAAAAATGTATTGACTCTATAAAAGAATTGTATGGAAACAAATGCAGATTCAGAATAAAATGGATTCTTTTTATAACGTCTATCGTTAGGAGAATTAGGGGTGCTGCTAGAAAAATCTATCGTTCAATCGTAGTTAAATAGAGGGGAATTTATGAAGGTAATACAAATAAATGGGACAGGTTATTATGGAAGCACCGCAAAAATCGTGCGACTTATTTCAAATATTTTGGATGAGAAAGGTGTGGAAAATAAAATTATCTGTAGTGGCTATAAAGAGAAGTCTCTATCAGATGAAAAAACTATTTGTATTTCAGGTCGTGTCAGAATAAAATTTCACCAATATTTAGGTTTTATATTAGGTAGTGCAGGATTTCATTCAAATCTTGTAACAAGACGTTTGATTGCCTATTTAAAAAAGGAAAAGCCGGATATTGTTCATTTACATCATTTAGAAGGTTTTTTTGTGAATGTAAAAATGCTTCTAAAGTTTTTGCGAAAAGAGAAGATTAAGACTATATGTACTTTGCACGATTGTTGGATGTTTACGGGGCATTGCACGCATTTTACCGTTGCCAAATGCGATAGATGGAAAACTCAGTGCGAAAAATGTAGCCAACTAAAAAAATATCCATATAGTTTGTTTTTAGATAGAAGTAAACGCTTATTTAGAATAAAAAAGAAATTGTTAGAAAAGTGGGAAGATTTTAACGTCGTAAACGTTTCGCGTTGGATGGACGGAGTTGTTGCAGAGTCATTTTTAAGAAATCGTAAACGCCAAGTTGTGTATAACGGAATAGACACCGAAAAGTTTTGTGTGGACACAAACGCGGGTGAAAATTTGCGTAGAGAGTTGAATTTAGAAGATAAATTTTTAATTCTAGGAGTGGCGTCTACTTGGGGGGAACAAAAAGGATTAGATAAGTTTATACAATTATCTAAAATTATTCCAAACGATTGGAGGATAATTCTTGTTGGTTTAAGTGAAAGTCAAAAAGAGCAAATGCCAGAGAATATTATCGGAATAGAACGAGTTAGAAGTCAGGAAAAATTAAAAGACTTTTATAATTTAGCAGACGTTTTTTTAAGTTTATCGTTAGAAGAAACTATGGGACTTGTTACTGTCGAGGCGATGGCGTGCGGAACACCTGCCGTTGTTTTTAATTCAACTGCTAGTCCAGAGTTGATTAATGAAAATGTCGGAAAGATTTTATATCAGCAGGATATAGAATATATAAAAGACGTTTTGATGGAAGTTTATCAAAAAGGCAAAGAATTCTATTCTAGCGAGTGTAGAAAACACGCGGAACAAAACTTTTCTGAAAAACGAATGCAGGAAGATTATTATAATTGTTATCGTAGGGTGTATGAAGAAAAATAAAACAAAAAAATTGCATTATATTGGATATTGCTTTGCGAAAGGAGAAGAAAAAGAATATCAATGTAACGTTGCGTCAAATTTAAAGATGCATTACGTTGGGGACGCTGCCAAACGAGCAGGTTACGATGTAATTTTTTATTCTCTTTGTAAAACTAAAAAGCGTTTTCAAAAGTGCAAAAAGAGTAATGATGAAGGCGGAGTAATTAAACATATCGCCTCTTTTGGCAAAAACTCTATACTTTCGCGCATTTTGAATTTATTTTTATTCCGTTTACAGTTAATTTGTTACGTGTTATTTCGAGTAAAGAAAACAGATGACGTTCTTTTGTATCATTCTGTAAAAACAACCAAATTAGTTTCTCGTTTGCTTAAAATAAAAAGGTGTAGGTTTATTTTGGAAGTAGAAGAAATATTTGCCTATGCTGCGGATGGGATAAAAATATATCTAGAACAAGAATTAAAAAATATATCAAAATTTAAATATTTCATTTTCGTAAATGATTATTTGCCACAATATTTAAACGTGGAAAATGGCAAATGCGTAGTAGTATATGGCTCATATCAACCGCAGGGAAAAGCGGTTGCCGGATTCGAGGACGGTAAGATACACGTTTTATATGCAGGCGCTATAGAAAAGTTAAATAATGGTGCTTTTGTAGCAATTGAAGTTTCTAGATTGTTGCCTAATAATTTTAAGACACATATATTAGGAAAAGGCGAAGAATGGATTGTTAACGACGCCAAAGCGCTAATCGAAAAAATTAATCGGGAAACTGGCGAAGAAAAAGTTATCTATGAAGGCTTCTATTCTGGAAGCGAATTAGATGCTTTTATGAATATGTGCGATATTGGTATAGGAACATATAAAATAAAAGAAGGGTATTCAAATTTTATTTTCCCATCTAAATTGGTAAGTTATATGTGCCATAATTTAAGGGTTGTTACAGGTAGGTCTGATTGCTATGAAAAGGCGATAATTGCACAGAACTGGTTCTTTTACGATACAGACGATTATGAAAGTATTGCTAATGCCATTGTTAAGGCTGGAGATTCAGATATAGAAAACAATAGTTCTAAACAGATAGAACAACTAGACGAGCAACTAGTGGAACAATTTAAAAATATGTTAATTACGGGAAATTGGCGAAAGTGATAGAAACTAGAAAAAGATTATCTATTTTTGACATTTTAATATTTTTAGGCTTTTTCGATTTGTTCGGGAGAGGAGTCTACGTTTTAGCTGTTGCAGGAGTTGTGGGGCTTATATATAGTAAGCGAAAAAGCGAGTCGGTTGGCAAAGTGACTATATGGCTTATTCTTTTCGCATTTTCCTATATAACTTGGATATTTGCAACTGAAGGGTTAAATATACGAGCAATGATTTTCCCTGCAGTGAGCATATTGCTTTTTTTTGCAGGTCGTAATTGTGTCAAATCTAATAACGGAATAAGTAGTTTTAAAAAATACACACTTATTGTTGCCTTGGGTGCGGCAACTTATGGTTTAGCAAATATGCTTCTAAACGTTAGGTCGTTAGGTTGGGATTTTCAGGATTTAAGAATTTTAAAAGATATTTGGAATTCAGAGGATACGCTGGCCACGGGGCAATCTGCATTGTTTGTGCCTATCGTAGGAACAATCTACTACGTATTTGTATACTTAAAGAAGGACAGGTCTATTTGGTGGACAATATTAATGGCTACCGTTGTTATTCTTGGTATTGTTTATAATATCATGACCGCTTCTCGATATATTTTATTTGTTTCCTTTTTGATTTTGGTTGCAAGTTTTATTATAGACGTATCAACAAAAAAGAAAAACGGTATTCAATTTTTTGTCAAATCGATGGCGGTAATTATAGTTGTGGTAACGATTTACCAACTAAATTTATTTGGTATAAAAACGTTTTGGGAAAATTCTTCTTTAATGGAGAGAATGACCAACTTAGAGAAACTTAACGGTGGCGGGGCATTTTCTTCTGAAGCTAGAGTAGAACAAATAAGGGATATAATAAATAATTTTAGCCTTTATATTGGAGGGGAAAAACCAACAGGGTATCCATTTATTCATAATGCATGGCTCAGTTTGCTTAATTATGGAGGGTTGTTTTTACTTATACCATTTTTAGTTTTAACAATTTATGGTCTTGCGTTGGTTATTAGAGTGGCAAAGAATAATCGCGGTTCAACGAGAGTTCTTGTTATCGGGGTATTTGTTTCCATATATGGATTTTTTATGATTGAACCATTATTTGAAGGTGCAAGATGGCTGTTTTTAGCATATACCTTCTTTTTAGGAATGTTAGATTCAATAAAACATGTAAAAGATAGTAACGTTTAGATTAGTATTAAAAGGAGAGAAGTAATGACTATATTGTGGACAACCAATATGCCTATATGCGCGATAGCAAAAGATATGGGTTTGCCAACAGGTGGGTTTGGCGGTTGGATGGAACAAGCGTTTAATGACGTAACTAAAAATTCAAACATAAAATTAGTTGTCGTTACGTCTTGGAACAATAAAGAATTGAAAAAAAAGATAGATGGCAACGTGGTTTACTATGTAATACCAGGTGGAGATTGCTATTCAAAATTTAATGCTAACAAACATTCTAATAAAAATTACGTAAAGAAAATTTTGGACGAAGAAAAACCAGATTTAATGCATCTTTGGGGTAGTGAGTCTCAATTAGGATTGGCGTTTATTAGAAGCGCAAAGGCAATTCCTACTGTCGTATATCTACAAGGTGTTATGAAATCGGTTGTTGAACATTACTTTGAATCAACAACTAGAAAATCGTTGCAAAAAAATATAACGTTTTATGATTTATTGAAAGGAAAACGTATAAATAAAGCGTTTAATAAATTAAAGAAAAAAGCTCAAATAGAGAGTGACGTCTTACAACATAGTGGCAATATAATTTGCGATAATCAATGGTGTGAGGCAATTTGTAAAGGTGTTAATAATCAATTATACGTGTATCATCAAAACTTGCCTATTGACGATGTTTTTAAAAATAACGTTCGCACAAAGTCTGCAAAAAAACAAATTTTTTGTGCCTCTCAATATGCGCCGTTTAAGGGGTTTGAAGTTTTGCTTCATGCACTAAAAATTGTTAAGGAAAGGTTTTCAGACGTGGTCTTAAACGTTCCAGGTGGATGGAAACAACCCCCGAAATCGTTTAAGGAAAAGTTAAGATATGATACTTATTCGAAAACTATGAACAACCTAATCTGCAAGTTAGGGCTTGAAGATAACGTTTGCAATTTGGGTGGTATGAGCAGAGAGAAGATGGCTAAACAAATGAGTGAAGCATCAATTTTTGTTCAAAGTTCAACAGTTGAAAATCATTCAAGCACAATGAGAGAAGCAATGTTTTCAGGCGTTCCCTGCATAGTTAGTAACGTTGGGTGTGCTGCAGAATATGTTCAACACGGTGTAAACGGATATTTGTTTAGAAATAACGAGCCTGAAGTTTTGGCGCATTATATAATATATTTGCTTGAAAATGAAGCCCTTGCAAATGAGATAGGCGAAGTAGGAAGACAGAGTATTGTAAGAAAGTATTTGGAAAATGAAAACTTATCTACCTTATCTATCTACGAAAGAATTTTGAGTAAATAAGATAATTTGAGGGAAAAGAGCGTGAAGATAGTATTTTATTCTAATAGTTTATCACATCATCAGATTCCGTTTTGTTTGGAAATGGCAAAAATTTTCGGAGACGAATTTGTTTTTGTTGCAACAGAAGAAATAACGGAAGAAAGATTACGATTAGGATATGAAGATTTAAATAACAGGTATGCGTTTGTTTTAAGAACGTATGAAAGTGAACAAAATCAGCAAAAAGCGTTGGAATTAGCAGTAGAAAGTGACGTTGTAATTATCGGTTCTGCTCCCGAACAATATCTAGAGGAACGTATGAAACACAATAAACTTACCTTTAGATATATGGAACGCCCACTAAAACAAGGAAGAATACGTTTATTAAACCCTAGAAAATTACATACAATGATAAAAATGCATACAAGATATGCATTTAAGAAGTTATTTTTGCTTTGCGCAAGTGCATATACGTCAGGAGACTGTGCACTTGTTGGTGGATACTGGAACAAGGCATATAAATGGGGATATTTTCCCGATACATCTAAATTATCTTATGATGAATTATTAACGTTAAAAAAAGATAATCAAGTTCCGCATATATTATGGGCGGGAAGATTGATTGATTATAAAAATCCAGAAAGCGCATTAATTTTGGCTAATAGGCTAAAGAAAGAAGGGTATAAGTTTAAGTTAAATATCATTGGAGAAGGAAAATTAAGAAGTTTTCTTGAAAAGAAGATATTGGACTTAAATTTATCTGATTGTGTTGCATTATTAGGACCAATGAATCCAAAAAAAGTATGTGAGTTTATGGAGAAAGCGAACATATATCTTTTTACCAGTAATCAAGAAGAGGGCTGGGGAGCTGTTCTTAATGAGGCAATGGGAAGCGCTTGCACAGTAGTTGCAAACAAAAAAATAGGTGCTGTTCCCTTTTTAATGAAACATAAAAAAAATGGATTAAGATATAAAGAAGGAAGCGACAAGGATTTATATAAAAAGGTTCTTTATTGCTTGCAAAACCCTGACAAATGCGAGCTTATGGGCAAGAAAGCATATGATACCATAAATGAAGAATGGAATGCGAGTGTGGCAACCGAAAGGTTTGTTGAAATATCAAAAGGTCTCTTAAAACATAAAAAGAAATTCTATAAGGGGGGTCCGATTAGTCGTGCAAGATGGATGTAAGGGGAAAGCATTACCGCTAATTTCGGTTATAATTCCAGTTTATAATGCAGAAAAATACTTAAACGATTGTATCGAATCTGTTTTAAAGCAAACGTATAAGAATTTAGAAATTTTCTTGGTGGATGACGGATCACCTGATCGTTCTGGGGAAATATGTGATGAGTATGCAAAAAAAGATGGTCGTATTCATGTTATACATAAAGAAAACGGGGGTGTATCCTCTGCGAGAAATTGCGTATTAAAACTTATAAAGGGAGAATACGTAGGCTTCATAGATAGCGACGATTTTATTGAAGAAAATATGTATGAAGTAATGTTTTCTAATTTACAATCGGAAGATGCGGATATAGCGGTTTGCGGTTTTGTTAAGAATTTTAATAACGGGGACAAGCAATACGATAATGAATTTCATACAAAAGAGATATTTGAGGGAAAAAATCTTCTAGACGAGTTTCTCACAGATGAAAAAATAGGCAGTCATTCTTGCAATAAACTTTTTAAGACGGAGCTTTTCCAAGGAATTATTTATCCGATGGGAAGGGTTTACGAAGATATTGCTATAATGCACGAGATTTTTTGTCGTGCACAAAAGGTAGTGTGTTTGCCGGATAACCTATATAATTATAATATTCATGACGGCAGTTTGAGCTTTTCACAAAATTCAAGATGGGCTTACGGCTTGTTTCAAGCGTTTGCAGATAGGGTTGATTACATTTACGACAATAATCTTGACGTGTCTCAAAAGACTTTTGATACCTGTTTAAGTAAGGCTTGCGGTTTTGCAATAAGCGGTGTAATTATGTGGAAGAAATCGCAGGCTGCGGACGTTGAATTTATAAAAAAAGCACAAAGATTTTTAAAAAAATATAGAAAACAGATACGCAAAAATAAACAAATAAATTTACGAAGAAAAGTCAAAGCGATTACAATTATTAAAGCACTTTGGTTATTTAAGATTATTTATAAGTAGGTGGCAAAAACCCATGGCGGAGTCAAGGACGAAAAAGTCAACAATAAATGCAGGAAGCGCGTTATTTACGCGTATATTGACCTTGTTCCTAGGTTTTATTTCAAGAAGTATCTTCTTGAAATTTTTGACGACCGAGTATTTAGGTGTTAACGGTCTTTTTTCTAACGTTCTTACTATGCTCTCTTTTGCAGAATTAGGTATCGGTAACGTCATACAATTTAATCTTTATAAACCAATAAAAAACGGGGATACAGAAAAGATTAAATCCCTAATGCATTTTTATAAGATTGCTTATAGGATTATTGCGGGAAGTGTTTTTGTCCTAGGCGTGGCATTGCTTCCATTTATGGGTTTTATAATTGATGAAAAACCTGCAATTCCAGAAAGTTTAACGATAATTTATCTATTATTTATTGCCAATTCAGCATCATCTTATTTGCTTTCTTACAAACAAACTTTACTTCAAGCTGACCAAAAAGCATATATTGTTACTTTGGCAAATAGTGCTATGACGATAGTGTTAAACATTGTCCATATTGCTATCTTATTCCTTACAAAAAATTACTTAATTTATCTTGTAGGAACTGTTGCTTGTACAATAATAAATAACTGGTTCATATCGGTGTACGTTAATAAAAAATATCCGTATCTACTAGATAAGGACTTTACTAGATTGCCATCACAAGAAAAGAAGGAAATGTTCATAAACGTAAAGGCTTTATCTATTTCTAAAGTTGCAGGTGTGGCATGTAATGGAACGGATAATATTATTATCACAAAGATGTTAGGTTTAACGTCTGTTGGGTTAGCATCGAATTATACTTTGATAATCAATACAATGAGCGGGATGCTTTATTCAATGCTAACGAGTATAACTGGTAGCGTGGGCAACTTAAACGTTGAAGTTGACCTATTAAAGCGCAAACGTGTTTTTGACCAGTTAATGTTGGCGTCTTATTTGATTTATTCGTGTATATGCACCTGCATAATTGTTCTTATAAACTGCTTTATTGCTGACGTGTGGCTTGGTCAACAGTACGTGATAGATATGGTAACTATTGTGGCGCTAGTTATGATAGCCTTCCAAAGCGGTATGAACTTTACGGCTTATACATTTAGAACTACAGTAGGATGTTTTGATGAAGTAAAATACGTATACGTATTAACCGCAATATTAAATATAGGACTTTCTATTTTAATGGGGCTTTGGATAGGCTTGGCAGGAGTTTTTTTGGCGACCACAATTTCTAAATTACTTACTAGTGAATTAGCGGATGGATATTATTCGTATAAGAGAGCATTAAATAATAAGCCTATTAAATATTTTATTAAATTGTTTGCATATTATCTTTTATTTGCTATAAACACTATTGTTTGTTATTACGTAATTAACCTAATTTCAATGCAGGGGATATGGGCGTTTTTAGTAAAGGGTGTATGTTGCTTCATTTTAACTAACGTCATTAACTTTGCAGTATTATTTACAACACCTGCAATGAAAGGGCTATTGGTAAAAGTTAAAATGTTAGTATTTAAAAAACGAGGAGCTGTCGTATGAAAAAAAGTTTAGTTAATGTTCCGGTGTTAATATTATTCTTTAATAGGACAGAACCATTAAAGGAAGTTTTTGCCGCGGTTAAAGCTGCAAGACCATCTGTATTGTTATTAGCCCAAGATGGTGCTCGTGAAGGAATAGATGAACAAGAAAAAATTGATGCGTGTAGAGAAATCGTTGGAGATATAGATTGGGAATGTAAGGTATATACAAACTTTTCAGAAGTTAATCTTTCTTGTGACCACAGAGAGTTTACGGCGATTGATTGGGCTTTTCAGTATGTTGACAGATTAATAATATTAGAAGATGACTGTGTACCTTGTCCTTCATTTTTTCCTTTTTGCGAAGAATTATTGGAAAAGTATAAAGATGATACAAGAGTGGATAGAATTTGCGGATTTAATCGCCTAGAAAAATATGAAGACGTAACTTATGATTATCTTTTTTCAACTATTGCATCGGGATATGGTTGGGCTACGTGGAAAAGAAGTTGGGAAGAAGTTGTAAAAAATAAAGAGTATGATTTTTTATCAGATAAAAATCTCGTAAATATTTACAATAAGTCTAGGGATGTTATCGTAGATAGGGGTTACGGCGATATTTTAAAACAAAGCGAGGCTTGTAAAAAGAAAAATTTACAAAGCGGAAAAATTACTTCTTGGGAAAATCTTGTTGGGGTTACAACTTTAATAAATCACTCGCTAGTAATCGTTCCTAAATACAATATGGTAAAAAACATTGGTGCAGTAGAGGGGTCAACTCATTACGCAAGTCTAAAATATGTAAATTCATCAGTAAAAAGATTGCTTTTAATGAATGCTTGGGACGTACAGTTTCCCTTAAAGCATCCTAATAACGTAATAAGAGATGTGAATTACGAAAGAAAACACTATAAAAAAATTCATAAAAATGCTTTTAAAAAGTTCTTTTTAAAACTAGAAGTTCTTTTTAAGAGATTGTTTGGTGGAGATTTTAGGGGAATAAGAAAAGCACTTAAACGTATAGGAAAAAACAATGGATAAGGCGTTAAGTAATAAGTTATATCTTCTTAAAGCGCTTGCTATTTTGGGGGTAATAACTCTTCATTCTAATTATCAAGTTGCAAGCCTGCCGTTTATATCTAGGATATTAGGTAATTTTTCAGCTGTAGGCGTAGTGATTTTTTTAATACTATCGGGATACTTTTTTAATGGGGAACAATCTGGTAAAGCCTTTTGGAAAAAGAAGATTTTATTTCTTATTGTTCCGTGGCTTATTGGTGGAAGTATTGTTTATTCGTTGCGCTTATTTACGGGAGATAATTTTCAAATTAAGCAATACATAAACTTTTTATTAGGCAATGGGTCTTACTTGTATTTTGCAACAAATTTAACGATATGCTATATATTGTTTAGACTAACTAAAGGGAAAAGTGGTTTTACATATATCTTTATTGGTCTAACGATAACGTCTTGTCTATTGACGAGTTTTGGGGTTATTCCACAAAAGGTCTTAACTGAAAAATGGGCTTATACCTATTTTACTAATCCGTACTTAAATCTTTTCAATTGGATAGGTTTTTTCGGGTTTGGTATTGTGTTAAAAAATCTTGATTTATTACACAAGTTTAATTTGATAAAAGCAAATATTAAAGCGATAATTCTTGTTGTTACGTTGAGCATGTGGATTGTTTTAGCGGTTTTTACAGACTCGTCTTATTATTGGGCAACATTTAGTTTATTGAATGAAATATTGCTACTCATTATTTTATATTCTATAATTAGTTTATCGCTAAAAGTTGATAACGTAGTAACTGATGCACTAGTTTTTATAGGAAAAAACACATTGGTGATATATTTATATCATATGCCGTTTATAACAAACGTTCTTTCAATGAATAACGATTTTATTAATATTATTAAGCCATTGGTGGTTTTAGTTATTTTTGGTGGTCTTCTCTTATTAGTGAATAAAATAATTAAGAACGAAAGGATTAAAAAACTATTCAATATTGTTTTTGGAATAAAATAAAAATGGAGAAAATGCTATGAGTGATTTGTTTACAAACAAGAAGTTATTAATTACAGGGGGAACGGGGAGTTTTGGTAATGCCGTTTTAAATAGGTTTTTGAAAACCGATATTGGCGAAATTCGTATTTTTTCTCGCGATGAGAAAAAGCAAGACGATATGCGCCACGAATTTCAGGCAAAAATGCCCGAAGTTGCCGAAAAAATTAAATTTTATATAGGCGACGTAAGGGATATTCAGTCAGTAAGAAATGCTATGCACGGCGTTGATTATATCTTCCATGCTGCAGCATTAAAACAAGTTCCTTCTTGCGAATTTTTCCCTATAGAAGCAGTAAAGACTAACGTTTTAGGGACGGAAAACGTTTTAACGGCAGCAATTGATGCTGGCGTTAAAAACATAGTTTGCTTATCTACCGATAAAGCCGCTTATCCTGTAAACGCTATGGGAACTAGTAAAGCGATGATGGAAAAGGTTATCGTTGCAAAGTCAAGAACTATAGCGCCTGATAAAACAAAAATTTGTTGCACGAGATACGGCAACGTTATGTGTTCTCGTGGTAGTGTTATTCCGCTTTGGATTGACCAATTAAAGAACGGACAAGCAATAACTATAACTGAACCTAAAATGACGCGTTTTATAATGTCGCTTGATGAAGCGGTTGACCTTGTTTTATTCGCTTTTGAAAATGGTATAAGTGGGGATATTTTAGTTCAAAAAGCACCTGCTTGCACTATTGAAGTATTAGCAAAAGCGGTAACTGAACTCTTCGGTGGAGATAGCGATAAAATTAAGGTTATTGGTATTCGCCACGGCGAAAAAATGTATGAAACTTTACTTACTAACGAAGAATGCGCTAACGCCGTTGATATGGGTGATTTCTATCGTGTTCCTTGCGATAAACGCGGACTTAACTATGACAAATATTTTAAGGACGGCGACGTTAAGAGAAATACTTTAATAGAATTCAATTCAAACAATACCGAACTATTAAACGTAGAACAAGTAAAAGAAAAACTTCTCACTTTAAGTTATATCAGAGAAGAATTAGATAAAATGGGGATTAAATATTAATCAATGAAAATATTAGTTACGGGCGCAAAAGGGTTTGTAGGTAAAAACCTTGTTTGTGCGCTTAAAAACGTTAAAGACGGAAAAGATAAAACCCGTGGTTTAACAATAAGCGAAATTTACGAATACGATATTGACAGTAGTGTTAGCGATTTAGAAGAGTATTGCAAAAACGCCGATTTCGTATTTAATCTTGCAGGTGTTAATCGCCCCCAAACGCAAGAAGAATTTATGCAAGGCAACTTTGGTTTTGCATCGCTTTTATTAGAAACGCTTAAAAAGTATAAAAACAAAAGCCCCGTTATGCTTTCATCATCACTTCAAGCAACGTTGATTGG
>JAZRHN010000046.1:0-3027 GCA_045644785.1 Christensenellaceae bacterium
GAGATAAAAATGTCTCAAAAAGATGTTGCTAAAAAATTAGGTATCCACCAATCTAATATTAGTGATTGGGAAAATGATATTTCCCGCCCCGATTACGAAAAACTTATTCAACTTGCGGTCATATATGAAGTAACCCTTTATCAACTATTGGGAATTAAGGAAAACTAAAAACTCGGCTTTATTTAAAGCCGAGTTTTGTATTTTTATATTATTTTATGCGATAAAACCTTTTAGGACTTTTAGGGTGTTTAGGACACCATCTTCGTGACTACGCTCGTAGCCGTGGCTTGCGTAAACACCTGGGCCGATTAGTGCGTGCTTTACGTCCGCACCTGCACTTAGAGTTGCTTCTGCATCGCTACCATAACCGGGGTAAACGTCTATAGCAAAGTCTGCTTTTTCAGATTTAGCACTTTCTATTAATCTACTAACCATTTCGTAATTATACGGGCCACCAGAATCCTTAGAACATATTGACACTTGCTTTTCACTACAATTTAAGCCTTTACCTACACAGCCCATATCTACTGATAAAATTTCAGTAACGTCATTAGGGCAACTTGCCGAACATCCGTGGCCAACTTCTTCATACACCGTAAAGTGAATATAAACCTTTCTTGGTAACGTAATCTTTTCATCTTTTATATATTTAGCGTATCCAAGTAGAACACCTACTGCTAGTTTATCATCTAAAAATCTACTCTTAATATATCCACCTGTAATGATAGTTCTTGGGTCAAACGCTACAATATCGCCAACTAAAATACCTAAATCCGCCGTCTCTTTATCCGTTTTAACGTCCTTATCTAACACTACTTCCATAGTGTCAAATTTACGCTCTACTTTAGCATATTCTAAATTAACGTGAACGGACGGGTTTATTATATTAAAAGTTCCGTCATAAACGTTGCCGTTACGTGTGTAAACCTTAACGTTTTCACACTCGCAGTTTTCGGGGCGAAGTCCACCAAGGTTAGTAAGACGTAGTCTTCCATCCCCTTTAATTTCTGCAACCATACCGCCTAACGTATCAACGTGTGCAGTTAATAATAATCCATCTTTAGTTCCGCCAAGGTCAACTATTACGCCACCCTTTTTGGTGTATTCAGGGTTATAACCTAAATCTTTTAACTCTTTAATTAAATAGTCGGTTGCCATTAAAGTAAAACCCGTTGGGCTATCTATTGCTAAAATCTCTTTAGTTTTTTCTATTGCGAAACTTTTATATTTATCCATTATTCCACCTTAAAAATTTCTTCTTTTATTTCTTTTGCGTTAGCACCACTGATATACTCTGGCACTAGTTCTATAACTTTTTCTAACTCGCCTTTAATTAATGGTGTTCCGTTAAACTTTTCTTCTAATCCACTAACCGCTTTTTCAGAGAAAAAGTCGCCCGTTATGCGAACGTTTTGCATTACACCATTAATAGTATCAAAGTTTACCTTGATAGTTCCAAAACTAAAGCGTGCGTTATATTCGTTTTCGCCCTTTGGAGAGTTGCCGAAATTCCACGCATAAGTTAAATACTTTTCTTGTTTTAGTTTTTCTATCTCTGCAATTTCTTGTTCGCTAAACGTTCTTTCCGTTTTGCCCTTTTTAAGAAATTCGGTAATGCCTTGCCTAAATTCGTTAAAACTAACGTTAGGTAAATATTCAGAAATATTGGTTACCCTTTTTCTTACTGATTTTATACCTTTGCTTTCCGTTTTAAGTTTATCGGGAGATAAAACGTCCGACAAAATATTAAAGTCCGTTTTAAAAAGTAGAGTGCCGTGAAACATTACTCTATCCTTATAAACCGTTTGTGCCGTGCCTGAAATCTTTTTACCATCTACCGAGACGTCATTTCTGCCCGTAAATTCGGCTTTAACACCCAGACTGTTAAGATATTCAATAACTGGCTCCGTAAAGCCCTTATAGCCCGTTTTCCCGTCGTTATAGGGTGCTATGATTGTATAGCATAAATTATTTAGGTCGTGATATACTGCTCCACCACCCGTTAAACGCCTTACGATTTTAATATTTTTGCTTTCTGCAACGTTTAACCTAACTTCACTAAACGTGTTTTGATTTACGCCAACGATAACTGCGGGCGAGTTTACCCATAAATATACGTAATACCCGTCCGTGTGTTTAAGTAAATATTCTTCCGACGCAATATTAAAGTATGGGTCGGTGTTATTGTGCGAAATAAAAGTAAATTTTTCCATTTTTTAAAAAATTGCGGGAATTAATCTTAATTCCCGCAAAATGTTTGTTTTTTATACGCCTTTTTTAGCCTTTCTCATTTGTTCTGCACTAGAAGTGTTAGTGGTTGAAACGTGGCCTTTAAGCGGTAAAATCTTGTCGTTAATACAGTCGATAATCCAGTTTGCTTGGGGGAAGAACTCTTCTTCAAATTCGTGAGGAGGAGTAATCCAGTTTTGAGCACCGCATACAACGGGAGGAGCATCTAAATAATCGAAGCAGAGTTCGGTTATGTTTCTTGCCATATCGTTAAGGATTGAACCTCTTGCGCAAGCATCAGAAGCAAGAATTACTCTACCAGTCTTTTGAACGCTTTCTACTACCTTTTCATAGTTGAAAGGAACAATACTTCTGCAATCGATAACTTCTGCTTCAATACCATACTTTTCAGAAAGGGTTTTTGCTGCATCCATAGCCTTATAAAGGGTTGCACCGATGGTTAAGATAGTGATATCTGAACCTACGCGCTTAACGTCGGGTTCACCGATAGGAATTTCATAATATCCTTCAGGAACGCCTTCCTTATGGAATTCTTCGCCCTTGCCGTAAACTTTTTGGCTTTCAAAGAAGATTACAGGGTCAGTTCCTTGGAGTGCTGCGTTCATTAAACCCTTAGCATCGTAAGGAGTTACGGGGAAGCAAACTTTTAAGCCTGGAACGTGTGCAGGAAGTGCTACCCAGTCTTGTGAGTGTTGTGCACCGTATTTGCTACCTACAGATACTCTTAATACTACGGGCATCTTTAGAATACCTGAAGACATTGCTTGCCATTTTGCG
>JAZRHN010000047.1:0-5378 GCA_045644785.1 Christensenellaceae bacterium
ATTGCAAGAAGCATTTATAAAATAAAAACAAAAACTCCGTAATTTTACGGAGTTTTTTATTTTTCTACAAAATACGGCATAAATTATTTAATGAATAAAATAAAGGATAATTTTTGCCGTATGGGGAATATATTTTATAACTTAAACGTTTTTAAGGTTTTTTCAGGATTATGTGCTTTTTTAGGGCTAGGCTTTGCACTATTAGGATATTTAAGTAAAAGTAAATCTAATATATTATTTTTGCAGTCTTTTTGTTGTTTATTTGAAGCGTTATCTTTTTTATTTCTAGGTAGGTTTTACGGCTTTTTAGCAACTATTATAGCACTAATTCGCACGCTTATATTTTGGTATTACGAAAATAAAGGGCAAAATCCGCCTATGTCGGTAACGGCTTTAATTATAGTAGTTTTATTTATTAGCGTTAGTATCCCGAAATTTCAAGTGATAAATCTAGTATATTTTATCGGTGTGACTCTTTTAACGGTTGCTTTTCTATTTAAAGACGTATTAAAAACCAAATTGGTAGTTTTTATAGGATTACTATTTTATATTCTATATAGTTTTCTAACAAATAACTACGTAAATGCGGCTGGACTGATTATTCAAGCATTTGTTGCATATATAGGGTATAGTTCACTAAAAAAATATAATTCCTTAAATTAAAATTTTACATAGACAAACAGAAAAGTTTAGTGTATAATAATATATATAATGTTTAGGGGAGAACGAATTGTTAACCATTGACTATATTGCACTTGCCGTGTTGCTCGTTTGCATATTAATCGGCGCTACCGCAGGTTTTGGCAAGGTGTTAAAATTTATAACTAAAGGCATTACGGGTAAAATCATATCCGTAGTCGTTTGTTATTTTATTTTCGGTGTGGTATATTCATGGGAATTTGTTCAAAATTTGCTAAATAAAATAATGGCGTATATTCCACCCGAATCAAACTTCTTTTTTAGAATTTTACACTCTATAAGGTTAGAGGTAGTGGTTTTAGCAATAATTCTTTTCGTTATTGTGCAACTTTTAAGGGTGCTAGTAGTAAATTTAATTGATAAAATCGTAGAGATTGACACTCCTGTTATGAAGGTTATCAATAAAACGCTTGGCGTTGCACTTACTATTTCAGCGGTATTAATGTTAACTAGTATTATATTTAGTTTGTCTGCTATATTTGGTCAAGGAACGGATGGGACTATTTACAAAGCGATAGAGGGCTCGTTTATAGGTATCGATAATTTGTATTTAAATAACCCTGTTACTAAAGCAATAGTCGATATGATAAATAATATAAATATACAATTACCCGTAGCCTAAAATATCAATATGTTGTGCTGTATAAAAAAATATATACATAATATAGAAAAATTTTAAAAAGGTATTGATTTAAAAGTTAAATTGTGGTAAGATAATTAAAATACTTAAAAGGGGGATACACTAATGCAAATTGCAGGTATTAAAAGTATTGCAAATGGTTTTAGTGTTTCTCTTTTAAAAGGAAAAAAGTTATATTGTTTAAAATAAGAGGCTTATTTAAAAGTCTCTTTTTTTATAAATTAGTCTTAAACGTAAAGTCGTTTTAGAAAACAATATATTATGGAGGGTTCATACAAATGAACAAGACAAATTTAATCTACGGCGTAAAAGATAAATTGCCGTTTGGTAAAAACCTTTTGTTTGCTTTCCAACAATTTTTAGCGATTATCGCGGCAACTATTTTAGTTCCCGTTCTCGTTAATGCAAATAGTGGAACGCAAATCCTTAATCAAGCATCTGCATTAATCGGTGCAGGCGTTGGTACTTTGGTATATTTATTATTTACCAAATTTAAGAGCCCTGTATTCTTAGGTTCATCTTTCGCATTTATTATGCCCCTTGCAAACGCTGCAGTATTTGGTTACTTCGGTATCTTCTTCGGCGCACTCGTTGCTGGTGGTATTTACGCACTTTTAGCACTTATCGTTAAACTTTTTGGTTCTAACTGGGTTGCAAAACTTATGCCCCCCATTATTATTGGACCTACCGTTGCTCTTATCGGTCTTTCACTTGCAGGTTCTGCTATGAACAACGTTATGAACGTTGCTTCAAATCCTGCAAACTACAACTTAGTTGCTATCTTAATTGGTTTAGTTACTTTCTTTATCACTATCGTTGTTTCTGTTAAAGGTTGTAAACAAATTAAGGTTTTCCCCTTCGTTATCGGTGTATTAGGTGGTTACGTTCTTGCTTGTATCTTTACTCTTATCGGTAGAGCAGCAGGCATTGCATATTTACAATTAGTAGATTTCTCTGCATTTAAGACTATTACTGACTTTAAGACTTGGATTCCTAACCTTACTTTCGTAGGTTTATTTAAGGAAGGTTTTGCTAACGTTAATGCTACTTCAATCTTATCAGTTCTTTTAGGATTTGCTCCTGTAGCATTCGTAGTATTTGCTGAACACATTGCTGACCACAAGAATATTTCTTCTATCATTGGTGATGATTTACTTACTGACCCCGGTCTCCACAGAACTCTTTTAGGTGACGGCGTTGGTTCTATCGTTGGTTCATTCTTCGGTGGCTGTCCTAACACCACTTACGGTGAATCTGTTGGTTGTGTTGCTATTACTGGTAACGCATCAGTTAGAACTATTTTTACCGCTGCAATTATCTGTATCGTAGTTGCTTTCTTCCGTCCTGCACTTGCACTCGTTGAAAGTATTTCTTCTTGCGCTGCAATCGTTGGTGGTATTTCAATCGCTCTCTATGGCTTTATCGCTGTATCTGGTTTAAGAATGTTTAAGCACATTGACTTAGACGATAGCAGAAACTTATTCGTTGTATCTTCTATCCTTATCACTGGTGTAGGTGGTTTATACTTTGGTTTTGGTCCTATCACTATTAACTCTGTAGCACCCGCTCTTATCGTAGGTATCATTACCAACCTTCTCTTAAAACCCAGCAAAAAGGCTGAAGCAAAGAAAGAAGACTAATTAAATTAAAAAATAAAGTTAAATCTTGCCACGATGTTTCGTGGCAAGATTTGGCATATTTAAGGGTAAAAAAATGAAAGAATATAAAAACGTACAAATTTTAGATCACCCCCTTATTAGACATAAGGTAGCGATTATCAGAAACGTAAATACAGATACTAAAAACTTTAGAGAAATTATTGGCGAAATCGCAACTTTAATGGCTTACGAAAGTTTTAAGGACGTTCCTACTCAAGAAATTGAAGTTGAAACTCCATTAGAAACCGTAAAGCAAACTGTTGTTAAGGAAAATTCAGTAGCAATCGTTCCTATTCTCCGTGCAGGTCTTGGTATGGTTGACGGTATTTTAACACTTTTCCCCGCAGCAAAGGTAGGGCATATCGGGTTATATAGAAACGATGAAACGTTTGAACCCCAAGAATATTACTGCAAACTTCCCGTGGGTATTGAAGATAAAGTAGTAATGTTAGTTGACCCTATGCTTGCAACTGGCGGTAGTGCGTGTGATGCTATTACTATGCTTAAAAAACGTGGTTGCAAAAAGATTAAGTTCTTAGCAATTATCGGTGCACCCGAAGGTGTTTCAAAGGTAGCAGAAGCACACCCAGACGTAGAAATTTACGTTTCTACTTTGGATAGATGCCTTAACGAAAACTGCTATATTCTTCCTGGTCTTGGCGATGCAGGTGATAGAATTTTTGGCACAAAGTAATTAATTTAAAAATTAAAACGCTCACTTATGTGAGCGTTTTTTATTTTATATTTATTATGCTGAATAAATTATTTCGCCTTTTTTAACGGTTAGTTTTACGTTAAAGTCGCTATCTAATACGGCAAAGTCAGCGTTTTTACCAACTTTAATGCTTCCAACTTTATCTGCAACGTTTAGGTTAGTAGCAGGGTTAATGGTTGCATAGTTAATAACGTCTTCTAATTTAGCACCGCACTTGGTAACGAGATTTTTAATAGAAACGTTCATCATTAGCGTGCTACCTGCAAGTGCACCGTTACTTAGCCTTGCTTCTCCGTTATTAACGAATACTTTTTGTCCGCCTAACTCAGATTCTCCATCGCTTAAACCTTTAGCACGGATAGAGTCGGTTATTAATACTATTTTATCGCTAGGTTTATTTTTTAATACTAATTTAATTGCAGGTATGGACAAGTGAACAAGGTCGCATATAAGTTCTGCATATAAATCGTCAAAGAGTAGGGCACTACCTGCAACGCCAACTTCTCTATGATGTATGCCTTTTTGTGCGTTAAAGGTGTGGGTTACGTTTTTAAGACCATAGCCGATTGCTTTTTCAATATCATAATAGCCTGCATCAGAGTGTCCAACTGATGGAACTATGCCCTTTTCTGCTAATGCTTTAACTAATTCTAAAGCACCGTCTTCTTCAGGTGCAAGCGAAACTAGTTTTATGTTGTTTCCGCTAGCGGTATAAAAATCGTTAAAGAGTTCTACGTTTGGTTTTGCAACGTATTCTTTAGGTTGTGCCCCGATATGTTTATCTGAAATAAACGGACCTTCTAAATGTACGCCCAAAGGTTCAGCACCACTATTATCGTATTTGTTTATAAAATCTTTTACGGCAGTTAATGAATTTTCTATGTTTTCTTTAGACTGCGTCATTGTAGTAACTAAAAAACTTGTTGTTCCTTCTTTTGCAAGGGCAGTAGAGATGGTTTTAAGTGCGTTAACCTGTGCGTCCATTCCATCACAACTATTTGCGCCGTGCACGTGTTGGTCGATAAACCCCGGAACTACGATTTGACCTTCAGTATAGGGGAAAGGCTGTGTAATTTCTACGTTATCGCCGATAGCAACGATTTTGCCGTTTTCTACCGCTACGTTGGTTACAATAAAGCCAACACCTTCAACGTAAGTTTTAGCGTTCTTAAAGCCTTTCATAAAACACCTCTTATCCTTTTTTAAGAGTGTAGCATTTTTTGTTAAAAATGTCAATCGCTTATATATTAAAGTATATTTTCAAACGATATATTAAAGGTGCGCGGAATTTGTTCAATTAGTTCTTTTACTACTTCTAATTTAGAAAGTGCATCAATCCACTTTTCGTCCTTTACAAGTTTTACCGTTTCTGCTATCCATAAATCAATTTCTTTAATTTCGTTATGCGGAATAAAAGCGTGCAAAAATCGTTTTTTATTTAGCCAAACGTCTTGAAGATTATAAATATCTTCTTCGCTCGCTTCTTCATCTACTATCTTTTGATAAACAGCATCTACTTCTACGTCAACTTCCTTAAAGGTATCCTTAATAAAAAAACATTCTAAAATAGAACCTACTAACAACAAAAGAACAACGGCTAGGGCAGTGATTATAGTTTTTACCATTTTACCCCCTCTGACATAGGATAGGCGGTAATTTCAAAATT
>JAZRHN010000048.1:0-3661 GCA_045644785.1 Christensenellaceae bacterium
TCGGTTATTCCGTGCAAATCGTAAACCCCCATACGCTCTAAACGATTGGCTATACCTTTGCCCACGTTCCACACGTCGGTTATCGGTCTATGAAACCATATCGTTTCCTTAAAAGTTTTTTCATCTAAAACACCTATAAAAGCAGGCGAATGTTTTGCAGTTATATCAAGCGCTACTTTGGCTAAAAACAGGTTTGGACCGATACCAACGGTAGCACGAATTTTAGTTTGTTTATACACTTCGCCAATAAGCATTTTTGCAAGTTCTACCGCACTTTTGTTATATAACTTTTCATAATCTTTTAAGTCTATAAAACACTCGTCCACAGAGTATATATGCATATCTTCGGGACTTACGTATTTTAAGTATATAGAAAAAATCTCCGCCGATTTTTCCATATATAACTTCATGCGTGGTTTTGCAATTATATAGTTGATATTTTCTGGAATTTCGTATATTCTACACCTATTTTTTACGCCTTTATCTTTTAGAGCGGGGCTGATTGCAAGACAAATAGAACCGCCCTTCCTATCAGGGTCGGCTACTACTAAATTTATTTTAGACGCATCTAGGTTACGCTCTGAACACTCTGCAGATGCGAAAAAACTTTTTAAGTCTATACAACAATACATCTTTTCACCCCTATTATTGTACCACACTTTTTTACTAATATAAACAAAAGTCCGCAAATTTTATTGCGGACTTTAATTATATTTTTGCGCGGAGCATATCCCCTTCGCTTAAACGAACGTTTGTGTAAAGTTTTAGTTTTTGTTGAACTATTTTTGCATCTTCTACTATATTTCCGTTTAAGTCTTCTAACTTTTCTATCGTGATAGTTTTGTTAAAACTATCAGATGGAGATAAAACTTCTAAAACGTCGCCAACCTTAAAGCGGTTACGCATTTCGATTATTGCACCGCCGTCACAACTACTTAAAACGTTTGCCATAAACTTGTGCGTGCCTTTACTTTGGCTATCATCAAAGTTTTCCGTGCGGTCGTTTTCACCAAGTAGGTATGCCGTGGTAAATTCTCTATGTGCCGTCTTTTCTAATTCGGTTTTATATAGCGTGTTATTTTTATAATCTTCGCCAATTTTATAATATTCGTCTAACGCACGTCTATAAGCGTTGATTACCGTTGCAAGATAGTATTCAGATTTCATTCTGCCTTCTATCTTAAACGAACACACACCAGCATCGGCAAGTTGCTTTATGTAGTCTATTAAGCATAAATCTTTACTATTTAAAATATAAGTTCCACGCTCGTCTTCTTGCATTTCCATAAATTGTCCGTTAGAGCCTTTTTCTCTAATTTCGTAGTTCCAACGGCACGCTTGAACACACTCCCCACGATTAGATGACCTTCCCGTTCTATAATCAGAAAGCATACATCTACCACTATAAGCAATACACATTGCACCGTGGATAAAAGTTTCTAATTCCATATCGGGAACTTTTTCGTGTATTTCTCTTATTTCTTCTAATGAGAGTTCACGTGCTAAAATTACACGCTTAACACCCATCTTTTTCCAGAACTCTACCGTTTTATAGTTTAAGGTATTTGCTTGTGTTGATACGTTTACGCTTAAACTAGGCGCAACTTCTCTTGCAGTCATTATAAGTCCTGGGTCGGATATAATAGCACCATCAACTTTTGCACTTTCTAAAAAGCGGAAGTATTCTTCTGCTTTTTGTATATCATAATTTCTTGCAAAAATATTTACGGTAACGTAAACTTTTTTGCCGTTTTTATGTGCATCTTTTACCGCTTCTATTAATTCTTCATCACTAAAATTGCCCGCATTTTGACGGAGTGATAGACTTTTACCACCAATATATACCGCGTCTGCACCATAATAAAAGGCTGTTTTTAATTTGTTTTTGTCGCCAGAAGGCGCTAATAATTCTAATTTCATTTTATCTTTTCGCTTATACTAACTCCGTCTTCTAAATCAAGAATTTCGGTTTTTAATGTTTCGTCGTTAGTAACCTCATATAAATAATTTTCTAAACTATGTTTTATTGTGTTGTGCTTTTTAGGTGTTTCGCCAAACACAAAGCCGTGAAAATATACGTCGTCTGCAAAGAGTATTCCGCCAACCTTTAATAACGGCAATAAATTAGGCAAGTATTCGGCGTAATGTCCCTTTGGTCCATCTAAAAATATTAAATCATATTCGCCCGAAAGTATTGGTATTATTTCGCCTGCACTACCTAAAAAGATTTTTGCCCTATCTGCCACGTTAAAGTGCTTATAATTTTCTCTTGCGATTTTAACCTTTTCTTCATCAATCTCTATTCCCGTAAGTTTTGCGTTTGGGTTTTGCATTAATAACGCCGTGCCCGTTAAACCTACCGAAGTGCCGATTTCTAGTATGTTTTTCAAGTCTTTTTCCTTGGCAATTTTAAGAAGCAAGTCAAAGGTTTTTGGTCTTAAAACCGGCTCACCTGAACTTCTTGCACTTTCTCTTAATCGTATTAATTCTTCCATTATACCACCATTACTACCGGTAATATCATAGGATGTTTTTTAGTTGCTTTATAAATATAATTTTTAAGTGCCCTTCTTATTATATCCGAAAGTTCGGTTTCATCCCTTACCTGTCTTAAATCAAAGTTGTCAAGCGTTGCTATTAAGTGGCGTTTTGTTTCGTTTATCATGCTTTCGGTAGTTAAAATACCTTTACCGATAATTTCAACAGAAGAAACTTTTGCAGTAAATTCTTCTACCGCAACAACGGCAACTAAAAGTCCGTCTTCTGATAAATGAATACGGTCACGAAGAACGTAACTATCAGCACCATCTATATTTACACCATCTACAAAGCGTGAGCCTGATGGGAATTTTTCACCAAGCGCCATACTTTTAGAAGTTAATTCTACCGTGTCGCCTATTTCTGCAATTAAAACGTTATGCTCTTTAACACCTAAACTTTTTGCTAAATTACAATGCTTTACTAAATGCCTATACTCGCCGTGAACGGGAACGAAAAATTTGGGCTTTAATAAGGTGTGAATAATTTTAAGTTCGCCCCTACAAGCGTGCCCCGAAACGTGGATAGGTTCTAGTGATTCATATATGACTTCTGCACCTAGTCTATATAGATTATTGATTACCCCGTAAATCATTTTTTCGTTACCGGGGATTACTGATGCAGAAATAACTACAGTGTCGTTTTTACCAATTTTTACACTACTAAATTCTCCGCTTGCCATACGAGTTAACGCACTCATCGGTTCGCCCTGCGCACCCGTTGAAATAATAACTATTTCTTCATCTTTAAAGTTTCGTATCTTTTCTACGTCCACTATAAGATTTTTAGGTATTTCTAATTCGCCTATTTTAGAAGCGGCTTCGGCAATATTTATCATACTTCTGCCCGAAAAAGCCACCTTTCGTTTATACTTTACCGCCAAATCTAAAATTTGTTGCAATCTATGAACGTTAGATGCAAACGTTGCGATGATAAGTCGTTTTTTGGCGTTATTTAAAAATACGTGGTCTAACGTATCTTTAACTACCGCTTCACTCATTGTAGTGCCTTCTCTTTCAATGTTAGTAGAGTCTGCCATTAAAAGAAGAACGCCCTTTTTACCTATTTCTGAAAGCCTACTTAAATCGGTAGTTTCGCCGTTTACGGGTGTATAGTCAATCTT
>JAZRHN010000049.1:0-5783 GCA_045644785.1 Christensenellaceae bacterium
TCCGTTTTTTTGATAATTTCTTCATACGTTGCGCCTTGGTTTAAGAGTTTAGCCGCTTGTAAGCGTTGCGCCATAGAGTTGATTTCGTTATACGTGCATAAATCATCAAAAATATCCTTGCAATCTTCTACGTTATTAATAGAAACGATTAACTCAAATAATTCGTTGATTTCTTCGTGTAAATTTTCACTCATATTATTCTCCATCCTTTTCGTTTATTCCTTTAAGGAAGGCTTTTAGTTCTTCGGTTTTAGGATTGTCAAACACTTCTTTGGGGCTACCGATTTCTTTGATAACGCCTTCGTGCATAAATACTACGATATCGGAAACTTTTTTAGCAAAGCCCATTTCGTGAGTTACGATAACCATAGTATTTTCCTTGCTTTTTAGCGATTTAATTACCTTTAATACTTCGCCGGTAAGTTCAGGGTCTAATGCTGAAGTCGGCTCGTCAAAACACAATACTTTGGGATTTAGTGCAAGCGCCCTAGCGATTGCTACACGCTGACATTGTCCGCCCGAAAGTTCACAAGGATACGCGTTTTTCTTTTCAGAAAGTCCAACTTTATCTAGTAATTGTTCGGTTTTTTTATCGATTTTTTCTTTTTCAAGCTCGATATATTCACCAACCTTCTTTTTTAAGGCAAAACGCGAAATTTTTTCTTGTTTTTTAAGTTGTTTTTCGTAGTCCTTTGCCTTTTCCTTTATTAAAAGTTCAGGTGCAAGTTTAATATTTTCTGCTACGTTATATTGTGGAAAAAGGTTAAACGATTGGAAAACTAATCCGAAATTTAATCTTTTTTCTCTTAGTTCGCTATCACCATACTCTTTATCTTGACTATCAAAAAGGGTATTGTTATCTAAAACCATTTCGCCTTTATCGGGTGTTTCTAAAAAGTTGATACATCTAAGCAACGTTGTTTTACCACTACCCGAAGAACCGATAATAGTAACAACTTGGCCTTTATCAACACTTAAATCAATACCTTTTAAAACTTCGATTTCGCCGAACGCTTTATAAAAATTTTTAATTTCTAAATACGCCATAATTTACACCTTGTAGTAAGATAATTTCTTTTCCGACCAACTGAAAAGTAAAGTGAGTAAACCATTGAAAACGAGATAGAAGATTGCCGCGTAAACCAATGGGGTTAATACAACGAATTCGTTAACGGCGTGATTTGCCGCATTAAGAAGGTCTATAATACCCAAGATTTGTGCGAGTGCAGTATCTTTTACAAGCGTAATAATTTCGTTACTCATTGGTGGAATTATACGTTTAACAACTTGCATAAGTATAACTTTTCTAAAAATTTGCGATTTAGTCATACCTAAAACCTTACCGGCTTCATATTGACCTTGAGGAATAGAGCCTATTCCCGAACGGAAAATTTCAGAAAAATAACACGCGTAGTTAATTATAAACGCTATCGCTACAAAAACAAACATCAGCGTTTTAGTATTTATACCGAAGAAAATAGCCACGTCTTTATTAAGTACGCCAAAAAGGTATTTGGGCAAGAAACTTACAAGAAGAATCTGAAGCATAAGGGGCGTTCCCCTAACAACCCAAATAATACCTTTACATAAATATTTAATAGGAGCAAATTTAGCCGTACTACCAAAGGACATTGCAAGTCCTAGGGGTAAAGACAGTACAAGGGTTACGGCAAACAACAGTAACGTTGTGCCGAAACCCTGTAATAACTCCAATATAATCGTAATGAATTGTTCCATTAAAATTGAGAGTTTCCTTGTTGTTTTTAGTTAATTATTTTGCAGTGTTGAAGTAAGCGATAGGAGCGAATACGGTGTAACCGATTACGAGTTTGCCTGAAGCCTTAACGTTTTCCCAACTATTGTCGGTAGCACCTTGATAGGTATCTACGGTTTCAGCTGAAAGTGAACAAGAAGTGGTTAAACCGAAATCGTTAGCAACTTCTGCATAGCCGGTAGTACGGAGTGCGATAAGTGCTTGGTTGATTACTGATATTAATGATTCTGCACCTTTTTTAGCAGCGATACCATATTCTTCTTGAGCAAGAACAAGGTCTTCAACGATAACGAGTTTGTCTTTGTAAACACCGGTAGAGGTGTAGTAGCCTGCCATAACTGAGTCAATAACTGCTACGTCGATAGTTCCGTTATCTAATGCGGTTAAAGCATCTAATTGACTTGCTGAAGAGATGTATTCGCCACCGATTTCTTGTTCTTCGATAACGCCTTCACCAGCAGAACCTGCTTCTGCACCAACGTTTGCTTCTGCCATGCTTGCTACGTCTACGTAAGTTTCAGCATCTGCAACTCTTACTACTGCAACTTGCTTGTTGTAAAGATAGGGAACTGAAATACACATTTCTTCTGCTCTTAGGGGAGTAATGGTCATACCGTTCCAAACAAGGTCGATAGTTCCGTTATCAAGTAATGCTTCTTTAGAGTTCCAATCGATTTCTTGGAATTCAATTTCTAAATCTGCATCGAATTCTTCGTTAATATAAGCAACAACCTTTCTTGCAAGTTCAATGTCAAATCCGGTAAAACCATCATCTTCACCACCGCAAGCGGTTAAGCCGATACAAGCCGTTAAGCCAAGTACTAATGTTAGAATAAGTGTTAAAAGTTTTTTCATTGTCGTGTCTCCTTATATATTACACAATATTTTTTCTTCTTCTTTTTTACTTCAACACTTTAACTTGCTGAAGTAAGTGTCTATATTATACTTTATCACTTTAGTTTTGTAAAGCGTTTTAACGTACTTTTTTAAACTTTTTTTAAAATTTTAAAAATTTTTTTTGGCGGAGCGGTTTTTCCATACATTAATTTATATACGCGCGCGTGCGCGTGCGCGCGAAGACGGGATTTTTATCATTATTATTTTATATTTTTAACTTTTTTAATTATTTTTTGTTTTCCGCTTTACTTTTATTTTTCTTGTGATATACTTTTTATAAGTTTATAATTAGGAGAAATAATATGGCAAAATTTAAACTTTACGGTGACGGTATTCACGATGACCTTCCCTATATTCAAAATGCTTTAGATAGTGGTATTAGTTGCTTAAATCTACCTGCACCCAAAAGGAATTATTTAGTTGGCGGTGAAATTAGAATACACGGCAATCAAACGATAAAACTCCCCGAAACTGCGGTTATTCGTTTAAAGGCTAATTCTAACTGCGTAATACTCCGTGACGATAATTACGACGTGTGGAAAGAAAATATCGTAATAGACGGTGGTATTTGGGACTTAAATAATTTAGAGCAAGAAGGTAACCCTTGGTGGGTAAAAGGAAAGGATGGTAAGAACTTTTACGAACGCCTTGGCATTGAAAAAGGTAGCACCGAACTTTATAGTAAACTAACTTCGCCCGTAGATACTTATACGGGGCACGGCATGCGTTTTTGTCGTGTTAAAAACTTTATATTTAAGAACGTAACCCTTAGAAACCCCGTTGTTTTTGGTATAGACGTTGCACATATAGAAAACTTTACGTTTGAAAACGTAACATTTGATTATACGACGACTACTTTTAAGTTTTATAATAACGACGGTATTCATTTAGAAGGCAACTGCCGTAACGGTATTATCAAAAACTGCAAAGGTAACTGCTTTGATGATATGGTAGCGTTAACGGCTGACGATAGTTGTTGTTGGGGGCCGATTGAAAACGTAGTTATAGATGGGCTTTGGGCTGATAGATGTCATAGTGCGGTAAGATTATTATCTCACGGCCAGCCTGTTAAAAATATTACTATTAAAAACGTGTTCGGTGGTTATTATAAATACGCTATCGGTATTACTAAATACCACGGTGGCCCTGAAGAGCGCGGTGTTTATAGTAATATTAAGATTGATAACGTTCACGCACACGGTTGTGATAGCCCACGTAATCCCCTAACCGACTTAAAAGGCACAACTATTCCCATTATTTGGCAACAGGGATATATAGACGTTGATAATTTAACAATTACCAACTGTTTTAGAGAAGAAACGGAAACTAATAGGGCTTTCTTCGGTTTAGAAGAAAACGGAACTATCGGCACGCTAATTCTTGACAATATTACGCAAAAGAATTTAACGGATAAAGAACTTCCTTTTATCGAAATTAAAGGCGAAGTAAAAAATTTAACTAAAAAAGATTTATTTAATATATAAATTAGGAAAAAACTATGGCAAAATATATACTTTACGGCGACGGAATCCACGATGACCTTCCCTTTATTCAAACAGTATTAGATAGCGGTGTTAGTTGTTTAGAACTTCCTGCACCAAAGAAAAACTATTTAATTTCGGGTTCTATCGTTATTCACGCTAACCAAACGCTTAAACTTCCTGAAACGGCGGTTATTCGCTTAAAAGCCGATTCTAATTGTGATATGCTTCACGACGATAATTTTGAAAGTTGGAAGGAAAATATCGTGATTGACGGTGGCATTTGGGATATGAACAACCTAGAGCAAGACGCTAATCCTTGGTGGGTTCCGGGTAAGGACGGAAAAACGGGATACGAAAGACTTGGCATTACGAAAGAAAAATGTACGGAATATTATAAAACGCTTACCGTACCTGCGCCTACGTTTAGCGGACATTGTATGCACTTTTGCCGTGTTAAAAACTTTACATTTAAAAACGTAACCTTTAGAAACCCCGTAGTTTACGGTATTCAAGTTATGTTTATGGAAAACTTTACCATAGAAAACATTACTTTCGACTACGTAACCACTCGCTTTAAGTTTTATAATAACGACGGTATTCATTTAGAAGGCAACTGCCGTAACGGTATTATCAAAAACTGCAAAGGTAACTGCTTTGACGATATGGTAGCGTTAACTGCTGATGACGCTTGCTGTTGGGGACCGATTGAAAACGTGGTTATAGATGGGCTTTGGGCTGATAGATGCCATAGTGCGGTAAGATTATTATCTCACGGTGAGCCCGTTAAAAATATTACTATTAAAAACGTGTTCGGTGGCTACTTTAAGTATTGTATCGGTATTACGAAGTATCACGGTGGCCCTGAAGAGCGCGGTGTTTATAGTAATATTAAGATTGACAACGTTCACGCACACTCTTGCGACGGGCCAAGAAACCCCTTAACCGATATGGCAGGCGGACAAAGACCTATAGTTTGGCAACAAGCGTATATAGACGTTGATAATTTAACCATTACCAACTGTTTTAGAGAAGAAACAGAAACAAAAACACCTTTCTTTGTATTAGAAAAAGAAGCAACCGTTGGCACGTTAGTTCTTAAAAACATCACACAAAAGAACTTAACGGGCGAAAAGATACCTTTTATGCAAATCGAAGGCGAAGTTAAAAACAAAACTGAAGAAGATTTATACGAAATTTAATTTAATAAATAACACAAACAAAAAAGCCACCAAAACGGTGGCTTTTCTTTTTTATAAAATTTACATATCTTCAAAGGGAGCAAGCGCGTCTTTTTCATCATATTTCGGAGTATTAGCAAAACCTATTAACTTAAATTCCCTAAAGTTATGCCTAATTATGTAATCGATATAACTTACGATTAATTTTGAAACGAAGATATAACCTGCAGGCGTCATATGGCCGTACATAAAATATTTTTCTCTAAAATCTTTATCGCCAAAGTAGGGGCCGTATTCAAAAAGGTCTATAACGAAAGTGTGTGTATAAATTTTAGCAATTTCGTATAAAAGTGCTTGATGACGCTTTCTCTTTTCCATATCGCCTAAATCTTTAGGTGGAACAACTAGGAAAAATCTTGCATCGGGAGAAATCTTTTTATATTTAGAAAT
>JAZRHN010000050.1:0-4573 GCA_045644785.1 Christensenellaceae bacterium
GTTAGTGGGTTTATAAAGAAAAATATAGTAATGTTTATTGCTTTATTAGCGGCAATTATTACTACTTTTTTCGTGCCCGTAGATAGTGCCTATTTAGAATATTTTGATTATAAAACGCTAACTTGTTTATTTTGTACGTTAGCGGTGGTTTGTGCACTTAGAAATATCAAGTTTTTCTATACGCTAGCAAGAAAGGTTGTAGAACTTTTCAAAAATGCTAGAATGACCGTTTTAGCACTTACGTACGTAACCTTTATCGGGTCTATGTTAATTGCAAACGATATGGCACTTTTAACTTTTTTACCGCTTGGTTTTTACGTTTTAAGCACAACTAAAAAAGAAAAGTATATGGCTTTTACTTTTATAATGCAAAACGTTTCTGCTAATCTTGGTGGAATGCTAACGCCTTTTGGTAACCCACAAAACCTTTATCTTTACACTAAGTTTAATATTCCTACGGCTGAATTTATGGGCATTATGGCTGTGCCGTTTGTAATTGCAATCGCCCTTTTAACGCTTTGTTGTTTTATTTTCGTTAAAAAAGAGCCGTTGGAATTACAAGGGGAAGAAGTAAAGTTAAACCCATATAGAACGGTAATTTACCTATTACTTTTTGCCTTTTCAATCATCATAGTATTTAGAATTATTCCTTATCAATTAGGTTTAATTGTTATTCCACTTGCTTTACTTATATTAGATAGAAAGGCTTTATTAGACGTAGATTATTCGCTACTTTTAACCTTTGTATTCTTCTTTATATTTGCTGGTAACACGTCGCGAATTGGTGCGGTTAAAGAGTTATTTTCTTCACTTTTAGAAAAGAATACCTTTTTATTTAGCGTGGCTTCTTGCCAAGTTATAAGTAACGTTCCGTCCGCTATACTCTTATCGCAATTTACAACTAACTATAAAGCATTACTTTTAGGCGTAAATATCGGCGGTGTAGGCACGCTTATATCTTCGCTTGCAAGTTTAATTACGTATAGAGAATACGTTAAGCATAACCCTAAAAAAAGCGTAAGATACATCGGGCTATTTTCAGCGTTTAACTTTGCCTTTTTAATTATTTTAAGCCTTATTACTCTTTTGATTTTATAAAGGAACAGATAATGGAAATTTTAACTAAAGAGCAATTAGAAGTTTTATCAATAGAAGAAATATCTAAAGTTATCGCTAATGCAAAGCGTAACGCTTCACGTATCAAAAATAAGATGGAAGCGCCCTTTTACGACAATATTGAAAAGTATAGCGAGCGTATAGAACTACTTAAAAATTTACGTGTATTTATTTTAGATGCGGTAAAGGTGTTAAAATCTAAAGGCGGAAATTATAAGAAGAGTGCTATCGAAATACAAGACGAAGAATTTAACAAAAGTTTAATAAACGCATCTAAAATTCACTTTGCTTTTGATGGACCTAAATATAATGACGATAGTATTTTTGTTGATTTAACCGTTGACCCGCCTATAATTCTCCGCGCTATGTCTAAAAACATAAGGGAAATTAAGCATAAGTGGAATAAAGAATCTTTCTTAAAAGATTTTAGGCAATTACACGTAGGCGAGTGGTTAGATGAATATTCACTAAAGCGTTTTGGGCTTAAAAATATCGGTGGCTCTCACTGGCAACTTACCATAGAATATTTAGATGGTAAACGTAAAATTATGCGTGGTGCGTGTGCATATCCGTATAATTTTGATGAATTACTATCAATGTTTAGAATAAAATAAAACGGCAAGTTTTTGTCGTTTTTTTATTTAATCTTTTTTAATATGACCAAAGCTGTCATATTATTTCTATTATAATATAGTTGAAAATTAAAAGTAATAGGAGAGATGGTATGGATAATTTTTTATCAAAGGTAAAAGCGGTAGTGTTAGGGCACGCTTTGGCAGATGCTATTGGCGTTCCCGTGGAGTTTAAAAGTAGATATGAGTTAGAGCATTCACCCGTTCGCGATATGACGGGTTACGGAACGTATAATAAACCAAAAGGCACTTGGTCTGATGATACTAGTATGAGTTTAGCCACCATTGATAGTTTAAGTAACGGCATTGATTACGATGACATGATGAAAAGGTTTTGCGATTGGTTATATGGCGCGAAATATACTGCAGGGGACGTGGTGTTTGACGTAGGTAATACGACAAAAAGCGCTTTAATATCTTATAACGTGCTTAAACTATCGCCACTAGAGTGCGGAGAAAAGGACGGATATAGTAACGGCAACGGTAGTTTAATGAGAATACACCCCGTTTGTTTATATTTATATGGGCGTAAACTTCCTACAAGAAATAAAATTAAGATTATAGAAGAAATTTCATCACTAACACACGCGCACGAACGCTCTAAAATCGGTTGCGGGATATATGCCTTTGTGTTATGGGAATTATTAAATTCGCCCGAAAAGGAAAGTATAAAAAAAGGGCTTGAAAAAGCCAAAAAATTCTATCAAGAGCGTGATGAAATAAATATTTATCATCATTTATTTACCGCTGACTTTAAGGATAAACCTAAACATTTAATAAAGAGTTCAGGCTATATTGTGCATACGTTAGAGTCTGCAATATGGTGCTTATATAATTCGGATAATTACACCGATTGTGTGCTTAAGGCGGTCAATTTGGGCGAAGATACCGATACCGTTGGTGCTATTGCTGGTGGACTTGCAGGAGCACTTTACGGACTTAATGGTATTCCTTGTAATTGGTTAAAACAACTACTTAAACGCGATTACATTGAACAGTTGTGTGAGAAAACTTACATTGGTTAATTAAAAAATGAAAAAAATAAACTCGAAAAAAATCGGGTTTATTTTGCTTTTTTAATAGTATAACCTATTGCAAAATTCTTGATTTTTGGTATACTATATAAAAAAAGATTTTTATATATTGGAGGGAGTAATGAAAATTACTAACGACGTTGTTTACGTTGGCGTAAACGATTATACTATAGACCTTTTTGAAGGACAATACAAAGTGCCTAATGGTATGGCGTATAACTCATATTTAATAAAAGATGACAAGATTGCCGTTCTTGATACGGTAGATGCACGTTTTTCTCACGAATGGCTTGATAATCTTTCAACTGCGTTAGATGGTCGTGCACCTGACTATCTTATCGTGCAACATATGGAACCCGACCACTCTGCAAATATCGATACGTTCTTAAAAACCTATCCTAATACTACAGTCGTTGCAAACCAAAAAACTTTTGTAATGATTAGTAACTTTTTTGGTAAAGACGTAGAAAATAAAATTGTTGTAAGTGAAGGGGATACCCTTTGTTTAGGTAAACATACACTTCAATTTGTTTTTGCACCTATGGTGCATTGGCCTGAAGTTATGGTAACTTACGATAAAACTGATAAAATTTTATTTTCTGCTGACGGCTTTGGTAAATTCGGTGCAATCGGTGCAGATGAGACGTGGGATGATGAAGCAAGAAGATATTATATCGGTATCGTAGGTAAATACGGCACGCAAGTTCAAGCATTGCTTAAAAAGGCAAGTGGTTTAGATATTGATATTATTTGCCCACTTCACGGACCTGTTCTAAAAGAAGATTTAGGGCACTATTTATCACTTTATAATATATGGTCTTCTTACGTTCCTGAAGACGAGGGAATAGTTGTTGCATATACTTCTGTTTACGGCAACACTAAAAAAGCAGTAAATTTATTAGTAGATAAGTTAAAGGCAAAAGGTTGCCCCAACGTTATTGTTTACGATTTAGCGAGAAGCGATATTTCTAAAGCCGTTGCAGATGCTTTTAAGTATAATAAACTTGTGCTTGCTACAACTACCTATAATGCCGAAATTTTCCCGTTTATGCGTGATTTTATCCACCACTTAACCGAGAGAAATTTCCAAAACAGAACTGTTGCGTTTATTGAAAACGGCTCTTGGGCACCCGTTGCAACGAGAACTATGAAAAAGTATTTTGAAAACAGTAAAAATCTTACTTTTGCACAAAACGAAGTTACTATTTTATCAGCAATGTCTGCCGACAATAAGGAAAAAATTGAAGAACTTTCATCAGAACTTTGCCGTGAATATCTTGCTCAATCTAAAGATAACGTAAATACCAACGATATGACGGCGTTATTTAGAATTGGCTACGGTTTATACGTAGTTACTTCTAACGATGGTAAAAAGGATAACGGGCTTATCGTAAACACCGTTTCACAAGTGTCTGATAACCCTAATAGAATTGCCGTTAATATCAATAAAGCCAACTATTCACACCACGTTATAAAACAAACGGGTATTATGAACGTTAACTGCTTAACGACAGAAACGCCTTTCTCTGTTTTTGAAAACTATGGTTTTAGAAGTGGCAGAACGGCTGATAAGTTTGAAAACGTTAAACCTATTCGCTTAAATAACGGCTTATTAATGTTACCTAACTACATTAACGCGTGCTTAAGTTTAAATGTAGAAGACTACGTTGATTTAGGTTCACACGGTATGTTTATTTGCTCTATCGTAGAAGCAAGGGTAATTAGCGATAAGGAAAGTTTAACTTACGCATACTATCAATCTAACGTAAAACCCAAGCCCCAAACGGAAGG
>JAZRHN010000051.1:0-2792 GCA_045644785.1 Christensenellaceae bacterium
TAGGATCTAGTGGGCGACCGTGGGGGTTCAAGTCCCTTTATCCGCACCAACAAAGAAGGTAAGCACTGTTGTGCTTACCTTCTTTGTAATATGTGGAGAAAAAACAAGGGACTTGAACGCGAGCGTAAAGAAAAACTGCCAGTGGCAGTTTTTTAGTGAGGTGGCGTGATAACAAAGCAAGGCTTTGCGGAGCAAGTCCCTTTATCCGCACCAAAGAATAGTGGGTAATATTAATTACCCACTATTTTTTTGTTTGTAAGAAAAAGGGACTTGAACGGGAGCGTTAAAAATTAGCGGGCAAATAATGTTGCCCGCTTTTTATTATAATAATTTACATTTAGTTTTTAGTTTGTCCCACGCAGTATCAAAAACAGCGTAATCTACTTTATCTAAAGTAGTTAGCGTATATATAGAACGTCTATCAAACTTTTCGCTATCGCATAAAAACACGCTTTGGTTAGTATTTGCAAGCATTAGTGAACGTAAGTGATTTTCTTCTTCAGTGGGGTCGGAAATTACACCGTTCTCATCTAACGCGTTAGATGAGAAGAAGAATACGTCAGAGTGAATTTTAATAGCCTCGTCATAACTATTTGGGCCTGATAATACGGCAGAGTTATTAACCGAACTTCCACCAATACAATGCGTTTTAATTCCATAATTAATAGCATTAATTGCGGTAATCATATTATTTGTAAAAACTACCATATCTTTATGTCTAGCAATATGTGGCACTAAAAAACTTGCGGTACTAGACCCGTCTAGCATAACTATCTGCCCATCGTGAAGTAGTGCCGATGCAATACTTGCAATCTTCCTTTTATTACCCGTATTCTTGGTCATTCTGCTGTTTAGCGGAATGGCCTGATTAATATCATTAAGCACGCTTGCACCGCCGTGTGTACGTTTAATAAAACACGTATTTTCTAAATGTGTTAAATCTCTACGTATGCTTGCAGGCGAAGTATAAAGCAATTTAGAAAGTTTTTCAACTCTTATAAATCCGTTTTCACGCAATAACTCTAAAATCTGTTCTTGCCTTTTAGTTATGTTCATTTGACCTACCTTTTTGATTGTTTGTGCTTGATTTATGATTATTTGTCTAATATCTAGCCATATATTGACGATAATATAATCATTTATTACAATTATACCATAAATAAAAGATATGTCAACCAAAGGAGTATTATATGTTAGAAGACTTAAAGCAAAGAGTGTATGAACAGAATATTGCGTTAGTAAAACACGGCTTAGTAGTGTTAACGTGGGGTAATGTTTCTGCTAGGGACAAAGAAACTGGGCTTATCGTTATAAAACCTAGTGGTGTTTCTTACGACATAATGAAGCCTGCAGATATGGTTGTTGTAGATATTAGCGGAAAAGTAGTAGAGGGCGACTTAAATCCTTCTAGCGACCTTCCTACACATTTATATTTATATAATAGTTACGATTGGATAGGTGGTGTTGTTCACACGCACTCTACTTATGCAACGGCGTATGCACAAAGCGGTAAGGATATTCCCGTTTATGGAACTACGCATGCAGATGCGTTTTATGGCAACGTTGTTTGCTCACGTGATATGACTGATGAAGAAATTGACGGAGAGTATGAGTATAATACCGGCAAAGTAATAGTGGAAACGGTAAAAAGCGAAAAGGAAGTTCCTGCTGTTTTAGTAAAAAATCACGGCGTATTTACTTGGGGGAATTCTCCGGAAAAAGCAGTAGAGATTGCGGTTACTTTAGAAGAAGTTGCAAAAATGGCAGTGTTTACTAAAGTTATAAATAGCGACGTAAAGGAAGCGAAACAAAAGTTATTAGATAAACATTATTTACGTAAGCACGGCAAAAACGCTTACTACGGACAAAAGGAGAAAAAGTAATGATAATTGATAGCAAAAAATATAACGGAGCGTGTAGTTGTGGTAAAAATCACGCTATGGTAACCGAATATTGTATAATAGAGGCAGGCTGTTTAAAAGACTTTACTAAAATAGTAGCAGAGCACGGCTTAAGTGGTTATTCGGTGGCTATTTATGATGAAAATACTTATTTAGCAACAAAAGGGCTTCACCCCAAAGCAGATTATGAAATTATTTTGCCTCCGCAAAATTTACACGCAGATAATCACGGTGTGGCATTAGCAGAAAAAGAACTACCTAAAAAATGCGATTATTTAATTGCCGTGGGTTCAGGAACGGTTCACGATATAACGCGCTATATTGCTCATAAATATTCTATTCCTTTCGTATCATGCCCGACGGCTGCTAGTGTAGATGGTTTTTGTTCATCGGTAGCCGCTATGACGTGGGATGGTTTTAAGAAAACCTTTACCGCAGTAGCACCTAAAATCGTTATTGCTGATTTAGATATTATCGTAAATGCACCAAACAGATTAACTAACTCTGGTTTTGGCGATATGATTGGTAAGTTTATAGCATTAACCGATTGGAAGATTGCTAATACTTTAACTAACGAATATCTCTGCAAAAGAATATATGATATGACTATGGATGCAACCAAAGCAGTTCTTGATTCAGCAGACGGCGTAACTAAAAAGGACGTAAACGCCTATGAAAAATTAATGTATGGTCTATTAATATCAGGACTTGCAATGCAGTTACTCGGTAACTCTCGTTGTGCGTCTGGTGCAGAGCATCACGTTTCACATTTTATTGAAATGAACCCCGCTGTGTTAAACGTTAGTTCTAACGCATTACACGGCGAAAAAGTAGGTGTAGGCACGTTGATTGCTTGTAGGGAATATATTAAGTTAGCACAAAATAAAAATG
>JAZRHN010000052.1:0-21819 GCA_045644785.1 Christensenellaceae bacterium
GTTATAAGCCCTGCAACCCCCAAAGGATTTGCGCTACTTAGAACTAGTTATACCGCAACCCATAATCTAAAGGACCTAGAATATTCGGCAAAACAAATTGCAGAAGTATTAAAAATCCTTGAAGTTATCTAATATATTTTCATTAAAAAAGGACAACGAAATTCGTTGTCCTTTTTATTTTTCATTTCTATCACTTTACCACTTCGTCTTTATATCTTCTAAAGTTGCCGTAAACGCCGTTTACGTCTGAATAATATACGAACGTGTTAGGATATTTCTTTATAACTCTTATAAAGTCAGCCATTTGATATACGTTTAGAATACACAAAATAACAGAATTATCTTCGCCTGTATATAAACCTTTACTTTGAATTAAAGTTGCGCCGTGGCGGAGATTAATAACTAAATCTTCCCTTATTTCTTCTGGGTGCTTGGTTACTATTTTAACTTCTACTGCTTTTCTTGAATCAACTAATAAAAGCGAAGTTACACGTTCAGAGAAGAACATTGATACTAATCCAAGTAAGATACTATTTACATCTTTATAAACAAAATAAGACGTACCAATTAAAATAAGGCAAAGGTAGGTTATTAACCTTTCAATATTAACGTGTTGGGCTTTTCCTTGAATTGCCCTTGCAATAATATCAACACCACCCGTTGAAGAGCCAATTTTAAGCATTAAACCGGACCTTGCACCAAGCATTATTCCTGCAAATACTGCCGCTAATAATCTATTATATTCCCCTGCTACATAAATTGGGAAATTAACTGCTTCTAACCCTATTAATATAACTGATGATAAAATAGTAAAGAATACGGTATAAATTATGTATTTTTTATCTAACTTTATAAGTGCATAAATTACTAACGGTAAATTTATAAGTAGGTTTATGTAACCTGGGTTTACACTAGGCACGTAATAATAAATAAGTGTTACCGCCGCTTCCAAACCTAACGGCACGAAGTTAGATGGATAAACAAAAGAGTGTAATGCGATTGATGAAATAAACGCAGCAATTATAGTTGTTAAAATACTTTTAACAACCCTTATTCTATCCCTTTTTTTAATATCAATAATATTGCTTTCCATACTTTACCTATTAACCAATAATTTTATCGATTAGTTTATTTAAATAAGTTCCATTAAATTCTTCTATCTTTCCACCGTCTGATAATTTTGCAATTTCAGGATTGATAGGAATTTTACATACCGTATCAATATTAAATTTCTTTGCAGTTTCTTCTGCGTGGCTTTCACCGAAAACAGAAATTTTTTCAGCACAATTAGGGCATTCTATATAAGACATATTCTCTACTAAACCAAGAATAGGAATATTCATCATATTTGCCATATTTACTGCTTTTGCTACTATCATAGAAACTAACTCTTGTGGAGAAGTTACTACGATTATTCCGTCAAGCGGTAAACTCTGGAATACGGTAAGCGGAACGTCACCCGTTCCCGGGGGCATATCTACGAACATAAAGTCCACGTCACCCCACGCAACGTCAGTCCAAAACTGTTTAACTGCGCCTGCAATTACAGGACCACGCCATACAACGGGTTCATCATCATTTTCTAAAAGAAGATTAATAGACATTACTTTTACGCCGTTTTTACTTTCCGCAGGATAAATATAATGTCCGTCAGGTGAACCTGCCTTTTCTTTTATTCCGAATAATTTAGGAATAGAAGGGCCTGTGATATCTGCATCAAGCACTGCCGATTTATAACCAAGTTTACTAATCATAGATGCAGATAGTGAAGTTACTAATGACTTACCAACACCACCCTTTCCGCTAACTATACCGATAACTTTTGTTATATTTGAAAATTCGTTTTGTTGTTCTTTAGGAATTGCCCTACTTGCACATTTTTCTCCGCAAGTTGAACAATCGTGTGTACAATTTTCGCTCATATTCTTTCTCCTTATATTATCTTTAGAACGGCAACTTTAAGATATAATCCTGAATCTGTTCCTATTGCCGTTGCATGGTCTTTACCTTGTGTTCTTAATTCAACTAATTTTGCTTTTACTTTACTTTCAAAAACGCTTTCGTTCACCATATTCAAAAAGCCCTGAACCGATAGGTGTTGAGAGCAACTACAAGTAATTAAATAGCCTCCCTTTTCAACGAGTTTTAAGCCTTGAATATTTATATCTTTATATCCCCTAACCGCATCTTTTACGGTGTCTGCCGATTTAGTAAACGCAGGTGGGTCAAGAATAACTACGCCAAACTTTTCTCCACTTTTTTTATAACTTCTAAGCAATTCAAACACGTCTGCACAAACAGTATCAATTTGTAAACCATTTAGTTCTGCGTTTCTTTTTACTAAATCTAAAGCCGTTTGGCTAATATCAACAGCCGTAACTTTTTTTGCACCATACTTTGCCGAACATAATGAAAATCCACCAACGTTACAAAAACAATCTAAAACCGTTTTATCCTTTACGTAATGCTTAACGTTATCGCGATTTTCCTTTTGGTCAAGAAAATAGCCTGTTTTTTGCCCGTTTTCTAAATCAACGAGCATTTTTAAGCCGTTTTCAACAATTTCGACCGTAGTGTCAAATTGACCGCCATATAGTATTCCTTTAGTCTCTTCAAGCCCTTCTTTTTTACGAACAGAAACGTCACTTCTTTCATAAATACCTTTTGGGTTAAATATTTCAACTAAAATATCTACTATCATTTGTTTTTGCACTTCCATACCAAGTGCCAAAAACTGAACTGATAAATAATCACCGTATTTATCAACGATTAGCCCAGGAAGGTAATCGCTTTCACCAAACACAACGCGATAGTTATTTGAATATCCTAACTCTTTTCTATATTCATTTGCTTGATAAATGCGTTCATAGAAAAAATTACGGTCTATCACTTCTTCTTTAAGCGATAAAATTCTAACTAAAATTTTAGAAAGATGGTTAATAAAGCCTAAACTAACAAATCTTCCGTCGAATCCAACGACTTTAGCAACGCTACCTTGTTTATCTTTTCCTTCTATTTTAGAAACTTCGTTAGCATATACCCATGGATAGCCGTTTAGAATTTTCTTTTCTTCATTTTTCTTTAGTATTACTGTATACATATTAAATTTATTATACCACAATATTTGCTAAATGATAAGCAAAAAAACAAATTTATAAAAATAAATTACGCCCTTTACATAGGGCGTAATTAGTTTATTTTTTTATACGAATTTTATTTATTAATACAACTATTTCATGTATTACAAGCGGTGTTAAACCAAAGAGTAAAGCTAATCCCCAATCATATAACGATAAATTACACGTAGAGAACATTTTTGATACTGCACCAACTTCAATAACTAATAACTGAAGAACTATTCCTAGCACGAAAGCAATTAACATCATACCGTTTTTGTCCTTAAACACGTGCACAAAAGAACGTTCAGTATCAGACATACCTATCATATGGAATAACTCACTTAACGCAAGTGTAGTAAACGCCATTGTTTGTGCTTTTAATAAATACTCTGAATTTGTATATAGAGTCTTTATTTCCGCATAACTCGTAGCACCATTAAGAAGCGCAGGCATAAAATATGCTAATACAACGCCTAGAGTTAAGGATAAACCATATCCAAGAGTAATACCAAGTCCACCGTTTGCAAAAATTCCTTCGTTAGGATTACGTGGTTTTCTCTTCATACAATCGGGGTCTTTAGGTTGCATACCTAAAGCAATTGCAGGTAAAGAGTCGGTTGCAAGATTTACCCAAAGTAAGTGAATAGCAATTAACGGTGCGGGTAAACCGATTAAAATAAGCACGAACATCATAATTACTTCTGCTATATTAGAAGAAAGTAAAAATAACACTGTCTTTTTAATATTTGAATAAATACTTCTACCCTCTTCAACCGCCTTTTTAATAGAAGCAAAGTTATCATCGGTAAGCACCATATCTGCAGCGCCTTTTGCAACGTCTGTTCCGGTTATACCCATAGCAATACCGATATCCGCGCTCTTAAGTGACGGAGCATCGTTTACACCATCACCCGTCATTGCAACGATATTACCATTAGCCTTAAATGCTTTTACAATTTGAACCTTATTTTCAGGCGAAACTCTTGCAAAAACTCTAGCAGTTTTAACAACTTCTCGTAATTGCTCATCGGTCATACCGTCAACGTCTGCACCCGTATAGCATTGTTCTTTACTTTCGCAAATTCCTAATTCTTTTGCGATAGCAAAGGCTGTATCTTTATGGTCACCCGTTATCATAACGGTAACTATTCCTGCTTCCTTAAACTGCGCTACAGCAGGCTTTGCTTCTGGTCTTGGCGGGTCTATCATTGCAACAAGTCCAACAAAAACAAGATTTTCTTCAACAATTTCATCTCCGTGACTAATTGCTAAAGCCAAAACACGTAATGCTGAATCGGAAAAATCCGAGTTGTGCTTATATATTTTTGTTTTATCTTCTTCAGTAATATCCCTTATATTTCCGTTATCGTATATTCTATTACATCTTGATAAAATAGAGTCGATTGCACCTTTAGTAAAAATAACGTTTTTATCTTTATCTTGATGCAACGTTGACATCATTTTACGAACGGAATCAAAAGGCAATTCCTGTCTTCTTGGCAACTCGCTTTCTAAATCTCCTTTGTGCATATCAAAACGATTTGCAAAGTTAACTAAAGCAATTTCAGTCGGGTCACCATATATTCCTTCGTCAACCGTCGCATTAGAGCAAAGTGACATACCTTTAGCAAGTAGTCTTAATCCTTCATCGCTATTATTTTCGCTAAAAACTTCTTCGCCAACCACGTTATAGTTTACCATAGCCTTAACTACGGTCATTTTATTTTGAGTAAGTGTTCCCGTTTTATCAGAACAAACAACGCTAACAGAACCAAGTGTTTCCACACTAGGAAGTTTACGTACAACGGTGTTTACTTTTACCATTTTTTGAACACCAATAGATAAAACGATAGTAACTACCGTTGCAAGACCTTCGGGTACTGCTGCAACCGCTAATGAAATAGCAGAAAGTAATGCTTCAATATATGCTTCGGTATTTCCGCCATTTCCGTCAATAAATATCCAAGCAAAATCAACAATAAGCACGGCAAAAACTACACCTAAAGTCAAGAAACCTAATACTTTAGACAATTTTGCCAATACTTTTTGGAGAGGTGTGCTTTCGTTAGTATCTTCAGAAAGAGCATCTGCAATCTTACCGATTTCGGTATTCATTGCTGTTTGAACAACTACACCAACACCCCTACCATACGCAACGGGTGTTGACATATAAGCCATATTGATTTTATCGCCAACACCAACTTCGTCTGAAAAGACCGTTTCAGCGTTCTTTTCCACAGGCACAGATTCGCCAGTTAAACTAGACTCGTTGATTTTGAGATTAATTGCTTCTATAAGCCTTAAATCAGCCCCTACCGTATCACCTTCTTCAATAACGACAATGTCACCAGGAACAAGTAAATTTGATTTTATGCGGTATCTTTTGCCTTCTCTTATAACGGTAGATTCTGGGCTAGACAACTGCTTTAACGCATCTAAAGAAGTTTCCGCACGCATCTCTTGTATAGTTCCTATTACAGCATTTATCATAATTACTGCAAAGATAACTATAACGTCTGGCCAATCGCCTGTTTCCGTAAACACGAAAGGCAATCCCGCCCTTATGGTTTTTACCGTTTCATAAATAGATACTGCTATTGTTAATAAAATTGCAGCAAATAAAACGAAAATAAGCGGGTCGTTTAACTGCGAAAAGAATACACCAAATATTCCTTTTTTCTTTTTTTCTTTTAACTCGTTCTTGCCATATAGTTCAAGTCTTCTTTGCGCTTCCTGTTCGGTAAGTCCGTTTTTAGCGTCAGTTTTATATAGTTCTAACGTTTGCTTTACGGATAAAGTTTCATTTTTAACTTTTTCCACTTTGCCTCCTAAAAAAAGCAAGTAATATATACCTGCTTGTGCATCATATATAAATATATCGATATTTTTTCCTTATTAAATAATATTTTATACTATTATAAAAAAGATGTCAACGCGTATAAATAATATATAGTAGATTTACCAATTTATTATTCACGATATTTGACAATATCTAGCTTTTATGTTAATATATCTCTCGTAAATTAAATACTTTTCGGGGTGTAGCGCAGTTGGTAGCGCGCTTGGTTCGGGACCAAGAGGTCGCGTGTTCAAATCACGTCACTCCGACCAAAAAAAAGGAACTTTTGTCTACCAAAAGTTCCTTTTTTCTTTATCCACTGCAAAAAGCAATGTTATATAATCACGCTTTAGCGTGTATATCATCGCCGCAGGCATATATCATCAACCGTAGGTTATATCTCTTTCGCAATGATGATATACAAGGCTTACGTCTTGATTTGTTTAGAAAAAGTGTGATATAATATATTCAAGTAAAAGATACTACGAAAGGATATATTATTATGGATGATAAAGTTAAAGAGCTATATGAGATGTGTAAAGATAAAGAATTCTCTATCGCACATGCAAACGAGTTGCTCGATGAAATAGATGTTAATGAACCCATACACGATGATCCTAATTGGGAGCAACATATAACAACTTTCTTATCTGAAGCATGTACATATACGAATGTGAAGATGGTAAGGTTACTTTTAGAGCATGGTGCTGATCCAAATTATATTCTATATTTCGATATACGCGGAGGTCATGAGAACCCTTTTTGGGATCTTCAATATCCCGTTTATGACGATGAGTTTTATAACACAAATGACGAAAACAAGAAAATAGCCGATGCGGCAGATGCTGACAATCTTGAGATTGCGAGGCTATGTCTAGAGCATGGAGCTAATCCTTGTATAAAACTCGATGGTGAGGATTTGTTTTCATGGGTATTTTACGCTATAGTTGCAGATGAAGATGACTTTAGGTTGTTGGAATATAGAAGTAAATTTTTGATATTACTTATAGCATATGGCGGAAAAAATAAGTACTATGAATATGAAATTATCAAACCCTTTGATAAGAAAAATATGAAGCAGTACGAGTTTGTACGTTTTGGTTTAAACCCTTATTCGGTAGATGAAATTGTTGACGAGCATTATGAAGTAGTTGCTAGAATACTACCTAGGAAATAGGCTAACAATACGGAAGAGTAAAAGATTAAAGCGAATATATTGTTCAATTGCTCAAGAGATTTCATGAAACAAGTAATATCTAATTTCATAAGCAATGAAAATGGTGTGCTTTTTGCTGTTATTACATACATTCCCACACCTTTTAACTGATCTTTCACAAAAAAGTGCATAACGATTGTTATGCACTTTAACTTTTTTAAAAAGAAAAAGGATAGCATTTGCTATCCTTATCTATTTTAGTAGTTTTCTTTTCTAACTTCAAAGTAGCTTTGCGGATGTGCACAAACGGGACAAACGTCAGGTGCGTTTTTAGCAACAACTAAATGTCCGCAGTTTCTGCATTCCCAAACAGTAACGTCTGCTTTAGCAAATACTTCTGCAGTTTCAACGTTCTTAAGTAATGCACGATATCTTTCTTCGTGAGTCTTTTCGATTGCTGCAACTTCTCTGAACTTTTTAGCGAGTTCGGGGAATCCTTCTTCATCAGCAGTCTTTGCAAAGCTTGCATACATATCGGTCCATTCATAATTTTCACCAGCTGCAGCTGCACCAAGATTTTCTGCAGTAGAACCAATGCCGTTTAATTCCTTAAACCATAATTTAGCATGTTCTTTTTCGTTATCAGCAGTTTTTGTGAAAATTTCTGCAATTTGTTCAAAGCCTTCTTTCTTTGCTTTAGAAGCAAAATAAGTGTATTTATTTCTTGCTTGTGATTCACCAGCAAAAGCTGCTTCTAAATTCTTTTCGGTTTGTGTACCTTGATATTTGTTCATATTATTAATCTCCTCTAATTTATCACCCGTTGCTTTACATTTTGGACAAACGGGAGTTTCTCCATCTTCAACTTCAAAAATATAATTACATATTTTACATCTATATTTTTTCATAAATTATCTCCTAATTTTTTTATTTATTATATAATATCAATTAATTGCTGTCAATAGAAAAATATAAAATATTTTGTAGGATTACTTATATTTATAGTATAACCTACAATGACAATATCCTTCAAAGTTTGGGTCTGCTATTTGTTCTCTAAACTCTTTACACATACAAAGGTTTTCATCAGTTTTAGCTAGCCTACAAGGACAATATCCTTCCTTTTTCTTAAGGCCTTCTCGTATAGCATCTACAATTTTCTTATCTTCATTAAATATAATCTTCATAAGCAACTCCTTTTTTATAAGTATACACCATTTTTTAAAAAATTGCGAGCAGTATTTTAAATTTTTTGTTGCTAACACCATTTTTTAATGTTATAATAAACTGTAAATATATTTTGGAGTGGTATTATGAAATACGACGTAATAATTGTAGGCGCAGGTCCTGGTGGTATTTACGCTGCCTATGAATTAACAAAACTTAATAATGATATAAAAGTTGCTATTTTTGACGTTGGACATAGTTTAGATAAACGTATCTGCCCTATCGATGGTGAAAAAGTTAAAAATTGTATCAACTGCAAAACTTGTTCTATTATGTCTGGTTTTGGTGGTGCAGGTGCTTTCTCTGATGGAAAATATAATATAACCAACGATTTTGGTGGAAGTCTTCACGAATACGTTGGCAAACAAAAAGCCCTTGATTTAATGCACTACGTTGATGAAATCAATATGGAAAACGGCGGGGAGAATACAAAGATGTATTCTACCGCAGGAACAAGTATTAAAAAAGTTTGTTTACAAAACAAGCTTAATTTATTAGATGCTAAAGTAAGACATTTAGGAACGGACATAAACTACGTTGTTTTACAAAATCTTTATAAAAACCTTGAAAAGAGAGTTGATTTTTACTTTGATACACCTGTAACCGATATTACCGAAAATAATGGTATTTTTACCATAATTTCAGAAAAGGGTGAATTTACCTGCGATAAATGCATAGTATCGGTTGGCAGAAGTGGTAGTAGTTGGGTTGAAACTTTGTGTAAAAAACTTAACATTGGAACCAAATCTAACCGTGTTGATATCGGCGTAAGAGTTGAACTACCTGCCGTAATTTTTGCACACTTAACTGATGAACTTTATGAAAGTAAAATTGTTTATAGAACGGAAAAATTCGAAGATAACGTTAGAACTTTCTGTATGAATCCTAATGGCATTGTTGTTAACGAAAATACTAACGGTATAGTTACTGTTAACGGACATAGTTATGAAGATGATAAAATGAAAACAAAAAATACTAACTTTGCCCTACTCGTTTCAAAACATTTCTCTGAACCGTTTAAGGATAGTAACGGCTATGCCCAAAGTATTGCAAGGCTTTCTAATATGCTAGGCGGTGGTGTTATAGTTCAAAGATTTGGCGATTTAATAAGAGGCAGAAGAAGTACTGAAAAACGTATTGAAGAAAACGTTTGCATCCCTACCCTTAAAGCTACTCCTGGTGATTTAAGTTTAGTTCTTCCTAAACGTATTTTAGACGGTATTATAGAAATGATTTATGCGCTTGATAAGGTTGCACCTGGAACTGCGAACGACGATACGCTTTTATACGGCGTAGAAGTTAAATTCTATAACATGCAAGTTGATATTGATGAGCATTTACAAACCAAACTTAAAGGTCTTTACGTAATTGGTGATGGTAGCGGTGTTACTCACTCACTATCACATGCTTCTGCTAGCGGTGTTTACGTTGCAAGACATATTCTTTCATAAATAACTTAAAAAGTAAAAAGAACGCTTTTAAGAAAGCGTTCTTTTTTTTAATTAATTTCAGCAAAATATGTAATTATACCCCTAAAAATTGTATAAACAAAACTATCTTGATAATCTGCTGATATTAAGTTTTTCTCATCTTCCTCATTAGATAAAAATCCACATTCTACTATAATAGACGGAATATTGGAACAACGTAAAATATAATAATCACCAGCAAGTGCCAAACAATCTCTTGAACTCTCTTTCATAAGATTTAGTTGATTTTGAATACAATTAGCAAGAAGTTTTCCGCTTTGCGAGTTGTTATCATAAAAAACCTGTGCCCCACGCCTTGATTTTAACAAGTATTTATTCATATGAATACTAATAACTAAAGACGGATTAGTATCTAAAATTATTTCCTTACGCTTTTCCATATCCTTACGCTTAAGGTTTTTTGTTGCTACGCCATACAAACCCGCATCTGAATTACGTGTTAATACAACCTTAAACCCCGCATCAGAAAGTAATTTTTCAAGTTTACGAACATATAAAAGGTTAAGGTCGCTTTCCTTAACCCCCGTTTTAACACCCGTTACACCGGCATCTACGCCCCCATGACCTGCATCTAACACTATTCTTATATCTCTATCTAATGAAGAACCTGACGTAGTTTCAGATAAAACAGAAAAACAAAAAATTGACGTTAGCACGGTGGCTAATAAAACGGTGATAATAATTATACTTCTTTTTTTAATAATATACATAAATATAACACCACGAACTTATCAACAAAAATTATCAACTTATTGACAAGTCTAAAAATAATATATATTGTAAAACAATAAAATATTACATAAAAATGCAATTATCTGGTGTTTTTAATAATGATATAGGTATCATTAATTAAATAATTTTTATAAATGGACGCGTTATAATGCAAAAAAATATACCCAAAAATTAATGTTTTTTGGGTATATTATAATAAAAACAATATTTTAGTATAAAAAGAAGTCGGCTTAAAGCCGACTTCTTTTTTGAGTGTGAATTAACTCTCCATTATATTTTTATTTATTGGATTGTTTTTAATTAAGCAAGATCGGGTTCGATACTCCAGATAACCCAAGCTTGACAGTCTGCACAATACTTGATGGTGTATACTCTAGATACTTCATCTTCACCAACGTAAGTGAATACTCTGGTGTCAGTATAGTCGTGAGCAGTAGTGGGTTGAACTACAGTGATTGAAATGGTAACTTTGTCTTCACCAACACCAGTAGCAATGTCCATGGTGTAAACGTCTTTACCTTCAGCGTCACATTCGGGTTCAATAGAAGTCTTAACATAATCAACATCATTTAATGCAGGAAGAGCTACAACTTTGTTGAAAGCACATACACATTGAGTTTGTGCACAAGTAATTACAACTTCACCACCAACAGCAGTAGTAGGAGTAACAGTGATTTCAGTTACGTATACGTGACCATAAGCTTCAGTAACAACACCGTTGATACCAGCTTCTCTGATACCAGATGCGCTACATACAGTACAATCATAGGTGGTGTAAGAATCAGTTACACAATCAGCTGCGTGTTCAACAACGTTGGTCTTACCAGTGTGAGGACCTTGAACTTTTACGTAGATAGGAGCATCACACATATCGCATACGAAGTAACCGCCACCTTCACCCATGCAGTTAGCAGGTTGGTTACCCATCTTAACTAAACCAGCAGTGTTGCTTAAGTAAGCATTAACTTCGTCGATATCATCACCATTGTATTGGTGAGCAGTGATAGCAATTTCTTCATAGAAGGTTTTAATTGAACCATCAGCAAGAGTTACGATATATTTCTTGTTACCCTTTTCAGAGCAAGAAGCTTCTTTTACAATTTCAGTAGTGAATGAGCAGTTATCATAAACAACTACAGCATTTACACAATCACAAGCACCTTGGCAGCAAGCATTGGTACAAGTACCAGTTACCTTCTTAGTACCAGCTTCAGTACCTTCAGAGATAGCATAGGTATATACGTGATTTAATTTGTCAAGTTTTACTTCGATATTGGTTGCAGCACAGTTAGCGCAATCGAAGGTGTAGTAGCCATCTTTTTCACAAGTAGGAGCAACACCGTTGGTCTTATCAACGTTTTCAGGTTCAACGTGAGACTTAATTACGTTAACAGCGATAGGATCACCACAATCTAAACATACAAAGTATGCAGATGCGCTTTCGCCACAACCAATTTCAATGTTACCAAAGTAATTGAAGTCGTATGCGCCATATTCATAATCAACAGTATCATCTAAACGAGTTTCAACATCACCTTCTCTAGCGTATAAGTGATCTAAAACAGGAATTTCTTCAGTAAGTTCGGTAGCTTCGGTTGCACCAGCAGGAGTATAAGAGTAAACTTTTTCACCAGCTTCGGTACAAGTAGCTTCCTTAGTGATTTCAACAGTTACGGTTACGTCTTCAATAACACCGAAGTGTGAAGCATCGTTACGGCAAACATATTCGATATCTGCAGTGTTGTTAGCACCAGGAACGATGGTGTATTCATAATCGTGACCAGTAGCTTCAGTTACAACATAGAATTGTTCACCACATTCATCACAGAGATACCAGTTTTTACCAGTTCCTTCACAAGTGGGAAGTTCAGGAGTTAAGATTTTAGCAGTATCAGTAGGAACTACGTGATCTTTCTTAACATTAACAGTAATATTTTCACCACAATCAGCACAAGTGAAGAATGCACTTACATAACCGTCACAAACTAATTCTTGGTTACCGAATAATCTGATTTCGGGATATTCTTCTGCAGTGTAGCTATCAACATATCCTTCACCAACGATTCTTTCATCACCGCAAAGGTGTCCAACTAAAGTACCAAAATTGAATTCTTGGCCATCAACTTCGATTGAATAGCTGTAGTTGTCATAGTTTTCTTTACCAGCAGGTCTATTTTCGTTGTCAAGAGCGTAATCATAATCTTCACCTAAAACAGGAAGTTCACGAGTTACGTCTACTTTACCACATACGTTACAATCACCGATAAGAGCACCCTTGGTAAGAGCGGTGGGAACAGTTAAAACTTCCCATGCATCTGAGTGGTGTCCAGTAGGAGCTTGGAATTCGGGTTCAGTAGTGAAACCACAGTTGTCACGTTGACAGGTTTTTACTACGAAACCACCGTATGTACAAACGTCTCTATCAGTATTGTGATAATCAAAAATATTGATAACTGCGAAATCGTGATCTAATGCAGGAACGATATCGGTTTTTTCGATTTCGTGACCACATTCGGTACAAATTTTAGCGGTATAACCTTCAGTATCGCAATCAGGTTCTACTACAGTTTCAATATATTCGTGATCAGCGTTGTATTCAGCAACTAAAAGTTCGCACTTTTCACAAACATAGATTGATAAGGTGCAGTATTCACCTTCTTCAGCCATATCATCCCAATAGTAAGGTTGAGTAGCGATTAAGGTTCTGTAAGAGTGTTCACAGCTAACTGCTGCACCAGCTTCACCTTGGATACCTTGGTCACCCTTGTCACCTTTGTCACCCTTGTCACCTTTGAGACCAGCAACGTCATGCTTGTCAACACTACCATCAGTATAGGTAATAACAAGTTGACCGTTTTCAACCTTGGTAGATTCAATAGTCTTACCACCGCACGCTACTAAGCTTAATGCCATAACGATTGAGAAGCAAAGAACTACGAATAAGCCAACGATCTTTTTCAACAAAGATTTGTTTACTTGCATAATTTTTCTCCTAATATAATTTTCATATTTTAATTTTTTTATTTTCTTTTTTAAGTTCATTAACACGCATTCATTTTATCTAACGATTTCGGAAAGGTGGTTGTGTTATAAATTAGTTCCGTTTACAAATTAAGTACTGATTAAATAACTTTTCCTTTCTTTCACTAAAACATCACACTCTTTTTTTCATAAAAATTTCCATCCTTTTCGCAAAACGTTTTATAAAATAAATACATGAACTTTACAATTTTAAGTGCGCAAATAGCATAACTATACGCATTTTCCGTTTTATTATAACAAATAAAGCAGGAAAGCGCAAGCATTTTTACGCATTTTTTTAAAAAAAAGCAAAACTTTGACAAGACAGTTTTTCTATCTTACCAATTATTGCCTATATAATATCATACATCTTTACTTTTTTCAAGTACTATATAAAAAATTTTTTAATCTTTTTTTAAATATTTTATACATTATATAATAAGGGGCTTTATTAACACTTTTACACCGTTATCAACACGTATGTTGGTAACTTGTTGATAGCCTGTTTTTAACACTCGCTTATTTATGCTTTTTTAAATGCATATTATACGCTAAAAATACTACTTACCAACAGTTTCCCAACACTATACATTATTATATATATAATATATAGATAAAAAAGGTTAAAATATAAAGAAACTCCGCCAAGCATAACGTTTGGCGGAGTAATTTAATTAAAAGGGTTAAATTTATCGTCTTCAGTAAACCCTAACCTTTCTACTGCAAGCGTAAAACTCGGCAACGCTCTTGCAAAATCTTTAGGAAAATGAGTATCACTACCTAGATAGAATTTACAACCACACCTTTTTGCTATACCAAAAACCTTTAATGACTGTTCTATCTCTTCGTCAGAGCAGATATTTTTATCAAACTCATATGCATTTAATTCTATTCCTACCCCAACTTTAGCCGCTTTGGTAAAAAGTTTTTCATACATTTCGTCTGACACGCCTTTCGAAACCTTTATCCAATCACCTTTTGGCGCAAGATAATGAATAGTTAAATGTGCCAAACCTATTTTATGAAACGGTAAATCCATATCAAGTACTTTATCTATCTTATCCACGTATTCTTTTATATTTTCTTCAACAGACACAAAAGGATACATGTGCAAATGATCCACCGATACGTTTACAAAATCAAACTTGTCAAAATCTTCTTTTCTTAAACCTAAAACTCTAGTATCATCTAAATCAGTTTCACAGCCAAAATAGAATTTTACGTTTTTGCCTTGAGGAAGCGGTTTTATACTTGATACGTGCTCTATATTTTGAATTACGTTTCTATTAAGTTTATGCCAGCCTAAATTATTATTGAAAAAATCAAGATGACAAGGAATATCACTACTCCAGCAGTGGTCGGTTATACAAATATAATCATAATCGCTTTTTTCAGCATAATCTAAAATGGCAAATTTATCTTGACTTTCATCACAAGAACAAATTGAAAGTTTTGAGTGAATATGAATATCGTGATTAATTTTATATTTCATAAAACTTACCTACTATATTTGCTCACCAATTGATTTACAAGCACTACCAAGTCTTTTTTATTTTTTGCCTTTTTCATTATTTCAATAATCTCTTCGGTTACCGAAGAACCCTTTCTTAATATACTACGAAGTTTATTTGCAATAATGATATCGTTTTTACTTAAAAGCAACTCTTCCTTTCTTGTGCCAGACTTAAATAAATCTATTGCGGGGAACACGCGACTTTCAGCTAACTCTCTTGAGAGATATATTTCCATATTACCCGTTCCCTTAAACTCTTCATACACAACGTCGTCTAATCTACTACCTGTTTCCACAAGCGCCGTAGCTAAAATAGTTAAACTACCTGCATTTTCAGTCTTTCTTGCAGCACCAAACAATTTTTTTGTTGCCTGAACTGCCGCAGGGTCTAATCCACCGCTTAACGTTTTACCTGAAGACGTTATTACCGCATTATACGCCCTAGTTAATCTTGTAATAGAATCTACTAGTAATACAACGTCATAGTTTTGCTCTACTAATCGCTTTGTATATTCTATGATTAATTCGGTAGTTCTTATTTGTCTTGAAGAACTTTGGTCAAACGTACAAGCAAAAACTTCCGATTCTATTGAGCGCTTAAAATCAGTAACTTCTTCCGGTCGCTCATCAACCAATAAAACAAAGAGTTTTACTTTCGGATATTTCTTTTCAATAGTTTGTGCAATCTTTTTAAGTAAAGTGGTTTTACCCGTTTTAGGAGGAGCAACAATTAAACCTCTTTGCCCTTTACCAAGAGGAACAAATAAATCAATAAATCTTAAAGATGCATCGTCTAATTCGTCTTTATCTTCGAAAACAAAACGTTCATAAGGAAAACAAGGAACAAGTTTTTCAAAGTTAGGACGCGCATTAAATCTATCAGGGAAACCATAGTTACAACTAGTTACCGCGTGAAGAGCAGGCGCTTTTTCATTAGTTGACTTATATGCAACACCATTTACCCTATCTCCCGTTCTAAACCCGAAGTCTTCCACGTCGTTTTTAGATACGTATATATCACAAAGTTCTTCTTTTTCTTCTATCGCCCTAATAAACCCATAACCCATAACGTTATTCTTTTCAAAAATACCGTTAGCAATACACTTTTCGGGCGTAATTATATCGCTTAACTGCAAATGACTAATATCAAGTTCGTTAGGTACTACACTATTTTCACCCGTATATGGTTCGTGTGGACTTAATGGCGGAAGTTCTTCACGAATTTTGGGCTCTTCTGGTTCTTTTGGTTTAGATTCTTCTATACGCTGCTCTTCTTCATTCTTTTGCGCTGAATAGTATTCAAAAAGTTCAGCAACTAGCGTTTGCTTATTTTTATCGTCTGGATATAATATACCTACATCTCTAGCCATTTGCCTTAACGTAAATACATTCTCTTCATCTAACCCTAATCTGGTTATTTCTTTTTTACTTTGCATCTTTTCCTCTTTTGTAAAAATAAACTTAACTTTTAGTAATAGCCTTTGCAACCATCATTGCCGATGAAAATGCAAAATCTAAATTGTATCCACCACAATCGCCATCTACATTTAACGCTTCACCTATCACATATAAATTAGACTGCTTTTTGCTTTCAAAAGTAATAGGATTAATATCCTTACAATTTATTCCACCTTTAGTAACCTGTGCGTAATCGTAACCAAGCGTACCTATTACAGATAACTTAAATTGTTTTAGGGCATTTACCACATTTTCGGCATTTATATCTTTAATACTTCTTAAAACGTTAAATCCTATTTTTTTATTTATAATACCGTTTAAAAGGCTTTCGCCTGAGTAACCTTTTTTAATCCTTTCTTCTATAATAGATTTAAGATATTCGCTAGACACGTTAGGTAAAAACTCAACGTTTATAGTAACGTTTGTTTTATCAGCAACTAGCGGTGAAATCTTAAACACAGCATCGCCCGAAATTCCGTAATCGGTAAACAATAAATCACCAAATGTTTCTTTAATGCCATTATCCGTTTTTACCGAGAGCTTAACTTTTTCTTTAAGACCTTTTAACCCTTTTATCTTCTCTCTATCAGTTTTTAACTGAACGAGTGATGGATATAATTTTGTAACAGTATGACCGAAAGGTTTTAAAAGTTCGTAAGCCGTGCCGTTAGTACCAAACTGTTTACCTGCCTTACCACCAAACGCTGTTACAACTTTTTCTGCTTTATACTCTTTATCAGCAAATAATAAAAAGACCTCTCCCGACTTTTTTATAGCGGTAACTTCTGCATTGGTTATTACGTTAACTTCCTTTTTAAACAAGAATTCACGCATTATATCCAACACCGAAGAAGCCTGTTTAGAGAGCGGGTATTTTCGCCCTTCCGAGTCTTCACATAATGGTAAAGATAAAGAATTAAATAAATCATCTATACTAGGCTTTTCATTGCATGAAAAAAAAGCGGAGATGAAGTCTTTATCACCGTAATAATTGGCTTGACTAACTTGAGCGTTAGACACGTTTCCTTGTCCGTTACCCGTAGCCAGAAGCTTTTTGCCGACTCTATCATTTTTTTCGAGGATTATTATATTCTTCCCCAAAACACCGCGATTTATAAGTTCTACTGCACATACCAAACCTGACGCACCGCCACCCACTATCGCTACGCTATAAACGCCGTTCAAAGTCTTCTCCTTTGAATAGATTATTCTGTTGTTAAAAAATGGCTCGGGGAGATTCCCCCAAAAAAATAAAAATAAAAATTAAGAAATAAGTTCTAACAATTTAAGGGGTGACTCGCAGAATACGGTTGCACCAACAGCCTCTAATTGTTCTTTCGTTCTATAACCCCAAAGCGCTGCAATACCCTTTACTTCAGCGTTGATTGCAGTTAAAACGTCTGCTTCTCCATCGCCAACAAAGTATGCGTTTTCAGGAAGAACGTTATATTCTTTTAATAAGTTTACGGTAGTTTCCTTTTCAGGTTTACAACTACCACCGACTTCAGGACCAATAGCCTTTTCAAAACCAAAGTCCTTAAAGTAAATATCAAACACTACGTTTGTAGTTCTTTGCGGTTTATTTGTTACGATTGCTATCATATATCCACGTTCTTTTAAGGTTCTTAACATTTCAGGAACACCATCAAACAAACGCGTTCTGATTGAAGAATGCTTTGTATAATAATCATTATAGAAAGCAAGCATTTCATCTATCTTTTCTTTAGGAAGTTCTACACCTACGCTACGCTCTACAATCTTTCTTGCACCGTTTCCTACGAAGGTTATCATTTCTTGTTCGGTTCTCTTTTTAAAACCGAATTTCTCCATCGTTACGTTAGCACTATCAGTTATATCGGGAACTGCATCTAAAAGCGTTCCGTCCATATCGAAAATTACCATTTTATTCATATTCATCACATTTGCTCCACTGTTTCTATCCCTAATAACGTAAGTGCGTTAGTTAAAGTTATCTTTACCGCCTTTGTAATTGCTAATCTTAACGCTTGCTTTTCTTTATCTTCAGTTATAATCTTATTTCCGATATAGAATTTATTAAATACAGAAGCCACGTCTATTGCATATCTAGTTATTAAAGACGGCTCGTATTTTTCGCCAGCACTTACAACGATTTCCTTAAACTTACCTAATAATGAAACAACTTCATATTCATCAGCATTTAAGTTAGAACAATCAAAATCAGTTAATTCTCCACCCTTATTTAATACACTATTACATCTTGCTACGGTGTATTGAACGTAAGGACAAGTTTCACCTTCAAACGATAATACTTTATCGTAACTAAATACGATGTCCTTTATCTTATTATTGCATAATGCACCGAATATTACCGCACCTGTTCCTACAGCACGTGCAGTGTTTTCTTTATCGGGAATATTAGGATTCTTTTCTTCAATAATATTACGGGCTTTTTCAATCGTTTTATTTATAACATCTTCAAGTAATACAACGTTTCCTTCACGCGTGCTCATTGCACCACTTTCTAAACTTACCATACCATAAGCAACGTGAACCAAATCTTTAGCCCATTCTTTACCCATAAGTTCTATTACCTTAAAGAATTGCTTAAAGTGTAAATTTTGTTGATATGCTACAACGTATAAGCACTTATCAAAATCGTAAGTATTTTTTCTATACGTTGCGGCCGCTATGTCACGCGTTGCATAAAGCGAAGAACCATCTGACTTCAATATTAAGCACGGGGGCATTCCGTATTCTTCTAAATCTACTATTGATGCACCATCAGATACTTTTATTAAACCTTTTTCATTAAGTTCATCAATAATGGGCGACATTTTGTCGTTATAAAAACTTTCGCCTGCATAAGAATCAAATGAAACGTTTAATAATTTATAAATCTTACCTACTTCTTCAAGAGTAATTTGCTTAAAGAATGCAAAGAGTTCATTACTTTCGGTATCACCATCTTCAATTAACTTAAAATAGCGTCTTGCTTCATCATCTAAAGAAGCATCTTTTTTAGCTTCTTCATGGAACTTAACATATATTCTAGTAAGTTCTTTTAATCTATCTTTTAATACAGCTTCTTTACTGCTCCACATTTTATAAGCAACGATAAGTTTACCAAATTGTGTGCCGTAATCGCCAAGGTGATTTATACCAACTACCTTATATCCTAAAAATCTAAAGATTTTACAAAGTGCACTACCGATAACTGTGGTAGATAAGTGACCAATATGGAAAGGCTTTGCAATATTAACAGAAGAATAGTCTATACAAATGGTTTTACCATTTCCTAAATCACTTGAACCAAATTTATCGCCATCAGCAATAATTTCTGATAATAACGCTTGTGCTAAAGCCGTTCTATTAACCTTAAAGTTAAGATATCCGTTAAGCGCATTACATTCAGATATAAATTCGTCAGCGGTAAAAGATGTTGCTAAATCTTCAGCAATTTTAACAGGCGATGACCTTAAAACTTTAGAAAGTTTAAAACAAGGTAAAGCATAATCACCCATATCTGTTTTGGGCGGAATTTCAATAAACGAAGCTAAAGTATCTACGTCTACCCCGTTTACAACTAATTTTTTTGCAATATACTCTTTATAGTTCATACAATTCCTTAAAAACGGCTAAAACACCGCTTAAAAAATAACGAAATTTTCTTCAATCGGTATTATATCACAGATATTTTAATAATTGCAATTAAAAAGTTGAATTTTAAACAAAAAAGGCTTATAATAGTTAGGATAAAAATTAAAGGAAACAAATTATGAAACTTGGTGTTGTTGGTCTTCCCAACGTAGGTAAATCTACTTTATTTAACGCAATTACAAAAGCCGGCGCAGAATGCGCTAACTATCCGTTTTGCACGATAGAACCAAACGTTGGTATTGTTGCTGTTCCCGATGAAAGGTTGGACATTTTAGGTAAGCTTTACAATACAAAAAAAATCACCCCCGCCGTTGTAGAATTCGTTGACATTGCTGGGCTTGTAAAAGGTGCTTCTAAAGGCGAAGGTTTAGGAAATAAATTCCTTGCAAATATAAGGGAAACTGATGCTATAGTTCACGTTGTTAGATGTTTTGGTGATGAAAACGTTACACACGTAGATAGCACAATAGACCCTTTACGTGATATTGAAACTATTAACTTAGAACTTATTTTTGCCGATACCGATGCTGTTAAAAAGCGTATGGATAAATCGGAAAGCATGATAAAAACGGGCGATAAAAAATATAAAATAGAATTTGAATTTTTTGCAAGATTATATAACCATTTATGCGACATGAAACCTGCAAGAACACTTGAGTGTAGTGATGAAGAAAAGGAACTTCTTAAAGGTTTATTTTTAATCACCGACAAACCCGTTATCTATACCGCAAATATAAGTGAAAAGGATATGGGCAAAACTGCAGATGAAATTCCGCTTGCTAAACAAGTGGTAGAATTTGCTAAAACTGAAAACGCTAAATCAATCGTAATCTGCGCTAAAACTGAAGAAGAACTTTCTACCCTACCCGATGATGAAAAGTTAATGTTTTTAACAGAACTCGGCGAAAGTATGAGTGGGTTAGATAAACTTATTAAAACCTCTTACGATACACTTGGTTTAATAAGTTACCTTACTGCAGGCGAAAAAGAAGTTCGTGCATGGACTATTGAAAAAGGAACTAAAGCTCCACAAGCGGCAGGTAAAATTCACTCTGACTTTGAAAAAGGCTTTATCCGTGCGGAAATAGTAGATTATCAAACCTTGGTTGACTTAGGCTCGTTCAACGCTGCTAAAGAAAAAGGTAAAGTTCGTTCTGAAGGTAAAGAATACGTAATGAAAGATAGCGACGTTGTTTTATTTAGGTTTAACGTATAATTATTAAAAAATTAAAAGGTGCAAGATTAAACTTGCACCTTTTTTATTATATTTTTTATTTATTATTGACCACGCATTTTATCTTTTTGAATAACGTCGTGTGCGCCACCTTCAACTATACTGGTTGAAGAAACTAACGTAAGAGTTGCCTTTTCCTTAAGTTCGGGAATAGTTAACGCACCACAGTTACACATGGTTGATTTAACCTTTGCTAAAGTAGTTGCCACGTTATCTTTTAAACTACCAGCGTAAGGAACGTAAGAGTCAACGCCTTCTTCAAACGATAACTTTTTAGCACCACCAAGGTCATATCTTTGCCAGTTTCTTGCTCTGTTTGAGCCTTCTCCCCAATATTCTTTATAATATGTTCCGCCGATATTAACTTTATTTGTGGGGCTTTCATCAAATC
>JAZRHN010000053.1:0-9405 GCA_045644785.1 Christensenellaceae bacterium
CCGTAAACAGCACCTACTAAAACGCCCTTTCTTGCCCCAAAAATATACGCATATAGCATAATGGGTAGCATACTTGCAAGCGTAACGGACGAGCCTTGTGGGCCATCAAAAAACTTTACGTAAGAAAGTGCGTAAGCAATGGCGATACAAATTCCCGCATAGGTTAACGACTTGGTGTTTTCCTTTATAGAGCCTTTATCGAAAACGAAAGCAAGCACTATTATTAAAAGCGTAAGCGCTATTGAAAGTGGAACGAAAAGCACACCGCCGTCTAAAGGTTGATACCCGTCTAGCGTGGGGAATAAATTTAATAAAACAATTAAAAATACTGCTGAAAGTCCACCTAAAATTAAGGTAATAACCTTAAATAACTTTTGGTTAAAGATTTTAATAAGCGTGCAAGCGATAACTGATGCTACTAAAAATGCAGAAAAAGCAAGCCATAAATAAAAGTTAAGGTTAAGTTCACCTTTAAGTGAAAGCCTATTTATTTGCAAGTATAATAGTATTGTTATAAAGCAAATTGCAAAACCCAAAAGGGCAGATATTGCAACTTTTAAGAAGGCAGAGAACTTATCTTTAAACTTAAAGTTAACGATAAGTCCAACAACTACCGTGATAAAAGCAAAGGCTAAAAAAGCCCAAAGCGCAAAATCACGGATACCCGTGATAACGCCCTTAAGCGCATCAATTTGCTGTTCAACGCTTAAGTCAGTGTTCAAAAGAAACCAATTTTTCATAAATTCACTCCTTTTCGGGCAACAAAAAAGCACCCGAATAGGTGCTAGAAAACAAAGATATTTACGCATTTCCCTCAAGCATTACCTTGCGGATTCAGATGGTATAATCTCAGCCTTACGGCACCCATAACGTTTAATTTTTCTTAAGAATAACACATCGTAGAAGTGTTGTCAAGCATTTTTTTGTTGCGAATTCAAATTTTTTATGATAAAATATTTTTAACCGAGGTGGAAAAATGTTTAAGTTTTTTGCATTTATAAACAGAATGAAATATATTAAGCGTTGGTCGCTTATGCGTTCTATTAGGGAAGAAAATATAATGGAGCACAGCCATCAAGTTGCAGTAATCGCACACGCGTTAGCACTTGTTAAAAACAAGATGTATGGTGGAAACGTGGACGTAAATAAGGTGGTATTATTTGCACAATATCACGAAGTAGGGGAAGTTATTACGGGCGATTTACCTACGCCGATAAAATACTTTAACCCTGAAATTAAGTCTGCTTATAAAGATTTAGAAAAGAACGCGTGCGAGCGTATCTTAAATATGTTACCGGAAGACTTAAAAGACGAGTATAAACAATACGTAATGCCCGATTCTGATTGTGAAGAATATAAAATCGTTAAGTGTGCGGATAGGCTTGCTGCATACCTAAAATGCGTAGAAGAAGTAAAGGCAGGCAACTCGGAATTTAAGAAGGCAAAGTCTAGTATAGGTAGCGAATTAAAGTCGTTAAAACAGCCCGAAGTAGTATACTTTTTAAAGGAATTTGCGCCGTCTTACGAACTTACGTTAGACGAATTAGATTAGTTGTGCAATATATACAATAGGGCTTATAAAATTTATAAAAAATGACTATTGAAAAAGCGTACTAAAGGTGCTAAAATAGATAGGATTTAAAAAAGGGGTTAATTTCCCCACGGAGGAAAATTATGGCAGGTCTTAATTTAAAAGGCATTTACAAGGTTTATCCGTCAGGCGTAACTGCGGTAACCGACTTCAATCTTGATATTGAAGACAAAGAATTTATAGTATTCGTTGGTCCTTCAGGCTGTGGTAAGTCAACCACGCTCCGTATGATTGCTGGTTTAGAAGAAATCACCGCTGGTGAACTTTATATCGACGGCATTCTCGTGAACAACGTATCTCCTAAAGACAGAGATATCGCAATGGTATTCCAAAACTATGCGTTATATCCCCACATGACCGTTTATGACAATATGGCATTCGGTCTTAAACTTCGTAAAATGCCCAAAGATCAAATCGATCAAAGGGTAAAAGAAGCAGCAAGAATTCTTGGTCTTGAAATGTATTTATCAAGAAAACCCAAGGCTTTATCAGGTGGTCAAAGACAACGTGTTGCTTTAGGCCGTGCAATCGTTCGTGAACCTAAAGTATTCTTACTTGATGAACCGCTCTCTAACTTAGACGCGAAACTTCGTGCACAAATGAGAACCGAAATCACCAAACTCCACAACAGACTTGCTACAACCTTTATCTACGTTACCCACGACCAAGTAGAAGCTATGACCATGGGTACTAGAATCGTTGTTATGAAAGACGGTTTTATGCAACAAGTTGATACTCCTATCAATCTTTACGATTATCCTATCAACCAATTCGTTGCAGGCTTTATCGGTAGCCCCCAAATGAACTTCTTTGATGCAACCTTAACCGGAACTGCTAAAAAGGTTTACGTAGAATTTGCTGGCAACAAACTTCCTCTCCCTGCAGATAAGGTAAAACTTATCGTTGGTTTAGAAGATTATCTCAACACCGGCAAGCCCGTAACTTTCGGTATCCGTCCTGAAGATATCCACGACGAAGAAACATTCTTCGGTGGTGCAGGCGTTGAAACTATCGACGTTAAGGTTGACGTTGTTGAAGCACTCGGTGCAGAAAAGATTTTATACTGCAAAACCGAAACTGCTGATGATGCAGGTGAATACGACAAGACTTTAGATGACGATAAGCCCAACCTTATCGCTAAAGTTGACGGACGTAGCGCTAGTGTTTCTAAAACAGTTATTAAACTTGGTTTAGATATGTTACACTGTCACTTATTCGATTCTGAAACCGAAATGACTATCGTTGCAAGAAACGAAGAAGAAAAGGCTGCTATCGAAGCTGCTAAAGCAGAAGCAGTTGCAGAAGAAGCACCTGTAGACGCTGAATAATTATAAAAAAACAAATAAAAAGCCAAAAAGTTTTCTTTTTGGCTTTTATTTTTTTAAATAGTATGCTACAATAAATATGAAAATTTTGCACAAAAAAACAACGGCAAAATTATGTATTTTTAAGGAACTAAAGAAATGACTGAACTAAAAAGATTTGTAGAAGAAATAAAAATCAATGCTTGCCCCACATTTTCGGTAGTAGAAGACGGTAGTATTAGCACTGAAATAGGTGCGTTTACCGAAAAAGACGGCAAAGCCTTTTTCCCATTTTCTTTTATGGGTAGAGAATACGTTGGCGTAATAGAAGATTGCGATGGCGATAAAAAGTCTTTAGCGTATTTAATAGCAAGTTTAGCAGAACGCATAGCACCAACTTCTTCACAACTTACTAAAGAAGAATTTTTCCGTTCGGCAGTTTTAGGGGAATTAAGTTTTTTCCAAATAGAAAAGAACGCAAGAAAATATCAAGTTCCTGAAAACCCATTCTCCGTAATGCTAATTTCTGTTAATAAGGGTGAAGTGGCAGACGTTATCAACGTTATAGAAAATTATTCTAACGACGGGGATTATACTGTGACTTTAGATGAAAACGAGTGTGCGCTTATAAAGTTTAACGATTGCTTAAACGGTGGTTATCAATCTTTTACCGAATATGCCGAATATCTCGCTCGTTCTATTTATGATGAAGCGGGTATTGTTGTCGATATTTTCGTTGGTGGAACGGTAAATAAAATCACCGAAGTTGCTTTATCGTTCTCTCAAGCGGTATCAGCGCAAAATATGGAAAAAAGCGTAAGCGGAAAGGGTGGCGTTCACTCTTATAAAGAATACGTTTTTATTAAAATGTTAGAAGATTTACCCAAATATAAGTTAGACGAGTATTTGGAATTATTATCAGAAGAAAACGCAAAAGAAATTTTTGAAGATGCCGAAATGGTAGAAACGGCTGAAGAATTCTTAAACAATAGCCTTAATACTAGTGAAACTTCCAGAAAACTATTTTTACACAGAAACACGCTTACCTATCGTTTAGATAAAATTGAGCGTGCAACAGGTCTTAATATTCGCAAATTTTCAGATGCGATAACTTTTAGATTGATAACTTTACTTTCAAAGTTAGTTAGGTAATTTATATGGAACAATCAAAGAAAAATAAAATAATACGAATCGCCAACATCGTTCTTGGCGGAATATTGTTAGCAACCGCTTCTTTTTTCGGTGGCTATGCTACGCATTGTGCAGGGCAAGATAGTGCAACGCGAAAAATACAAGAAATTTTAAGTATTATAGATAAAGAATCAATATTTAAGTTAGACTTAACCGACGATGAAATTGCAGAGTCGGTAGCAAAATCGCTACTTATAAACGATAGATACGCTGAATATTATACTAAAGAAGAATACAACGTTCAAACGGCGGAAGACGAAGGTTATTACGGCGGAACGGGTATGACCTTTTTAGTAGATAGCAACGGCGATATAATCGAAAATCTCGGTATATTCGGCGTAGCAAAGAATTCGCCTGCCTATAAAGCGGGAATACAGGCAGGGGACGTAGTTACCGCAGGTAAAATAGGCGATAACGAATACGAGTGGTTTAACAGTAATGCCGAACTAAAAGCATTTTTGCAAACCATTGATATTAACCAGCCTTTCTTTTTAAGAATAACGAGAGATGGTGAGTTTACTGATAAAGAAGTTCAGTTAGAACGTAAAAATTACCTTTGCGCTATGGTTGTTTATAAGGATAATAAACATAGTTTAGATTTTACTTACGGTGACGAGCAAGAAGAAACCATTAGCGAAAATGGTAAAATGGAAAATTTAGCAGACGATACCGCATATATTCAATTAGATGAATTTACAGGTAAAGCCGCAGATGAATTTGCTAGGGCAATGGAATTTATGAAAGAGTGTGGCAAAACCAAACTCATATTAGATTTAAGAAATAACGTTGGCGGTTTAGTGACCGAAATGTGCAAAATCGCATCTTATCTAGTATATAATAACGGCGCTAAAAAAACTCCGCTCGGTTGTTCTCAAAGCGATTACGATGAAATTAGATACGTGACGAGTAAAAATAACTTCAACACGGAAATACAAAAAATAACCGTGCTAGCCAACGGCTACACGGCTTCTGCATCGGAAAGTTTACTCGGTGCAATGCTACACTACGGCGATGCTTTTTCTATTGATAATTTAATATTGACTTCTTTTAATCAACGCCGAAATAATTACTCAACTTACGGCAAAGGCATTGTTCAAAGAACGTATGAATTAAGCGATGGTTCTGCAATAAAACTAACCCGTGCAAGAATATATTGGCCAGACTATAAAACGTGTATTCAAGACGTGGGTATAGTTCAAAACAACAAAGATAATTGCGTATCTGACGAGTTTGCAATAGACCGCGCTATAGAAATTCTTAAATAGTTTCAAAGTATCTATTAAGCCTATCTACAATTTCAAATGAAGCACAGGTTTTAATAGGCTCGGTTTTAGGTGAAATATTTTCCTCACGCACTTCGCGTGGGGAATTTTCATTTTGATTTATAAACGCACCAAGTAGTGGAGCAATATCTTCAAGCGAAAGTGACGATATTGTTTTTTTAATATCGAAAGAATTTTTTGCAAGCAAATTAACAAGCGGTGATAACTTTTGAAGATTGCCGTTAGATAAATAACTACTTAATAAATTTAAAATATCCATAATACCTCTGACATTTTACGTGATAAAAAACATACAATATACTGACTAAAATTAAAGGAGAAAGTTATGGAAGACTTTAACAGTTATTCAAAAAATCATCAAACCCCTGATAATTTAGCCGATATGGTAAAAAAGTTATCTAGCGAGTTTGACGGAAAAAGCCAAAACGACCTATTTCGTGCAATTTATTCAGAAGCCGAAAAGAATAAGAAAAACGGCACGCTAACTAACGAAGAATTAGATAATTTTGCACGTATGATTTCGCCTATGCTAGACCAAAAACAAAAAAGTTATTTAAATAAAATTGTGGAAAAGTTAAAGCAAATTTAACCTTTTGCTATCTTTTTAATAGCGTTTAGAAAACTTGTGAGTTCGCCGTAAGTATTTTGCACGGCAAAACTCGCCCTAACTAGCCCACTTTCTTTTGTGCCTAGATATTGATGCATAAGTGGCGCACAATGATATCCGCCACGCACGGCTATATCGAAAGTAAAAGAGAGTTCATCGGCAACTTCGGTGCTACTTTTGTCGTTTATTTTAAGCGCAACAATTCCAGAACGGTTAGGGCTACTATAAAGCGTAACGTTGTTAATTTTACTTAAAAACTCACACGCTTTAAAGGTGTATTCGTATAAGCAATCGCCAAAATTTACAATGTTTTTAATAACGTAATCAGCGCTGACGGATAGCGCAGTTATAGCGGGCAAGTTAAGTGTGCCCGCTTCTAATTTTTCTGGATACGTTGTAGGAAAATCAAACGTTTCAGTTCCCGTTCCACCAAAAATAATTGGCGTTAACTCAACGTCCTTTCCTAAAATAAGCGCACCGCTACCCATAATTCCGTAAAGACCTTTATGCCCCGCAACGGCAATAGAGGATAGGCTGTCTACCTTTAGGGGAATATGCCCCGCACCTTGTGCCCCGTCCACTAAAAGGGGGATTGAATAATTTTTAGATATTTGGGTAATTTCCTTTATGGGTAGCGTTAGTCCCGTAACGTTACTTACCGCAGTGCAAACGATTAGTGCCGTTTTATCGCAAATCTTTTGCTTTATTAAAGATGGAAGTTGTGGGCTTACTTCTGCAGGTTCTATAATGTCAAGGCTAATTTTGCCTATATTTTTTAGATAAAGTAGTGGGCGGAGAACGGAATTATGTTCGTAAACGGTAGTTATAACGTGGTCGCCCGCTTTAACTATTCCAAATATGGCGATATTTAATGCTTCTGTGCAATTTTTAGTAAATATAACGCGTTCGGGTTCTGCACCGAATAGTCTTGCTAGTTTTTCGCGCGCGGAATATATTATTTTTTGCCCTGTAACGGCTAGTCTATGAGAAGCCCTGCCAGGGTTAGCCGATAGGTAATTCATAACCGAAATCACGGCATCGGATACTTCTCTTGGTCTAAAGCCACAAGTTGCGGCGTTATCTAAATAAATCATCAAACTCCTTCACATAAAACGGTAAAACTTAATAGTATATTGTATAGGGTAAACTGCCTAATTATGCAAAGGAGAAAGTTTTATGGAATACTACGTGGTGGCATTTAAATCACGTTCAGATACGATAGCATTTTCGGAATTTTTAAAAAGTAAAGGTATTTATAACGTAATAGTCAACACGCCAAAGGAAGCAGGTGTAGGGTGTGGGCTTTCGGTAAAACCTAGCGTTAGTTCGGACATTATGAAAAAAGCTATAAACGCTTTTAAGGTTAAGAGTTTTGTCGGTGTGTTTTCAGTAAGCGAAAAGGGTGGCAAAAAAATAGTAAAGCCACTCTAAAAGATAAATTTTTACTTGCTAAAATAACGCGGGTATGTTATCATAAAAACGTGGATAAAAAAGTTGTAAAAAGTATTATAGAACGGCTTTCCACGGTTTTTACCGATAAGCCCGCGCTTAATTTTTCAACGCCCTATCAACTTTTAGTGGCGGTAATTTTATCCGCGCAATGCACGGACGAGCGTGTTAATAAGGTTACTAGAGTTTTATTTAAAGACTACGGTACACCCGAAAAGATGTTAACGTTATCAAGTGATGAACTAGAAAAGTATATTTTCTCTTGTGGATTATATCGTTCTAAAGCCAAGCACATATTATCGGCTACTAAAGATTTAGTCGATAAATACGGCGGACAAGTTCCTGAAGATTTTAAGGCGTTAAAGTCGCTAGCAGGTGTTGGTCAAAAAACGGCTAACGTTGTTAGTTCGGTCGGTTTTAAGAAAGATGCAATAGCCGTAGATACGCACGTGTTTAGGGTTTCTAACCGAATAGGTATCGTAAAAGAAAATAACGTTCTTAAAACGGAGAACGCACTTAAAAAAGCCATAGATAAAAGCGACTGGTCTAGGTCGCACCATTATTTGATATATTTAGGGCGTAGTTTTTGCAAGGCACGTAAGCCCGATTGCGAAAATTGCCCAATAAATAATTTATGTAAAAAAATTATAAAGCGGTAGATTTATGTTTGTAGATAAAGCGATTATAACGATAAAAGCAGGTGACGGCGGTAACGGCGCAACTTCTTTTATCCATTACAAAGGAAAAGTAAATGGCGGTCCTGACGGTGGAGACGGCGGTAAGGGCGGAGATATAATCTTCGTTGCCGATTCACACGTAGGTAGTCTTGCCGAATACTATTATAAAACTAAATACGTTGCTGAAAGCGGTAGTAAGGGTGAACCTAAAAATTGTTTTGGCAAAGCAGGCGAAAACTTGGTGTTAAAAGTTCCGCTAGGCACGGTAATTCGCGACAAGCAAACGGGTAATATCATTTGCGACATGTTTACCGAAGGTCAAACTAAAGTAGTTTTAGTTGGTGGTGACGGCGGTAAAGGTAATGCACGTTTCGTTAATTCTAGAAGACACGCGCCCCACTTCTCTCAAACGGGGGAAAAGACGGAAACCAAGCGTATTGTTTTAGAATTAAAAACCATTGCAGACGTAGGTTTAGTAGGCTTTCCTAACGTAGGAAAATCAACGCTACTATCTAAACTTACAAAAGCGCGCCCCAAAATCGCAAATTATCACTTTACAACTCTTTCACCTAACCTTGGCGTATCAGACTTTTACGATAGACAATTTACTATCGCAGATATCCCTGGGCTTATTGAAGGTGCTAGCGAAGGTGCAGGTCTTGGCATAGACTTTTTACGCCATATCGAAAGAACTAGAATGCTAGTTCACGTTGTAGATATTTCGGGCGAAGAAGGTAGAGACCCTTACGACGATTATTTAAAAATCAATGCAGAACTTAAAAACTATGGTGGCGGGCTTGATAAATTAAAGCAAATTATAGTTGCAAATAAAACGGACTATTACGGCGCAGATGAAAAGTTTAAGGAATTTAAGTCTAAATTAAAGCGTAAAAAGGTGTTGCCTATTTCGGCAATCACAGGCGAAGGTTTAGATGAGTTAAAGAAAGCGATAGTAGACGTATTAGATAAATTACCGCCCGTAACTCCGCTTGAATACGAAGAGTTTAATTACGAAAAGCCCGAAAAGTTAGATTACGAAATTTTACGCGAAGGCGAAACCTTTGTTGTAGTTGGCTCGCTTGTTGACGTGTTAAAGCGTAACGTAGTATTAGATGATATGCAATCACTTGCATATTTACAAAAGGTATTACGTGATAGGGGCATTATTGATAAACTAAAGAAAATGGGAGCAACGGAAAAATCGACCATCATAATCGGTGGAGAAGAATTTGAATTCGTTGATTAATAATATGAAAATTTTATTTTATGGTGACAGCATAACTGATATGGGTAGAGCAAGACC
>JAZRHN010000054.1:0-5727 GCA_045644785.1 Christensenellaceae bacterium
AACCAAAATTAAACCACAATTACAAAATATTGCTACAAAACTTAGGGTAGGTATTGCCGATATAACTGCATCTTCAGCAGATACGGGGCTTGGCAAAGCAGAAATCTTTTCCTTAATAGAAAAAGCAATCAGCATTAAAGAATAAAAAAATATTATTAAAAACTCGGTTTAAAAAGCCGAGTTTTTTGTTATATCCTAAAAACTGCTTGATAAAACTTTTTGTATATGTTAAAATGACTATGCCAAACAAATTTTATAAGCAAACGCAAGGATATTTTCTTTTTAAAGGATTATTCTTTCTTTTGTTATACACAATAACTATATGAATTTGGTAAAATCGCAAATTCCATCAGGTTATTGTGTTAGGTTATCCTTTCGTATGCTTGAAATTTGTTTGGCGACAATTGGGGTTTGCGCTTTTCGGTGCGCTAACTTCGGTTGGCGCACTTTTTATTTATTAAATTTTTGGAGGGTTTTATATGGCAAAGCATTGTCCTATTTGCGGAAAAAAGTTCGGCATGCTGTCAAAAGCAAAGGCGAGTGATGGTAATATTTGTTCTGAGTGTGCGAGGATATCTTCTTCTCATGAATTTTATTCTATAGAAACACTAATTGATTTTTGGCGAATAAATGATGAACGTAGGAAGTTGTTTACACAAACACAAAAGATAAGTAAGGTGTTGTCTATTGATGCAGAACATAAACTTTTTTTATTTGGTAAATCAAGAAAAATAAAGCGTCCTGTTGTTTATCAATTCAATGAGGTTAAAGGCTATGAAAAAGAAACTATGGGGCAAAAAACTGTTACAAAGAAAAAAAGAGGTATAGGGAGAGCCTTAGTTGGAGGGGCTATAGCTGGTGGAGTTGGTGCGTTGGTAGGTGTAAATACGTCAAAAGAGGTGTCAAAAACAGTTGGTGGTATAGATGTGTTGAAAGTTTATATTGAAAACCATGCGGGTAAAAGTCAACATATTTTAAGTTCCTCAAAGAGGATTTTATCGTTTTTAGATATTTGTTTAATGGAAAACGAAAAAACTTCAAATCTAGATAAAAGTGGAAGTTTCACTGATGAAATTTTAAAATTAAAAACTCTTTTTGACCAAGGAATAATTACACAAGAGAAATTTGCAGAAAAAAAGAAACAACTTTTAGGGTTATAACGTAGTGCCTAATTTTATAATTTTACTAAATAAAAAAGACTAACGAGAATTTAGTTAGTCTTTTTTATTTTATTATTCGTTTGTCGGTTATTATAATGTCTAACGGCACGTCTAATTCGTGTGTGGGAACGTTATCTAATACTTGAAAGTCGTAGCAAATTCCTATTTTTAAGCATTTGTGATTACTTAAAAATCTATCGTAATATCCTTTACCAAAGCCTATACGGTTTTTTTGTATGTCGCACGCTAAAAGGGGGATAATTGCCACGTCTATATCATCTATGATTGCATAATCGGTAGGCTCTTCTACGCCGAAAGAATTGGCTGTAAAATCGCTATTAGTAGGAATAACAACAAGCATATTTTCGCCATCAATAAAAGGATAACTAATTTTTGCACCTAAACTCTTAAAATACTCTATAAAGGGTGCGGTTAAAACTTCGCCCCTAAAGTCTTTATAGATAAACGCAGACTTACCCGTAATAGAAAGGGAAAGGAAATTATTATAAACGGCGGTTGATAATGCCGTTATTTGTTCTTTTGTTAGGCTTTGGCGTTGCTCTTTCATAGCACGCCTAATTTGCAAACTATCCATAACTACATTGTAACATATTATTAGTTAAAGGTAAACTTTTTTACTTTTCTTTCTTGTTATTTTGTTTTGGTTATGCTAAAATATAACGTATGAGCAAGTTTATTGAATTAACGGTATATACTACCCACGATGGCAGCGAATTAGTTGCCGATTTATTATCTGAATACTCTGATGAGGGCGTTTCTATTAACGACGCGGAAGATTTAATTGAACTCACCGAAAATAAAATCGTGTGGGATTACGCTGATGAAAGCATATATAAAATGGATAAAACAGTATCCGTTAAAGTTTGTTTGCCTTTTAATGAAGCCGAGCAATTAATAGAAGAAATAAAAGAACGTTTATCTAATTTAAAAAGTGTTTGCCCGTTTGATATTGGCGAACTAAATTTTGACTTAAACGAAATAGACGGCGATTATTGGCGTGAAAAGTGGAAAGAAAACTTTAAGCCTTTACATATTGGCGAAAAGGTTGTAGTCGTTCCCGATTGGATAGAGTATGAAAAAGCCCCGCACGAAATAGCCATTTATTTAGATTCTAATATGGCGTTCGGCACTGGCGAGCACGAAACTACTTCTATGTGCGTAGAGTTTTTACAAACTTTGGTAAGTAGTGGGGACGTGGTGTTAGACGTTGGCTGTGGTAGCGGAATACTTGGAATAACCGCAAGTAAACTCGGTGCTAAAGAAGTTATAATGACGGATATAGACGAGTGCGCAGTTGTTGCAACCGAGCGGAATATTAAACTTAATAAAATAGAAAACGGCACGGTAATGCTTAAAAATCTTTTAGACGATAACACCGTTAAAGGCGATATAGTTGTAGCAAATATCGTTGCGGACGTGCTTATTGGTTTTGCACCCTATATCGGTGGAAACTTAAAAGATAACGGAAAGATTATTTTAAGTGGTATATTAGTTGATAGATTAAATTTAGTAAAACAAGCTTACTTAAACGCAGGATTTATCTTTGTTGATGAAAAGATAAAGGGTGAGTGGTCTGCTTGCGTTTTCCGTAAAGGAGAATAGTTTGAAAGCGGTAGTATTTAATTTAGGTTGTAAGGTAAACGAGTGCGAATCGCAATCGCTTATGACTGGGCTTGAAAATTTAGGATATACTGTTTCGGACAAATTAGAGTATGCCGACCTTTATATTGTAAATACTTGTGCGGTTACGAAAGAAGCAGAAAAGAAATCACGCCAAGTGGCAAGCCGTATTAAAAAATATAATAAAAACGCAAAGATTATATTTATGGGTTGCGCTTCTCAAAAAGACCCGTCTGCCTTTTTATCAAAAGGCGAAGATTGTTTAGTAACAGGCGTATTTGGTAAAGGTAAAATCCCTGAAATATTAAATCTTTCGGGCGAAATGGTGGAAAAAGAAAGTAAAATTTACGATGAACTTCCTTTTCCTAAAACCACACGCACGCGTGCTTTCGTTAAGGTGCAAGACGGTTGCGATAATTTTTGTGCCTATTGTATTATCCCGTATTTAAGGGGTAGAACGAGAAGTAGAAAAATAGATAGCGTTATTGGCGAAATAAAGGCGTTAGATAGCCGTGAAGTTGTTATAACGGGAATAAACTTATCTGCTTACGATAGTGATGGTTTGGGGCTTACGGGGTTAATTTTAGCCTTAAAAGATATTGATAAGCGCATTAGGTTAGGTTCGTTAGAAACTAACGTAATTACCCCCGAATTTTTAACGGCACTTAAAGGCTTAAAAAATTTTGCACCGCATTTTCATTTGTCTCTTCAATCTGGCGCGGACGCCGTGCTTAAAAAGATGAATAGAAAATACACGCGTGAAGAGTATTTAAGTAGAGTAAATTTAATTAGAGAGTATTTTCCTAATGCGGGTATTACTACCGATATTATAGTTGGATTTCCTACCGAAACGGAACAAGATTTTCTAGATACGATAGATTTAGTTAAAAAGGTTAAGTTTGCCGATTTACACGTTTTTCCATTTAGTAGAAGGGAAGGAACGGTAGCGTATAAAATGACCGACCTATCGCCCGAGATTAAAAAGGATAGATTAGATAGACTAATAAAGATTAAAGAGCAATATAAAACCGATTTTGCGCTATTTAATCAGGGTGAGATTTTAAGTGTTTTAGTAGAAGAAGAAAAGGACGGATACAAGGTAGGCTATACCGAGAACTATTTAAGAACTTATATTAAGAGTGATAAAATAGGCGAAATTGTAAAAGTAAAAATATTAAAACCTTTCCGTGACGGAGCGGAAGGCGAAATAGTATAAAGGAGAAAGATTATGGACTGTTTGTTTTGTAAAATGATTTCGGGCGAAATTCCCGTAAACAAGGTATACGAAGACCAAGATATGATTATTATTAGAGATATTGACCCTAAAGCAAAAAATCATTTCTTATGTATTCCTAAAAGCCATTTTAAACTTTTAGCCGAAATGAACGAAGAGCAAAGTTTAATGGTAAAAAGATGTTTACAAAAAATTCCTACACTTAAAAAAGAGTTGGAATTAGATAACGGATACCGTTTAGTTATCAATCAAGGGGACGATGCTGGACAAACCGTTTTCCACTTACATATCCACATTTTATCAGGTCAAAAAATGGGTTGGACACCCGCTTAAAAGTAGTAAAAAACAGGCGAAAAAATTTATTAAAATTTTTTCGCCTTTTCTATTGACATAGCATATTGGGTATGCTAAACTTAACCCAACCAAAGTAGGAGAAAGGGTTATGAAAACTACTAGCGTTGTAAAAGACGGGCGTTACCGATCTGCTAAAAATTCTATTCCTGATTACGACTTTTTATTTGAAGACAATTTAAAAGAAAAAAGCAAAAAAGGCAATTTTCGGTTCTTTATGAAACTATTAAAGTATAACCGAAAGCCTTTATTTTTTTCTTCTTTAGTTTACATATTTATGGACTTGCCAACGTGGGTTTTACCATTAGTTACGGCGTATATCGTAAACGTTGTAACGGGCTCTTTGATGGCTGGCGCGGGCTTAAGTTCACACGCTATTTCGCAACTTGTAATTTGTTTTGGCATTATTTTATTCGTATTACTTTTAAATATTCCCACAACTATACTTAGGTGGCGAATTATTAGTAAAATGCTACATAACAATAGTGCCGCGATAAAGTGTTCGGTTATAAGAAAATTACAAAGTTTATCTATTACTTATAGTAAAGATTTGCAAACGGGCAAAGTGCAATCAAAATTTCTAAAGGACACCGACGGGGTTGATACTTTTATGCGCAGCATGGTGCATACTATTATTCCTGCAATTTTAAGTGCAATAGTTGCAACTATCGTCACAATATCTAAAAACGGATACATAGCACTATTCTTTTTAATAGTAGTGCCTATAAACGTTATCATTACTAGGTCGTTTAGAAAAACGATTGGTAAAAGATATAGAAACGTGCGACTTAATCACGAGTCTATGAGTGTTAAACTAACCACTATGCTAGAAATGTACACCGTAACCAAATCGCACGGGCTAGAAAAAAGAGAAATAGACCAAGTTTCCCACTCTATTGGCGAGTTAAGGGATTCAGGTGTAGCGGCTGATAAAACTATGGCAAAATTCGGTTGCCTAATGTATATCGTAAGTTCATTGCTTAGAATTTCTTGCGTGCTTGTATGTGCAATTCTAGCAATAAACGGCGTTATGGAAGTAGGCGATATTTTACTTTACGAATCTATGTTCGTATCTTTAAGTAGTTACGTGCTTAATATCGCAAACACGATGCCTACTATAAGTAGTGGTAACGAAGCGCTTAATTCAGTAGCCGAAATTATGAGTGTAAAGGATATTGAAGTAAACGCAGGTAAGGCAAAGATAAAGGCGATAGAAGGTAACGTTAGTTTTAAAAATACGTCTTACGTATATCCTGGAACTACGCAAAAGGTTGTAAAAAACGTTGATTTAGAAGTAAAGAAAGGCGAGTGTATTGCATTTGTTGGTGCTTCCGGTTCTGG
>JAZRHN010000055.1:0-4790 GCA_045644785.1 Christensenellaceae bacterium
AGTGCGGAGATAATAACTTATGGTGCAACGTTAAGAAAGTTATGTATACCCGATAAAAACGGCAAAATAACGGACGTTGTTTTAGGTTATAACACGTTAGAGGAATACGTTAATAACGGCGGTTATTTAGGTTCTACCGTAGGCAGAATCGCTAATCGTATAGAGGGCGGTAAGTTTACTTTAAACGGCGTAGAATATAACGTAGGCTTAAACGAAACAAAAAACTCACTTCACGGTGGATTTAAGGGCTTTGATAAGCGAATTTGGTCAGCAACATGCGGTGAAGATTACGTTAGTTTAACCTATTTTAGCCCTGATGGGGAAGAAGGCTACCCAGGAAATCTAAACGTTACCGTAACATATACTTTAACGGAAGACGGACTTAAAATAGATTATTTAGCAAAGTCTGATAAAGATACTATCTTAAGTTTAACTAATCACTCTTATTTTAACCTAAATGGCGAAGACGGAGCAGATATTACGCAAACGGAATTGTTTATCGATGCTGATAATATCACGCCTGTAAAAAGCGATTTAATACCGCTTGGCACACTTCAACAAGTAAAAGATACCATATTTGATTTTACTTCTTATAAAAAAATTGGTAAAGATTTAGATAGTGACGACATCTTCTTAAAAACTTTTGGTTGTTACGACGTAAACTTTGCATTAAACGGAAGTGGATATAGAAAGGTTTCATCGGCGCGTAGTTTAGATAGCGGTATTACGATGGAAACGTATTCTGACCAAGCAGGATTACAACTTTACACCGCTTCATATAAAGATGGTAGAAAGGGTAAAAATGCAACCTATTATAATAATTGCGCATTTTGTTTAGAAACGCAAAATTATCCTAACGCAATTAATTGTAAAAACTTTCCGTCGCCTATATTAAAGGCGGGGGAAGAATATAAATCAACTACCTATTATAAGTTTATAATCAATAAATAAGGGAAAATATATGAAAATCACGTTTTTAGGAACAAGTTATTGTGTGCCGGGTAAAAATCGTTTTTTATCTTCATCTTTAATAACCATTGGTGAAAAAAATTACATTATAGATGCAGGCGCACCTATTATGACGCTACTTCAAAATTATGGCGTTGAATATGATTCTATTAAGGGTATGTTTATAACGCACACTCACTTTGACCATACCATTGGTTTTGTAGAGTTTTTTACAGAATTAAATATCTTTGAAAGGTTTCATAAATTAGATATTCCCGCATTAGTGCCTGATGAAAATATATTTAATAGTATGTTTAAATTTTTGATGGAATGTCCTGAATTTGAATTGCCAATAAAAGCGTTTAACTATAAAGAAAAACCGCTTTTTAGCGAAAATTTTGAAGGTCCTATAAAGTTAAGTAAATATAGTGAGGGTGTAATTTTTGATGATGGAACGTTAAAGGTTACGGCAATAAAAAATCAACACAGATACGATTCATATTCGCTTTATATGGAAGCAGAGGGTAAAAAGTTCGTTTTCTCTGGCGACTTATGGCGTGATATGCCAGATTATCCTAAAGTTATAACCGAGCGTGAAGATGACCTTGATTTCTTGGTTTTAGAAGCGGCACATATGGATTTTGCTAAACCTGAAATTTTAGAAACAATTAAAAAAAGCAAGGTAAAAAAGATATTTATTAATCACAGAGAGCCTAATATAAATCCTAAAAAGACTATTGAAGAATTTGCTGAAAAACTAAAAGGCAAAATAGAAGTAATAGATTCTTACGATGGTTTAGTAGTAGAAATTTAATTAAAACGCCCTATTTAACGGGCGTATTTTCTTTTATTGCTTAAAATGGTTGACAAGTAAATTGCAAACATAGTAAAATAATACCAACATAAAAAAGCTGTGATGAAGAGGTTATCGTAATATCTTTTTAGAGAGGCGGCGGTTGGTGCAAGTCGCTAAAGTAAAATCGATAATGTAACTTCGGAGCTGAAAGAAAGAAACCGAAAGGGAGTAGAATCTTTCCGTGCGTGCTACGTTAGTGCAAAGGAATTGTTGGATTCTGAAGAGGCTTTAAGGTATTAAAGCAATTTGAGTGGTAACGCGGGTATTAACTCGTCTCAAAGTAAACTTTGGGGCGGGTTTTTGTTTTATAGGAGAATTATGGATAACACTAATTACCAAATTGAATTAAAAATTCAAGAGATGGCAAAACGTATTAAGGAACTTCGTGAAATAGAAGGACTTTCAATACAAGAAATGGCACTTGAAACGGGCATTACGGAAGACGAATACCTTAAGTGCGAAAGCGGGGAAATGGACTTAAACTTCGCCTTTATTTATCGTTGTGCAAATGCGCTTGGCGTAAACGCAACCGATATTATTGAAGGTCACAGCCCGCTTCTTAAATCTTATACCGTAACTCGTAATGGAGAAGGTGAAAAGATTGCAAACGCACACGGTTTAACCTACTATAACCTAGCAAACGCTTTCGTAAACAGAATAGCAGAACCCTTATACGTAAAATGCCATTACGACCAATCTGCAGAAAATAAGCCTATTGAATGCACAACGCATACTGGTCAAGAATGCGATATAGTAGTTAGCGGAAAATTAAAAGTTCAAATAGGCGACCATGCTGAAGTTTTAAATGCAGGCGATAGCATATATTACGATTCAAGCACTCCCCACGGAATGATTGCCGTAGGTGGAGAAGATTGCGTTTTCTATGCAATCGTATTAAATCCGCTTGGCGAACCTTTACATTCAATAACCCATGCAGAACTCGGAGCAGTAAAGCCCGCTAAATTCATTTCAAAGGATAGTGCGGATAGAGTTTATAAAAATTATATCGACGTAGTAGAAGATGAAAACGGCTCGCCCGAATCAATCACCTTTAAAAACGTTGATAACTTTAACTTTGCTTTTGACATTATAGATAAAATTGCAGAACGTGAGCCTGAAAAACTCGCAATGCTTCATATTTCTAGAGATAAAACGGAAAGAAGATTTACCTTTAAGGACGTTATGAAAGAATCTTGCCGTTGTGCAAATTACTTTAAGTCTTTAGGAATTAAAAAAGGCGATAGAGTAATGCTCGTATTAAAGCGTCATTATCAATTCTGGTTTGCCGTTCTCGGCTTAAATAGAATTGGTGCTATCGCAATTCCTGCAACCAACCAACTTATGGTACACGATTTTGAATATCGCTTTAAGTCTGCAGGAATTTCAGCAGTTCTTTGCACGGCAGATGGCGAAACCGCATCTCAAATTGAAACGGCTTGCGCTGAATACGATGGTTTAGTTAATAAGATTATCGTAAACGGTTCTCGTGAAGGTTGGCGTGATTTTAATGAAGAATATCAAATGTATAGCACGCACTTTAACCGTTCTGAAGATACCGCTTGTGGCGATGACATGATGCTTATGTATTTCACGTCAGGCACGTCAGGCTATCCTAAAATTGCAACACATAACTATAAATATCCTTTAGGTCATTTCCATACGGCAAAATACTGGCACGCAGTTGACCCAGATGGCTTGCATTTAACCATTTCTGATACTGGTTGGGCAAAGGCAATGTGGGGTAAATTCTACGGCCAATGGCTTGCAGAAGGCGCAATTTTCGTTTACGATTTTGACAGATTTGATGCTGCAGATATTCTTCCTATGTTTGCACAATACAATATTACAAGTTTTTGCGCACCACCTACAATGCTCCGTATGATGATAAAACAAGATTTATCAAACTACGATTTATCTTCAGTAAGACATATGACTACCGCTGGTGAAGCACTCAATCCTGAAGTTTATCGTCAATTTGAAAAATTAACAGGTCTTCAAATTCACGAAGCGTTTGGTCAAACGGAAACCACTATGCTCGTTGGTAATATGATTGGTAAGCCCCATAAAGTTGGTTCTATGGGTAAGCCTGCACCTATCTATAAAGTTGACCTTGTTAACGATGAAGGAAAGTCTTGCGCTGTTGGTGAAGTTGGCGAAATAGTTGTTGACGTATCTAACGGAGCACCTTGCGGACTTTTCTGTGGATACTATAACGATAAAGAAAAAACAGAAGAAGTATGGCACGATGGTTTATATCACACGGGCGATACCGCTTGGCGTGATGAAGACGGATATTTCTGGTACGTTGGCCGTGTGGATGACGTTATTAAATCTTCAGGTTATCGTATAGGACCTTTCGAAATTGAAAGCGTTATTATGGAACTTCCTTACGTTTTAGAATGTGGCGTTTCCGCAGAGCCCGATGAAGTTCGTGGTCAAGTTGTTAAAGCAAGTATCGTTTTAGTAAAAGGCTACGTTCCTAGTGAAGAATTAAAGAAAGAAATTCAAACTTACGTAAAGGCAAAAACTGCACCTTATAAATATCCCAGAATAGTAGTTTTCCGTGATGAATTACCAAAAACTACTAGTGGTAAAATCCAAAGAAACAAACTCTAATCTTCGCAATACTGCGTTTACTGCTTAGCATTTTGACTTCGATAACCAAAAGGTTTATCTCATCCAAAATGCTTCGCGAGCCTTGTCTTGCTTGATTATAGTTCGTTTCTTACAGAAACAAACTTTATCTTCGCAATACTGCGTTTACTGCTTAATATTGTCTTACTTGTTTATAATTTGTTCATTTTAACAATAAACTTTAATAGGTATATTAATGGTTTTAAAAAAGGTTAGTGGGTTTATAAAGAAAAATATAGTAATGTTTATTGCTTTATTAGCGGCAATTATTACTACTTTTTTCGTGCCCGTAGATAGTGCCTATTTAGAATATTTTGATTATAAAACGCTAACTTGTTTATTTTGTACGTTA
>JAZRHN010000056.1:0-1541 GCA_045644785.1 Christensenellaceae bacterium
AAATAAAAAGTAGAAAATCATTAAAATTACACCAAACGATAAAAATACGTCCGCCAAATTGAAGATTCCAAACGGCACAAAATTCCCCACTTTCATTGTTATAAAATCAATAACACCGTTGTTTAATACTCTATCAATAAAGTTACCAATAGTGCCTGCTAAAACAGTAAGCACCGAATATGATAAAAATAAATTTCTTTTTTTATAAGAATATACGAAAATAAGCGCAAAAACAATGATAGCAAATATTGTTAATATCTTAAAGAATATTTGTCCCCATTCTTTACCTGCAAATATTCCGTATGCAGCACCTTGGTTAAAAGTATATGTAAAAGAAAGGAACTCGCCTAAAAATTGTGTATTCCCTTTTGAATAATACAAATCCTTAAAAACGTATTTAGTTATTTGGTCTAACGCAATAAGTATTAAGAAAAAAACTAACGGCAATATTATGCCAAAAACTATTCTTCGTCCATTAGCCCCAATTCTTTGCATAAATCCTCCAACTGAAGTTCGCCTGGATTAAGAACTTCATCTAAATTAAACCCACTATCACTTGTAGCGGCAATATATTCTTCTATCTTCTTTTTAGGATTAAATGTTGCCGGTGTATCATAATCTTTTTTATTAACACTTTCAGATAATTCATCAATTACTTGTTTATTATTTCCATTTGCAAGCAATCCACCTAACTTATCGCACAACTCGTTAGCTTTAACAACAGCGGGATATAATGGATATTTTTCCTTAAGCATTACAAAATAAGCGTTCCATCTTTGTAAAAAGATTTTAAGACTGCGAACGGCAAAATCATATCTCATTTGAGCGTTATTTTCTATTTCACGGGCTTTTTCTTCAGAATCTCTTAAGGTTTTTACAATAAGCTCTTCCTTTTGCTCGTAATCAGAAAGTTTTGCGGAAAGCATGTAATTCTCTTTTTTAAGTTGCTCAATCAATGCTAAACTTTCTTTTAGTTCAGCATTTATCTGCTCTTGCTCAACCGCTATAAGAGTTTCTACTTCCCCTTTTTTGTATTTTCTTTTTGTTAAATCCACTATAAACCCCTATTATATTTATCCCTTTATTTCTTCCAACATTTCTTGTTTTAATTTATATAAACTATCTGATAAATCCACCTTATACAAGTGGGGTTTATCTAAACGCTTATATTCATCCCAAAAACTTTCCAATTCCTTAACTGCATAGTTTTTAATTTCAAAAAGGCTTGGGAAATTATAAACAACCTTACCGCTTTTAATAATATCTTTTTGTAACGGTTTTAAGGTATAATTATCAAAAGTCATAGACTTCCATCTATCTTTTGGATGCTTAATAATTAACGGCTTACTTTCATCAATCGGTTCTTCATCTCTTAAGAAAATCAAATCAGCTTCCGCCTTACCCGTCTTATTGTCATAAATACGATAAATATTCTTAAATCCCGGATTGGTAATTTTTTCGCTATTTTCAGAAACTTTAATTTTAGGAACAAGATTTCCGTTTTCATCTTCCGCACAAGCGAGTTTATAAACCCCGCCAAG
>JAZRHN010000057.1:0-2211 GCA_045644785.1 Christensenellaceae bacterium
ATTATTGATAAACTAAAGAAAATGGGAGCAACGGAAAAATCGACCATCATAATCGGTGGAGAAGAATTTGAATTCGTTGATTAATAATATGAAAATTTTATTTTATGGTGACAGCATAACTGATATGGGTAGAGCAAGACCCGGCGAAGAATGTGCTTGCAAGCAATACGGTATGGGCTATCCACACTTTATTATGGGCGAATTAAAATATGAAGACCCTACTAAATACGACGCGGTAAATACGGGTATTTCAGGAAATCGTGTTGTTGACCTTTATCAAAGAGTAAAGGTAGATTGCTGGAACCATAACCCAGACGTATTATCAATTTTAATCGGCGTAAACGACGTTTGGCACGAACTTATTGATAATTACAACAACGGCGTTGATATCGAAAGATACGAAAAAGTTTATCGTATGCTTATTGAAGATACTCTTAAAAAACTTCCTAACGTAAAGATTATTATGTTAGAACCTTTCGTTTGCAAAGGCAGTGCAACTGAAGAAAAGTGGGAAAGTTTTAAGGAAGTATATGAATACGCAAAGGTAGCAAAGAAGATTGCAGAAGATTATAATATTCCGTTCGTTCCGCTACAAAAGAAAATTGATGAAGCCGTAGAAAAATACGGTGTATATCACGTGTTATACGATGGGGTTCACCCCAACGTATTCGGTGCAAAACTCGTTGCTAACGAATGGATAAAGGTATTTAAGGAAAAGGTATTATGTTAACTTCTAAACAAAGGGCAAACTTACGCTCGCTCGCACAAAAAATAGAGCCCGTTACCCAAATGGGTAAGGGCGGTATTACAGACGCGTTTATCGAAGGGCTTGATAAGGCTATCGAAAAGCGCGAACTTATTAAGGTAACCGTGCTTGAAAATTCTGATGCAGACCCAAAAGTTGCAGGTCAAGAAATGGCTATTGCACTTTCTGCTGAATTCGTATGCGCTACGGGTAGAAAGGTAGTGTTATACAGAAGAAGCACGTCTGACAAAGTTGTTCATATCGAATTTTAGGCGGTGGGTTTTCCAAACAATTTTGCCGTAAGCGAAAGTGCTAAAAACAGCCCACCCGTTATTAAATAATAGGTTTTATACGGCACGAAATACGAAAAAATAAGCATTAAAATTCCAAAGACGCACGTTTTACGTGCGTTTTTGTTTTGCAGTAATAAACTAAGATCATAACGCTTTTTTTGTTCAACTTTAAGCGGAGGCTGTTTATTAGGAAGTAGCCCCTTTTCTTTTAGGCTTAAAAATAAGTCCTCGCCCGTTTTAAGTTCTACTTTTTTATTAAAGCGGTTCTTAAAATCTACTATTTCTTGTGAAAATTCGCCATAGATAACAGAAGAATATCCGTTTTTTAAGGCGTTAAATTCACGCACCACGTCTGCTTTGGTTATGGGTGAATAACCAAATTTTACGCTTAATATTTTTTTGTTAGCCGTATCGTAAAGCCTGCCGTTTTTTATTTCTCCACCAAAAAGGTTTTGAAGATACAAAAGTATATCTTTCTTTTTTAAAAAGTTAAGTAGCGTTACAAAGTTTTCCATATTTTTCTTTTCTTGTTTAGATAAAAATTGTTTGGCTTTCTTCTTCTTTAAGGCGGAAAAAATAAAAAGGCTAAAGGCGAGCGAAAAGGTTACGCCAAGTATTAAAGCCGACTTTCTTGGCAAAAAATAGTTAAGTATTAAATAGGTAAGTAAAAACAAAGAAAAAGCGTAAAATATGCAGTCTGAAATAAGTGGAATTAAGTATTTTTTCATATAACCCTCCGCATAGGTTATTGCCAAAAAAACCTAATAAAATACTTTAACCCACAAGATTGATTTAACTAAAATAATGTGTTACAATATACAAGATGAAAGTAGCAATTTTCGGCGGGAGTTTTGACCCCGTTCACAAAGAGCATATAAATATTGCGGTTTCTGCCGTAAAAGAGTTAGGGCTAGATAAACTTTTTATAATGCCTACTTTTAGCGCGCCACATAAAACGCAAAAAGCCACATCTTCTGTAGAAAGGCTTAATATGCTAAAACTTGCTTTTAAGGATAAAGAAAAAATAGAAGTAAGTGATTACGAAATAAATAACGGCGGAAAGAGTTATTCATATATTACAGCCGAACACTTTAGTGGTTTATACGAAAAGGTGTATATGATAGTCGGTGGGGATATGCTGGTTGATTTTAAAACTTGGAAATATCCACAACG
>JAZRHN010000058.1:0-6593 GCA_045644785.1 Christensenellaceae bacterium
AGTTCCCTTAAATGAGAACGTGCCTAAAATATTTATATCGTAAAATTCAGAAAATTCCTTACCAAAACCGAACGTACCACTTGCAGGAATTACGGGATTATCTAACTTCCAACCTGATAAAATAACAGAAGTATCTACCATATAATTTCCTCCCTTTTAAGCACAGGTCCGTCAACGCAAATACGCTTATTACCGTATTTAGTTTTACAAGAACATCCCATACAGGCACCAAAACCACAGCCCATTCTTTCTTCAAAACTAAACTCTCCTGCACCTATAGCAGTCTTTTCAATCGCCTTAAACATAGGCATAGGTCCACACGTATAAAAATAGGTATAATCAACCTTTATCATAACGTCTGTAACAAACCCTTTTTCACCATAAGAACCGTCAACAGTAGTTATAATAACGTTTGCACCAAGACCCTTAAATTCTGCTTCGTAAAACACTTCTTTTTTAGTGTTAAAACCTAAAATAACAGTAGGTTTAGCACCTTGATTAATCAATTTTTTACAAAGATTATACATTGGCGGAACACCAACGCCACCGCCTATTAATAAAGGTTTATCACCACTAACAGAAAGGTCGTATCCATTACCTAAACCAACCAAAATATCAATCTCTTTTCCTGATTGATATTGGCTCATTTTTAGCGTTCCTTCACCTACAACCTTATATATTAAAGTAAGCGAATTATCATCATAATCACATACCGAAATAGGACGGCGAAGATAATTTCCGTCAATTTTTAAATTAACGAATTGTCCACAATTAGTTATACCCGAAGTATCACCTAAAAGAATCATTTCATAAACATCTTCAGTTAAGGGCTTATTTGATTTTACCTTAAAAAATACTTGTTTCATTTCTCACCATTAAGCATCAATAGTTGAAACGCAAAGCGTAGTTTCTTCTAAAACGTCTAATAAAACTCTTACAGTATCAAGCGCTGTAAACATATTGATATTATTTTCAGTAGCAAATTTTCTAATATAATATCCGTCAGAATTTTGGCTAGCACTTGCAACGTCACTAGTGTTGATTACGTAAGCAATGTGTCCTTGGCGAAGTGCATCTTGAATTTCAGTAGAGCCTTCGTTTAATTTTTTAAGAATTCTAGTTCTAATACCGTTTGCTTTAAGGAAGTTTGCGGTACCTCTAGTTGCTTCAATATTAAAACCAAGATTATAGAATCTTCTAATTAAAGGCAACGCTTCTTCTTTATCTTTATCACACACGGTAACGAAAACTGTGCCATAATTTTGAATTTTCATACCAGACGCTTGTAATGCTTTATAAAGCGCACGATTAAGTTTGTCATCATAACCGATTGCTTCACCAGTAGATTTCATTTCAGGAGAAAGATAAGCATCTAATCCCCTAATTTTACTGAAAGAGAATACGGGAACTTTTGCATACCAACGTTTCTTTTCTTGAGGATACATTTCAGTAATACCTTGGTCTTTAAGAGATTGTCCTAAAATAACTTTAGTTGCAATATCTGCAAGTGAATATCCCGTTGATTTTGAAAGGAACGGAACAGTTCTTGATGACCTTGGATTTACTTCAATAATATATACTTTTTCGTTTTTATCAACGATAAATTGAATATTAAATAAGCCAATAACACCGATTGCTAAACCTAATTGCTTTGCATAGGTTAATATAGTTTGTTTAACGTTTTCAGATATACTGAAAGTCGGATAAACGCTTATACTATCGCCACTATGAACACCTGTTCTTTCAACTAGTTCCATAATACCAGGGACAAATACGTCTTTTCCGTCACAGATAGCATCTATTTCAAGTTCTTTACCAATAATGTATTTATCAACTAAAACAGGCTTTTCTTCATCAATTTCAACAGCGGTTTTTAAGTAATGGCGAAGTTGTTCTTCATTAGAAACAATTTGCATTGCTCTACCACCTAAAACGAATGAAGGACGAACTAAAACAGGGTATCCTATTTCTTTTGCAGTTTTTACACCGTCTTCTATTTTAGTTACAGCCTTACCTTGGGGTTGAGGAATATTTAATTCTACTAAAAGTTTTTCAAATAAATCTCTATTTTCTGCCTTATCAATAGCAGCACAGTCAGTTCCGATAATCTTAACACCCCTATCCATAAGCGGTTTTGCAAGGTTAATTGCGGTTTGTCCGCCAAGAGATGCGATAACACCTTCAGGTTTTTCGAAGTTTATGATATTCATAACGTCTTCAGGTGTTAAAGGTTCAAAATAAAGTTTATCAGCAGTTGTATAGTCAGTTGAAACTGTTTCAGGGTTGTTATTTATAATAATTGCTTCATATCCAGCACTTCTTATAGTTTGAACAGCGTGAACGGTTGAATAGTCAAATTCAACGCCTTGTCCAATTCTGATTGGGCCTGCACCTAATACTACAATCTTCTTTTTATTAGTTAATATTGATTTATTTTCGCCTTGATATGAAGAATAGAAATAAGGAATATAAGCATCAGTATGGAAAGTATCTGCCATACGATAAACTGGTAAAATCTTATTAGTATTTCTTAAATTATAAACCTCAATTTCACGAACGTTCCAAAGTTTTGCAATATATACGTCAGAAAAACCTACTACTTTGGCTTCCTTTAATACGTCCAAATTATTAGGGTTATTCTTAAGTTCTTCTTCCATTTTAACAATGTCGTTAAACGCATTTAAGAACAACTCAGTAATTTTAGTTGCATCGTGAAGTTTTTCAATACTTTCGCCCCTTCTTAATAATTCAGTAACAGCGAAAATATTATCATCCTTAAATACCTTAATATATTCGTAAAGTTCTTCTAAAGAATAGTTATCAAATTTCTTAATATGATAGTGATCAGCACCTGTTTCAAGTGAACGAACGGCTTTAAGTAAGCATTCGGTTAAAGTAGAACCAATACTCATAACTTCGCCCGTTGCCTTCATTTGCGTACCCAATTCGTTAGATGCTTTAGTAAACTTATCAAACGGGAAACGCGGTAATTTTGCAACAATATAATCTAAATAAGGTGCTTTTTGTGCATTAGTATTTGCGATAGCAATTTCATTTAAGTTCATGCCAACAGCAATTTTAGCGGTAACTTTAGCAATGGGGTAACCACTTGCCTTACTTGCTAATGCTGAAGACCTTGAAACTCTAGGATTTACTTCTATTAAATAATATTCAGAAGAATCGGGAGAAAGTGCAAATTGCACGTTACAACCACCCTCAATTTTTAATGCTCTAATTAACTTAATAGCGCTATCGTTAAGCATCTTTAAGTCTTTATCGTTAAGAGAAAGAATAGGCGCAACAACGATAGAGTCACCGGTATGAACGCCAACAGGGTCAATATTTTCCATACCGCAAATGGTGATAACGTTATCATCGCCATCACGCATCATTTCAAATTCAATTTCCTTAAATCCTTTTACACTTCTTTCAATAAGAACTTGATGAACAGGAGATAACTTAAACGCGTTAAGACCAATAGTAACTAATTCTTCTTCGTTATATGCAAAACCGCCGCCCGTGCCACCTAACGTAAATGCTGGTCTTAAAACTACGGGATAGCCAATTCTACTTGCAGCTTCCTTTGCTTCTTCTATTGAATATGTAATTTCAGAAGGAATAGTAGGTTCACCGATAGATTCACAGAGTTTTTTGAATAAGTCTCTATCTTCTGCTTCTTCTATACTTGCACTAGAAGTACCTAAAAGTTCTACTTGACATTCCTTAAGTACACCCTTCTTTTCTAATTGCATTGCAAGGTTAAGACCCGTTTGACCGCCGATACCGGGGATAATCGCATTCGGTCTTTCGTATCTTAAAATTTTCGCAACGTATTCAAGCGTTAAAGGTTCCATATAAACTTTATCGGCAATAGACGTATCCGTCATTATCGTTGCAGGGTTAGAGTTGCATAAAATTACTTCATACCCCTCTTCCTTAAGTGCTAAACAAGCCTGTGTTCCCGCATAGTCAAACTCTGCTGCTTGACCAATAACAATGGGGCCACTACCAATAATCATAATTTTTTTAAGGTCTTTTCTTTTAGGCATTTTCTTTCTCCTTTATTCCTCATAAACAATATTTCCGTCTTTAACCGTTAAAACACATCTACCAAAAACTTTCATACCACTAAACGGGGTGCTTTTACCCATTGATATAAACTCGTTTTCATCAATATTATAAGGTGTTTTAATTTCAAAAACGGCAAACCCGTTATTTTTTACGTTAAATATTTTTCTTGGATTAACTGATAATAATTCAACTAATTTATCGAGAGTTATTATCCCTTGCTTTACTAAATTTGTATATAGAACAGCAAACGCAGTTTCAATACCCACTATACCAAAAGCACTGCCACTTAATCCCTTAGATTTCTCTTCAGCACTATGGGGCGCATGGTCGGTTGCAATTATGTCAATCGTACCGTCCTTTATACCTTCAATAAGTGCTAATCTATCGCTTTCATCTCTTAAAGGCGGATTCATCTTAAATCTACCTTCTTCCAAAATATTCTTATCAGATAAAACTAAATAATGCGGTGCAGTTTCACAAGTAACTTTTAAGCCTTTCTTTTTAGCATTACGAATTAACTCCACACTTTCTTTAGTAGATATATGACAAACGTGATAAGACACCCCTGTCTTTTCTACTAGTTTTAAGTCCCTTTCTATTTGTAAATATTCACTTTCAGAACAAATGCCTTTGTGCCCGTTTAATTTAGCATAATTCCCATCGTGTATATATCCGCCATACAAAAGAGAATTATCTTCACAATGTGCAACGATATGCTTGCCTAAACTTTTTGCTTTAAGCATAGCCTGTTCCATCATTTCTTCGTTTTGAACACCCCTGCCATCATCGGAAAAAGCACAAACAAAGTTAGCCATATCTTCCATATCAGATAGTATTTCGCCTTGTTGACGTTTAGTTATAGAACCATAAGGTATAACTTCTATAACGGCATCTTTCTCTATAATATCTAATTGTTTTTTTAAGTTCTCCACACTATCGGGAACTGGGTTAAGGTTTGGCATTGAGAAAACCGTAGTATATCCACCACGAGCAGATGCTCTCGTTCCTGAATAAATTGTTTCTTTATAAGAAAAACCCGGCTCTCTTAAGTGAACATGAACGTCACAAAGGCCGGGAATAATAACGTATTTATCTGAAGAAAGAGATAAAGCGCCCTGCGTTAAGAATTGATTAAGCAAGGTTGAATATTCATTATTTGTGTTAATAAACTTTTTCACGCTTTTCTCTCCTTAAAAATTAGTTATTTTTAATAATGTATACACCACTTTGTTCGGTATCATCAACAACAACCGAAACGGTTTCTTGTTTAGAAGTAGGAACGTTTTTACCAACGTAGTCAGGTCTTATCGGTAATTCTCTGTGTCCCCTATCTATTAAGGTAACAAATTGAACGGAATTAGGTCTTCCATATTTAAATACTGTTTCTAACGCTGCTTTTGCCGTTCTTCCTGTAAAGATTACGTCATCTACTATAATTACGTTTTTGCCTGTTATGTTACAAGGAATAATTGATTCAGTTGCAACCTTATTTTTAATATCATCAGACAAATCGTCCCTTGAGAGTGTTATATCTAACTCACCAAAAGGCACGGTAGTATTTTCAAAAACCTGTATGCAAGCACAAATCTTTTTTGCAAACATAACACCACGTTTTTTGACACCCAAAATACATATATCTAAAACGCCTTGATTGCGTTCGATAATTTCATGAGATATTCTAGCAATAGCGCGGTTTACCGCTTGCATATCCATAATTTGAGTTTTACTCATAAAAAAAATCCTGCCTTGCGACAAGATTATATAACGAAAACATAGGAAAATTTTATAATTAACCCAAGTATTTAATTACAACCTTGTCAGCATCTCTGTACCGACTTAAAAATCGTAGTTTTATTATAACACCATAGATTGCATATGTCAACAAAATTAGTATATCAAAACCGCTATTATTTTCTTGACACGTAAAAAAATTTTTTGTTACAATATTTATGCAATAAATTTAATATGGAGTACATATGACAACAGCTGACATTATTTTGTTCTTGGTAAAAGTGCTAGCAGGTACTGGTGTTTTCCTAATTGGTGTTCATTTGTTAACAGAAAACATTGAACAACTTGCAACAAACAAAATTAAAACACTATTCAACAAAACAGCCGATAAAAAATTATTAAACGTCGGTATAGGTGCTGTCACAACAGCATTAGTCCAAAGTTCGGGTGTAACTACCGTTTTAGTAGTTGGTTTCGTAAACGTTGGAGTAATCGGGCTATTACAAGCAACCGCGTTAATAATGGGTGCTAATATTGGTACTACCATTACTGCTCAAATTGCAGCACTTGCCGCATTTGACTTTACCACCTACGTTCAAATTCTTTCTTGTTTAGGTATCCTAATTGCAATGCTTTGTAAAAAGGAAAAAACAAAAAATATAGGTCTTATCGTTGCAGGCTTAGGTATTATATTTATCGGACTCGACATAATGAGTGGTGCAATGGCTAATGAAAAATATAAAGGTGCACTCCAACAAGTATTTTTAACTGTTAAAAATCCTCTCCTACTT
>JAZRHN010000059.1:0-3407 GCA_045644785.1 Christensenellaceae bacterium
ATTTCAAATAAACAACCTTTAAGTATGGGGCGTGAATCATCGGTAGCACAAGTTAACGTAACTTTTTCTACAATTTCTTTTAATTCGTTTTGTTTTAGAATAAAGAAATCTTTTTCTTCTATCTTTTTAATTACAGGGTAACTTTCTACTGGATAAACTTGGAGTTCACTTTCAGAATCAGAATACTTAATAGAAAGTCCACCATCATAAAGTTGAGAAAGTTCTACTTGTTCTTTTTCAAGTTTTTTAACAAAGTCTCCAAAATATCTACCCACTACAACAGTTTCGCCTTCCATAAGTACGTCTGCTTTAATCGTCTTTTGTATAGTGAGCTCGGTATCAGTGGCAAGGAAAGTTAAACTATCACCACTTGCGGTTATTTTTATACCTTCTATAACGGGATTTGGTGATTTAACGGGAAGCGCTTTGCTTACCTTTATCACTGCATCAGATAAATCAAGCCCGTCGCATAAAACCTTCATTTTCTACCTCGCAATTTTAAACTAAATATATTATATATTATTATTATTTAAAAATCAATCTTTTTTAGAATAAAATTGAATTTCAAAATATGGTAAAATTTAAGAAAACCAACGCGATGATTAAGTTATGTTTGTTTATTATTATTTAAAAAGTTATTAAGTCGTATTAGTAGTAGATTGTGTAGAAATGTTTATACGTTTGTTTTAGTTAGATAAAGCCTACTAAAAGCGTGGTTAATTAAAAGTTAAAAGACGGTTAATTTAAAGTTTATAGAAAAATTTAAAGTGGATAAAGTAAGAAGATGGGCTAAAAATTTTTTAAATTTTATTAAGATTTTAAAGAAAAAAAAGAAATTAACTTTTTTTTGTTGGTAACTTTGTGTTATAATGTAGTTGATGGAAAACTTATATTTTAATTCGCCCGTAAAATTAACGGAAACTCAAATAGAAAAATTTGAAAAGTATGCTGATTTATTAGCGTTTTACAATGAAAAATTTAATATCACCGCAATCAGAGAAAAAGCAGAAGTTATTAACAAACACTTTGTTGATAGTTTATACGGTTTAAAGTTCATAAGTGGAAAGAAAATTTTGGACGTTGGTTCAGGTGGTGGCTTTCCAATTATGCCACTTAAAATTGCCGATGAAAGTTTAGATATTACTGCTTTAGATTCTAACTCAAAAAAGTGTTGGTTTATTGAAGAAGTTGCAAAAAATTTAGGCTTAAATAACGTAAAAACGTTAAGCGACAGGGCAGAAGATTTATCAAAAAAGATAGAATATCGTGAAAGTTTTGACTGTGTTACTGCACGTGCCGTTGCTAAACTTAATATCTTAAGCGAATACTGTATGCCTTTTGTAAAAGTTGGTGGAAAGTTTATATCTTATAAACTTTTTAACCCCGAAGAAATTGAAGAAGGAAAGTCGGCAATAAAGGCACTTGGCGGTGAGATAGAAGAGATATTTAATTACGGCGAAGATAGGTGTGTTTTAGTTATTAAAAAGGTGTCTTCTACCGATAAAAAATACCCACGCCAAAACGGACAAATAAGGAAAAAACCATTGTGATTATAGATAAAAAAAATACCGTTTGTGTTTCAGGACACAGAAGTTTAGAGCGTAATTTTAGTTATCAAAAATTATATGCAAAACTTAACGAATTAGCAGATAAATACAGCACTTTTTTAGTGGGTATGGCTGTTGGATATGACACGCTTTGCTTTAAACTTTTACACATAATTAGAGAAGTTAAAGATATAAAAATTATAGCGTGTATTCCTTGTAAATGTCAAGATGCAAAGTTTAGTTTAGAGCAAAAAAAAGAGTATGGACAGCTTTTAGAATTAGCCGATGAAAAGATATATATTTCAGACGAATATACGCCGTATTGTATGATGCAAAGAAACAAGTTTATGGTGGATAATTCAAGTTATTTATTGGCTTATTTAAGGCGTAATAGTGGTGGAACTTTTAACACCGTTTCATACGCAAAAAAGCAAGGCATTACAGTAGAAATTATATAAAATTAGATAAAAAAAGGGTGGCGAAAGCCACCCGATATTTTTTTAAATTATCTCTTTAATTCTAGGTAAGGAAGAACGGAAAAACCACATTTTTTATAGAGATTTATAGCGTTATGATTTTCTTCTTCGGCTTCTAAACGGAAGATGTGTTCTGGGTATTTATCAAAGATAAATTCAAAAAATTTTGTGCCTATTTTTTTATGTCTAAATTGTTCTAAAATAAAAATATCTTCTATCCAAATACACGGCTTTCCAAACTCGGTAGAAAAACTTTTCGCTATCATAGAGTAGCCTAAAATTTCGCCGTTATCTTCAAAAACGTAACCCTCTAAATAAGGGCTATTATTTACGCAATTATCAATGTCGGCATTAAAAATTTCATCAGAGCCGTTAGATAATACCGCTGGCGAAGCATAAAATTCTCGCATCATATCGATAACGGCGGTTTTATCGGTTTTTAACATTTTTCTAACTAAAAAGTCCATTAGTTTTCTCCATTTTTATATAAAAAACAATGCTTTTCGTGAGAGTTTATAACGCCTATCGCTTGAAGATAAGAGTAAATTATAACCGAGCCCACGAAAGTCATACCACGCTTTACTAAATCTTTAGAAATAGCGTCTGATAAAGCGTTAGTCGTTTTGCCCGTTTCGTAATAAATTTTACCTAAAGTAAAGGTTTTAAGGTAGTCACCAAAAGAGCCGAATTCAGTCGCAATTTGTTTAAAGATTTTGCTATTTTTTATACTCGCTAAAATTTTACGCTTATTTCTTATTATACCTTTATTATTTAATAGTGTATTTATCTTTTCTTCATTGTAAGCAATAACTTTATCTATATCAAAATTATCGTAAGCGCGCCTAAAATTCTCTCGTTTATTAAGCACGCACTCCCACGAAAGCCCTGCTTGAAAACTCTCTAAAATAAGCATTTCATAAAGATATTTTTCATCAAAATTAGCAACGCCCCACTCGTTATCGTGATAATCGATATAAAGTGGATTATTTATATTACACCAAAAGCATCTTTTTTTATCCATAAATTTTACTACTTTATGTTTTAATATAAAAAGTATAGCACAACAAAAAGTAAAAGTAAACAACAAAAAAATCAAAGAAAATCGTGCTTATTTAAAAATATTTTATTTTCTTCTAAAACTTGTAAAATGTTTTCTATCTTAAAAAAACAATCTTCATCAGAAAGTTTTTCATTATCTAAAGTTTGTTTAACTTGTAGTAAAACCTTATAACACGTGCTTTCAAAAACGCTTTTTAAGATTTCATCATTTATAAAATCAAACTTTTCATTTTCATTTTCTAAACCTTTAATTAATAATTCTCTCCATAATTCCATAAAAATACTTTTTCCTTTGTAAAAATGGGGATTATATCCCCTTAATAAA
>JAZRHN010000060.1:0-13982 GCA_045644785.1 Christensenellaceae bacterium
TAGACGGAATAATGAACGTAAACGCAAAATCAATGTTCTTTTCAGCATTTTTACCTGGCGAGAATTTAGGACTTATTATGCCTATCCTTTTTGCCATCATTATGTGCAAAGATTTTAGCCAAGGCACAGTAAGAAATAAAATCATAAGCGGGAAATCAAGAAAGGCGAGTTTTATCTCGCACCTACTAGCATCTGCAACGGTAATGTGTTCACTTATGCTTGTGCACGCACTTTTAACACTTGGCGTTTCGCTTTTACTTTTCCCCTATCAAGAAACAGCGTTTACGTTAAACGACTTTGGCTATCTAATGGCTTCCGTTCTATTTGAACTTATTGTTTACGTAGCAATTTCTGCAATCGTAACGCTTATTGCAACGCTTGCTAAAAATATTGGAATTTGCATTTTATTATACCTTGCAGTAGCGTTTGGCTTATCAATTATCGGTGCGGTGTTCCAAGTTGCAGGAACTTTCCTTGCACCCACTAGCCCCTACTACGGCTTAATCGAATTTATAAATGCACTTAACTTCTACACTTCTAGTTTAATCGGTGGCGGTGTAACCTACACCTTTAAGCAAGTTGCGTATATCTTAATTTCGCCAATACTTATAACGGCGGGAACAACTATTCTTGGTATTGCTAGATTCAATCGCAAAAACTTAAAGTAATTAACTAAATAATAAAAAGGCTACCCCGAAAGGTAGCCTTTTTTGTTTTATATATTATATATAATGTTTTATTTATCTTTCTTTTTTAAAACGTTTAATAAAACGTATGCACCTAAAAGCAATGCGGTTGAAACACCTAAAATTAAATAGGATACCGTGCTTGACACTTTATCGCCAAAGAAGTAAATATTACAATCTAGCATATCTCTTAAACCTACAATAACTTCATTAGGAACGCTTTCACCAAGTTCTGTTAGTGCGCCGTTTAAGGCGTGGTGTCTTAAAACGCTTGTGCCGTACGTTCCAGGGAGAAAGGATATAACGTTTTGAAGTCCTACTCCAAACGAAGATATAGGCATATACGCACCGCAAATAAAACCGTAGCAAGAACTTACGATAGAGCCAACTGCCGAAATTTGACCTTGTGTAGATAAAAAGAAGTTTACTACCGAACTTAAAGCCGTGCCGAATAATGCTAACAAAATAACGTCGGCAAATAGCCCGAACACTTCACCTACACTTAAATACCAGCCGACTATATATGCGTAAATTAAACACGCAACGACCGTGGTTAAACAAATAATTAAGGTAGAAACAATGGTTGCAACGTAGTACGCGATAGAAAGCGTTGAACTTTTAACGGGCGAAATAAGTAAGTCTTTAATTCTGCCGTTTGCCTTATCCTGAACCATTAAAAAGTTAGAGCAGAACGCCACCGTAACGCAAGATACCGATAAAATAGAAGATATAAGTTGTCCACTTACTAATCCGTTTATAATTCCATCGTCTATATTAATGCCTTGCGGAAGCCCTGCCATTAAACTATCCTTATACACGTTACCTAAAAATGTAGCGTAAAGCACTAATAAAATTATGGGGGTTATTAGGGCAGTAAAAAACATACCCTTATCCTTAAAGAAAAGTTTAACGTTTCTGTTAATTAATATGGCAAGTGTTTTCATTTTGCACCCCCGTCTGATAAGTTTTTACCTGTTACTGCTAAAAACACGTCGTCCATTTTGCCTTTGGTTATTTCGTAATCAACAAAAATTTCGGGGTGCTTTACTATAAGTTCGGTTGCAGACTTGGTGCTAGAAAGATAAAACCTAAACGCATCTTTAACAGGCTCGTAATCAACACCTAACTTTTTAACGTCTTCTTCTTTTGCGTTATATAACGTAACGTAATCGCCCGTGTATGCGTTTTTAAGTTCTAACGGAGTGCCTTCTGCCGAAATTTTGCCGTCATCTAAAATCACGATATAGTCAGCTTCTGCCGCTTCTTCCATATAGTGTGTTGTTAAAAACACCGTCATACCCTGTGCTTTACGAAGCGAATAAATAACGTTCCATAACGTTTTTCTTGTTTGTGGGTCTAACCCTGTGGTCGGCTCGTCTAATATAAGAATTTTGGGGTTATGGATAAGTGCGCGTGCCACGTCTATCCTACGTCTTTGTCCGCCCGAAAGTTTAGAAACGGTGCGGTTAATAAAATCCTTAAAATCTAAAAGTGTAGAAAGTTCTTCTATTCTTTTATCAAAGGCTTCGCCTGTTATTCCGTATAGTGCCGAACGGCTTTTTAAGTTATCGTAAACGGTAAGTGCTTGGTCTAAAACAGAGTGCTGAAAAACAACGCCTAATTGGCTTTTAATTTCCATACCGTTTTTATCAAGGTCATAGCCCGCTATTTCGATTTTTCCGCTATCCTTTTTAAGCAGACCAGTAATAACGTTAATGGTGGTGGACTTGCCTGCACCATTAACACCTAAAAAGGCAAAAAGTTCGCCCTTTTTAACGCGTATGGATAGGTTGTTTACCGCTTTTACTAAACCAAAACTTTTGTATAAATGCTCGATTTTAATTGCGTTTTGCATTGCTAGTTTCCTTTATTTTTTTGGTATTTTAACATAGTTACAAATTTTTTGCAATAAAAAAGACTATTCGGTAGGAATAGTCTTTTATTTGGTTTTAGTCTTCTAAATTTTCTGCTTCTTCTGCGAGTTCATCTTCTTCTAAAGCACGGCAGAATTCTTCAAACACTTCTTCTAAAAGTGCTTCGTCTTCTACGGGGAGAAGTTCTGCAGTTTCTTCTTCATCGCCAGAAAGTTCAAAGATGATTAAATCATCTTCACTAACGCCTTCGATAACTTCTGCAGGTTCAAATGCTGAATACATTTTGCCTTTGTATTCAATAGTTCCTACTATAAAGAACTTTAACGTTCTTCCGTCATCAGTAGTAAGTTCTACGATTTCGTCTTCACCATCACAGCATTCACAAGTGCAACCTTCTTCGTGTTCGCAATCACAATTTTCGTGGTCGTGGTCGTGTCCACAAGCACATTTCTTTTCTTTTTCGCTCATATTATCTCCTTTTTTACTGTTTATTTCATTTAAAAATCCATTTAGTATTTCGGTCGCAGCCAAGGCATCTACAAAGTTCTTTCGTTCTTCTCTAGATTTCCCTTGCTCTATCAATACCGATTCCGCATCACAAGTAGTGCATCGCTCGTCCACTTCGTAAACGGTTAAACTAACGGCTTCTTTTAGCCTTTCGATAAAAAACCTAGCACGCTCCGTTTGAATAGACGGTGTTCCGTCAAAATTAACCGGAAGCCCGCAAACCATATCGGTAACCCCTTTTTCGTTTACCGCCTTAACGATTTCTGCTAAATCAGATTTAAGGTTTTTGCGGTGCAAAGTTTTATATGGTAGCGCGTAACTATTAAACGGGTCTGAAAGCGCTATCCCTATTCTTTTATTGCCAATATCTAGGCACATAAACCTTTTCACCCCTATATTTTACCACAACCAATATTTTTTTACAATAGAAAAAGGGCAAGATTTCCTTACCCCTTTGATATTATTTTATTATTTAATAGCACCTAATATCGCACAAGTTGCACAACCTACTATACAGAAATATAGAACTACCGTAACAAGTATTGCAGTTATTATACCTTTTATCCAACCCCTTAAAAAAGTTCTTACCGCACCAGGCGTACCTACATTAAACATAATACCGATAACTAATCCTATTATTCCTAATAAAAGCCCTAACCAAAAACCAGAAGTTGACTTGTCTTCATAATACACTTCATCTTTAAAAATACTATGTTTAATAGGCTTTTTACTGGTTTTTAATGGACCACCGCAGTATTGACAAACCCTATTTGATGATTTATTTTGTCTTCCACATCTAGCGCAAACTTTTTCTATTGCAAACTCTCGTCCATAACTACCCATAGGATAGTCTTGCTTTGTATTTGGATTAAACGCCTTATCCTTTTCCTTAGATAACGGACCGCCACAGTATTTACACTGCTTTTCGGTATCGGGATTATACTTACCGCATAACTTACAAAACATAAAAATTCTCCTACCCTTGTATAAATTGTAACAATTTGTAACAAATATATATTAACATTTTGTTACAATTATGTCAATAAAAGTTTTAAGGTTTTTTATGGTAGGGTTAAAGGAAATACGTAAAAAGAAAAAGTTTTCGCAACAAAAAGTTGCGCTAGACTTAAATATTTCAAGAGAATCACTTTCCCATTATGAGAACGGGAAAAGACAACCGTCCTTAGAACTTCTTATGGATATGTCGGCTTACTTTAACGTTTCAGTTAACTACCTTATTTCAGGCACAGAATTTACTAAAAAATAAAAGCAAGGAAAAATCCTTGCCTTTTTTATTTGCCCGATTTTTTTGCGGGCTTACTTAAACTTTGCACCTTTTCGGTAACTTGGGTTTGCCCGTCCTTTATCATTTGCCTTGCTTTTTGTGAGTTAGTGGCGATTAGTGCACCACCAAGCATACCAAGGGCAATACCCGTTATAAACTTTTCGTTCATAATTCCCCCTTTTATATTATGTGTAGGGAGAATTTTTTTATACTATTTTGCTTGTTTTTCGCGATAGTTATCTATTGCAAGTTTAATTGCTTCTTCTGCAAGAACCGAGCAATGTATTTTTTGTGCGGGAAGTCCACCAAGTGTTTCAATAACTTGCTTGTTGGTAACCTTTAACGCTTCTTCCACAGTCATACCCTTAATCATTTCGGTAGCAGTTGAACTTGTTGCTATTGCAGCAGCACAACCAAAGGTCTTAAATTTCGCGTCGGTTATAACGTCGTTTTCAATGCGGAGTGAAATTTGCATTATATCTCCACAAGATTCGTTACCTACCGTGCCAATTCCGTCGGGGTTTTCTATTTCGCCTACGTTTTTGGGGTTCTTAAATGCGTCCATTACCTTTTCGTTATACATTTTTTACTATCTCCTCTTTCTTAAAGAGCGGTGACATTTCACGTAATCTTTCTACTGATTCTCTTAACACGTCAACCGCGTAATCTACTTCTTCTATTGTGTTATGTTTACCAAATGAAAACCTTATCGAGCCGTGTGCTAAACCTTCGGGTATGCCGAGCGCTAACAATACGTGCGACGGTTCAAGTGAGCCAGATGAGCAAGCCGAGCCACTTGATACGGCTATCCCTGCTAAATCTAAACTAAATAAAATTGACTCGCCTTCGATATACTTAAACGAGAAATCAGCGTTTGCAGGAAGTCTATTCTCTCTCGGTCCGTTTAGTTTTACGTAAGGAACTTCGGCTAACACTCTTTCGATAAACCTATCACGAAGTGCAGTAATCTTTTTAGCGTTTTCTTCCATTTCTTCGTGAGCAATCTTTACCGCTTCGGCAAAACCAACGACTGCGGGGACGTTAGTTGTTCCACCACGTTTCATACGTTCTTGGTGTCCACCAGAAATAACGTTTTCCATTCTCAAGCCGTTTCTGATATAAAGTGCGCCGATACCTTTTGGCCCGTAAATTTTGTGTGAACTTATACTCATTAAATCAACGCCAAGTTCTTTAACGTCTATCTTCATTACGCCGAACGCTTGTACCGCGTCGGTAAAACAAAATGCACCTTTTTCGTGTGCGATTTTTGCAATTTCGGCTATCGGCTCAATCGTTCCCACTTCGTTGTTTGCAAGCATACAACCAACTAAAATGGTATCTTCACGGACTATGCTTTTTAAGTGTTCTAAATCCACAACGCCGTCTTCATTTACTTGCATATAGGAAATTTCAAACCCATCTCTTTCAAGCACCTTTGCAGTAGAAATCATTGCAGCGTGTTCAATAGGGCTTATAATAATATGTTTGCCACGCGCTTTGTAAGCACCTGCTATACCTTTAAGCGCCCAGTTATCGCTTTCCGTTCCGCCAGAGGTAAAGTATAATTCGCTAGGTTTCGCGCCGATTGATTTTGCTATTAAATCTCTCGCTTCATCTACGGCTTTAACCGCTTCTCTACCAAAATAATGCTGGCTGTTTGCGTTACCGTAAATTTCAGTAAAGTAAGGTTTCATTTTATCGAACACGCGTTCATCTACGGGAGTAGTTGCCGCATGGTCAAAATATATTTGTTTTTGCATACTATAATTCTCCGTCTATCATTTGCTTTAACGTCATTGAATCAAGCAAATCGTTAATTCCGTTATATAACTTTTGCCAAACCTTTTGTGAAGGGCAACATTTGCAAGCCCCGTCTTTCGTTACGCACTCAATTATCTTCATATCATCTTCTAACGCGCGCACTATTTCGCCAACCGTTATCTCTTCAGGGGTGCGTGCTAAATAATAACCCCCGCTAACTCCACGGTTTGCACTAACTATTTCCCTACTCGCTAACGTTCTCATAATCCGTTCTAAATACTTGCCGGATATTCCCGTTAAACTTTCAAGTTTTTTTGCAGATACAGGCTCGTTGCTTCTACCTAAAAAGTGGCAACATATTAACCCGTAATGCGTTTTGGACGATAACTTCATCTTTCACCTTTAATTGCTACTAATTTAGTTGCAATTACATTATAATCATACTTTTAGCCTAAGTCAAACGAATAAAAGGGCATTTTAAGAATAAATTTAAAAAAGACTTGATTATTTAGGTTATTTTATTTATACTAAATATATCATCTTTTTTTTAGGAGGAAATTATGCCTGACGGCACAGTTCCGTTAGATAACGGGTCACTACTTTTAGCAGCGCTTAGTGAAACAAAAAATGCGCTACCACTATTCATTTCACTTATTGTTTTAATTTTACTTTCGGGATTTTTCTCGTCAACGGAAACGGCGTTTTCTTGTGCTAATAAAATTAAACTAAGAACACTTGCTTCTGCTGGCGATAAAAGGGCAAGCCGTGTGCTTAACCTTATAGAAGATAATTTTGAAAAACTTATCTCCACTATTTTAGTCGGCAACAACATAGTAAACCTAACAGCCGCTACTATTTCGGCAATTTTATTTGAAAGCCTTTTAAGAAATTCGGGGCTTAACTCATCAGTTATATCTACTGCGGTTATCACTGTTGCAGTTTTAATCTTTGGCGAAATTATACCTAAATTTATCGCAAAAGTTCAACCTGAAAAAACGGCTAAAACCTATTATCCACTTATAATGTGCTTTTACTACCTTTTCTATCCGTTAAACGTGATATTCGGTGGTTTAAGATACGTTATTTCTAAAATATTTAAGGTTCAAGAAGACGTGGTTACGGAAGATGAAATTCTTACCGTTGTTGAAGAAGCCGAAGAAGACGGAACTTTAAAAGAAGAAGAAACCGAACTTATCCGCTCGGTTATTGAATTTGATGATTTAGAAGTTTGTGATATTTTAGTGCCTAGGGTAAATATGGTGGCTGTTGAAATCACCGCTACTTTAGATGAAATTAAGGAAGTATTTGAAAAGGAAGGATATTCACGCTTACCCGTGTATAGAGATTCTATCGATACGGTTATAGGAACTATCCACCAAAAAGACTTCTTTAACGCTTACCTAGAAAAAAAGGAAAACTTAAACGAGATATTACAACCCGTTCAATACACCACGGGGCACGTTAAGATTTCTAAACTACTTAAACTTTTACAAAAACAAAAAACGCACATGGCAGTTGTTCTTGACGAGTATGGCGGAACGCTTGGGCTTGTTACCCTAGAAGATATTTTAGAAGAATTAGTAGGCGAAATTTGGGATGAGCACGATGAAGAAATTGATTACTTTAAGGAAAACGGCGAAAACTGCTATATAGTTGACGGCAATGCGCCGATAGAAGATGTTTTAGATAAATTCGAAGTAGAGTGTGATGAAGAATTTTCTTCTAATACGCTTAGCGGATTTATTATCGAACAACTTGGCGAAATTCCTAGGGTAAACAAAAAACTTAACTTCTGCAATTTGCAGTTTATAGTTCTTAAATCTACCGTAAAGCGTGTGCTTTCGGTAAAGATTACCAAGATAGAACAAACAGAAGAATAATTTAACGGGGCGGTTAAACGCCCCTTTATTTGCACTTGTAGTCTAATTGGATAAAACGGGGGCCTCCGACGCCCCAATTCCAGATTCGATTTCTGGCAAGTGCACCAACGAAAAAAGACGGGATACTCTCCCGCCTTTTTTATGCTAAAATTTGCTTTATATATTCTATTTGTTTTAATACGTTTTGGGGGGCTGTTCCACCTGCACTAATACGTTTTTTAACGCACTCGTTTAAGTCTATTGCTACATAAACGTCTTCTTCAATTTCATTTGCGTATTCTTTATATTTAGCAAGTGGCATATCCGATAACGTTATCTTTGCCGAAATGCAATCAGTTACGATTTTGCCCGAAATTTTATAAGCATCTCTAAACGGCAAGCCCTTTTTTACTAAATAGTCGGCAAGGTCGGTTGCATTAATAAATCCGTCCTTACAAGCAGACAACATATTTTCTTTATTAACTTTCATTTCAGCAATCATAGGTGCATAAACGTTTAAGCACGCCTTTACCGTTTCGGCACTATCAAACACACCTTCTTTATCTTCTTGCATATCTTTGTTATACGCTAAAGGTAAGCCTTTAAGTAAAGTTAATATAGAAACTAAATTGCCGTAAACCCTACCCGTTTTGCCACGAACGAGTTCTGCCATATCCGAATTTTTCTTTTGTGGCATAATTGATGAGCCTGTGGTGAACGCATCTGAAAGTTCTACAAACTTAAACTCCCAACTGCTCCATAAAATTATTTCTTCCGATAATCTACTTAAGTGCATCATAAGAGTAGCGGTTGCCGAACAAAAATCTACACAGAAATCTCTATCTGAAACCCCGTCTAAACTATTTTTAGTTATACCCGAAAAGCCTAAAAGTTTGGCTTCATATTCCCTATCGGTTTTATAAGTCGTACCTGCTAATGCACAACAACCAATGGGGCTTTCATCCATACGAATTTTAAGTGCGTTAAAACGGTCAACGTCACGAAGAAGCATAAACGCATACGCTAAAAGATGATGACCAAAAGTTACGGGTTGTGCACGTTGAAGATGAGTGTATCCCGGCATTATAGTATCGTAATGTTCTTCTGCTTTATCAACTATTACAGAAATAAGTGTTTTAATCTTTTCTATGATTTCAGTTGCTTCGGCTATTAAATAAAGTTTAGTATCTAATGCAACTTGGTCATTTCTACTTCTTGCGGTGTGAAGTTTTTTACCAACACTACCTATTCTCTCGGTTAATTCTTGTTCAACAAAAGTGTGGATATCTTCTGCAGTAAAATCTATTGCTAACTTTCCACTTTCAATATCGCTTAATATTGCAGAAAGCCCGTCGATAATTAAATCGCGTTCACTTTCCGTTATTATTTTAACAGAAGCAAGCATACAAACGTGGGCAATACTGCCTTCTATGTCTTGCTTATACATTTTACTATCAACTTTAATTGAAGAATTAAAATCGTCTGCTATTTTACTGGTTGCACCATCGGTACGCCCTGCCCAAATCTTTGCCATTTTTCTCCTTTGACAAAACGCCCCGCACTATCATTGATAGTGCAGGTCGCCTGTTTATATTATTTAAGAAATTTGCTAATTATTTTTTGTTTTGTTCTTCTACTATTGCTTGAACTTTAATGGGAAGACCAAAGAGATTGATAAAGCCTTCAGCGTCCTTTTGGTTATAATCGCTTTCGCCAAACGTTGCGATTTCTTCACTATAAAGAGAATAATCACTCCATACGCCTGCGTTTATCATATTGCCTTTATATAATTTAAGTTTTACTTTACCCGTAACTGTTTCTTGTGTTTTATCAACAAATGCTGCAAGCGCTTCACGAAGCGGGGTAAACCATTGTCCGTTATATACTAATTCGCCGTAAGTGATTGCAAGTTTTTGTTTTTCGTGCATTGTGTATTTATCTAAACAGATGGTTTCTAAAACGCTGTGAGCCTTATATAAAATTGCACCACCGGGCGTTTCGTAAACACCACGACACTTCATACCAACTAAACGGTTTTCTACGATATCTAATAAGCCTATACCGTTTTCGCCACCGATTTTGTTAAGTGCTAAAATAATTTCCTTTGCACTCATCTTCTTTCCGTCAAGCGCTACGGGTGCACCCTTAACAAATTCTAATTCTACGTAAGTGGGCTTATCAGGTGCAGTTATGGGTGAAACACCCATTTCTAAAAAGCCTTGCTTTTCGTATTGTGGTTCGTTTCCAGTATCTTCTAAATCTAAACCTTCGTGTGATAAGTGCCAAAGGTTTTTATCCTTACTATAATTGGTTTCACGGTTTATCTTTAATGGAACGTTATGTGCTTCTGCATAATCAATTTCTTCTTCACGTGATTTAATGTTCCATTCACGCCAAGGAGCAATGATAGGCATATTGGGTGCAAAACGTTTGATACCTAATTCAAAACGAACTTGGTCGTTACCCTTACCAGTACAGCCGTGGCAGATTGCATCTGCTTTTTCTTTAATAGCAACTTCTACAAGTGCCTTAGCGATACAAGGGCGTGCGTGTGAAGTTCCTAACAAATATTCTTCATAAATTGCACCTGCTTTTACGCAAGGGATAATGTAGTTATCTACGTAATCATCAGTTAAATCTAAAACGTAAAGTTTGCTTGCGCCTGTTTTTAATGCCTTTTCTTCTAATCCGTCTAATTCATCTGCTTGACCAACGTTAGCAGCAACAGCAACAACTTCACAATTATTATAATTTTCCTTAAGCCATGGAATTATGATTGAAGTATCAAGCCCACCTGAGTAAGCAAGAACTACCTTTTTAATATTTTCTTTATTCATAACGCCCTCCGAAATCTCTTTTCGCTACCTATAGTAAACCTTTTAAGTCGTATTGTCAACGAATTTATTGCATATTTTTAATTTTTTTTAAATTTTTATTCGTTATTTTCTTTTGATTGCATATTTTATCGTATATTTTAATTTTTTATGCGTTTTTATTAAGATAAACAAAAAGCCATATATAGTCGCAAAAGTTATAAGGAATTATAGTAAATATAAAAGGATAGCAAAAATATGCTATCCTTTTTCTTTTGTAAAAATAATATTCTTACCCCATAACGTTCACGGACCCATAAAGGATATTAGATCGTAACCTTTTTCCTTGCCAACTTTCATCATGTATTCCATGCGATAGATGAATCGCTCATAAAAATCAACTATTAGTTCCACTTCTGTATCATCCTCTTGCTTCTCATGTACTAAAGCCTCGATGGTTTCTGCGATGTCCTTTAAGATTTGCTCCATTTGGTTGAATGTGAAAAAGTTATGCTCCAAGTTCCATTCAAAGCCAGAAACATATTCTCTGTTCTTATTTGCTTCAAGATTTTCATTAAAATGTTTATTGAGAAAAGGCGTGAGATATTGATAAACATCATCTTCTTCAATTGAAATTTCAACGCTTTTCATTTCTGCAACGCTATCCAGGTCAGAGGTGTTTTCATTATCAATAATTCTAACCGGCATAATCCAAAAATATGAGGAACCGTCATGTCCATCTACTATAACTATTTGCTTTTTAAAAATATCTACCCCTATAATATTTAGCGAAAGTTCCTTTATTAGTATATCAACTTTAGCATTATCATAATTGTTTGCAACTGCTAAACTCAGCAATTTTTGAATTTTTTCAAATGATTTATGGCAAATATTAGATTCTTTTAATAAGTTGAGGATTGCATAATAAATCTCATTATTGGACATGTAAGTTTCGTAGTCCTCTTCGAGTAAATCAATCATGTTACAAATCCACAATTGCGAAGGATCGCATAAGCGCATAAAATCAGTTTCGCTTTTTGGAAAAAAGCCGTTCATCGCTTTTAATAGTTCTTCTTTGCTCACATCATCGTAATTAGAGACTGTTAGGTGTACATTCCCCGCATTGTGATACTTTCTCCAATGTTTGTTTTTTAGACTATAAATATAGTAAAGATATCCGTTGTTTGTTATGAAAATCAAACCTTCTTGATTAAATCTTATTGCTTCAAATTCGCCAAACAATTTCATAATATACCCCCGTTGCCTTTTTTATATTATAACCTACAAAATATGACAATTCTAGTCATATTAAAAAGATTTTTTAAGTTTTTTAGTAGGTTTTTTACTATAAAACGTGGCCAAGTCGAGGCAGGTAAAGAGAATTGCCACAAATTGCAATTTTTTGTTAAACAAAACAGGAAGCCCGTTTATGAAAAATAAAAATGGCGTAGTGATATATCTTTATCTCTACGCCACATAATACCGCTTTCTTATTTTTTACTTACTAATCTATTCAATTTCTTTGCTTGTAGCAAGTGCTATAAATCTTTCGCCTTTAGTATTTACGGCACAGTAATAATGATATACAACGCCGTTTTCTACCACTATCCAAGGCTTATGTGCAAACTTATTCTCCCATTCTAGTTGGCTTTCAATAAGATTTTCGCCATTCCACTTTGTCCAATTAACTAAATCATAGGAACACGCAAATGTATTAAAAGCCGTGTTTTTAGCGTGAAAACAAAAAAATATGGGACTATAAGCAAAATACTTATAGCACCATACGAGTGGCACACCATAAGGGACTCGAACCCCTAACCTTTGCGTCCGTAGCGCAACGCTCTGTGACTGACGCGTAGCGGAAGGAATACGGTTGACGGACTTGCTTTGATATGCTTGCAGTTTACAATTGAGCTCTCAATTGGATGCCGTTGCCTATGGCGTAATGATTTTGGAGTTCGCTACCCACTTTATGTGGGTAGCAAAAAAGGAAAGAACACTTTTGTATTCTTTCCTTTTTTTGGCACACCATAAGGGACTCGAACCCCTAACCTTTGCGTCCGTAGCGCAACGCTCTATCCAATTGAGCTAATGGTGCTTATTATTCAGTTATTAACTAATTGGATGGAGCGTAGCTCTGTGCCCGAACGAAGTGAGGAAATACGGTTGACGAACTTCCTTGACCTTCTTACAGTTTCCAATTGAGCTAATGGTGCATATATTTTGCATAGGCTACCTTACGATAGCCTATACATTTTATATCAATTTTTTTAATTTGTCAAACGATAAAGATATACTTTATACATTTTCTTCCGTTGCTTCTTCCGTCTTTTTTTCTGCATTATCGATTTTGCCACGGAAAACAACGAACATAAAGAACAAGTATTCTGTAACGAAGTTAAGTAGCATTGTTAAACCTTCAACTAAATACTCATTCCAGCCGACGTTTACTAATTCTTGTCCGCCCCACATTGTTAAAGGTGCAAACACTAAGTAATATCCGATAACTTTAAGCATTGCAATACCGTAATTAGCATCTGACTTAAACGTTGCCTTTCTATTTATGGTTAAGTTCCATATAACTGATAGTGCAAGTGAGATAACGTATGCTAAATAGTATTCCATTTCTATTACTTCGTTAAAAAGTGTAAACGAGCCGATTTGGATAATACCTGCAGACGCCGCAATAAGCGCATACTTAATCGTTCTTAAAAATTCTTTCATATTACATTAAAACCGCTTTAATTCTTCTTACGCCTGAAGAAGAACTTTCTTCCTTTTTAATCTTAAATTTACCAAGGTCGCCCGTGTTGGCAACGTGAGGGCCACCACAAATTTGCTTATCGACACCGTCTATCGTATATACGGTAACAACTTGGTCCTCGCTATCTGCGTGGAACACGCCGTAAGCACCAGCCTTTACCGCTTCACTATAAACAACTTCTTCCCTAACAACGTCAATCTTTTTAGCGATAACGTCGTTTACAAAATCTTCAAGCGTTTTAAGTTCTTCTTCGGTCAACTTATGGTCGCAATTAAAGTCAAAACGCATACGTTCTTCCGTTATGTTAGAGCCTTTTTGTTCAGTGCCGTTACCAAACATTTTACGAAGCCCTGCTAGCATAACGTGTGTAGCCGTATGATATTTAGTAGTCATTTCAGTAGTTTCGGTTAAACCGCCTTTTGCTGCTTGTGCT
>JAZRHN010000061.1:0-8157 GCA_045644785.1 Christensenellaceae bacterium
GGGTAACCCCGTTTACGATTACGAATACCTAGAAAAAACTAATTTTGAATTTTGGGTAAAGCGTGTTAAAAATGCACTTTCGGTGTTTGACTACGTTAGAATAGACCACTTTAGGGGGCTTGATAGATATTACGAAATAGAACCTACCGCAATTACTGCAAAAGTGGGCGAGTGGATAGACGTTCCGTCTGAAAAGTTATTTAACGCGCTCCATAATGAAATTGATAAGTCTCGTATTATAGCCGAAGACTTGGGTATTATAGATGATGGGGTAAGGGACTTACTAAAGTTTACCGAATATCCTGGTATGAAGGTTTTATGCTTTGCGTTTAACGGCGAAAAGGACAACCTATATCTACCACAAAATATAGAAGAAAATAGCATCTGCTATACGGGAACACACGATAACGATACCTTGCTTGGCTTTATATCTAATCTTAGCGATTGGGACTATAATAACTTGTTAAACGGGGTAAAGGAAAGTGCGGAAATATTCGGCGTTGAATTCGACAGCGATAATATAGCACAAACCATTATTGAATTGGGTTTTGCTTGCAGGGCTAAAACGTTTATATTGCCCTTTTCAGATTTAGTTAAAAAAGGCTCTGATTATAGAATAAATCTCCCTGGGGTTGTTAGAAATGAAAATTGGGCGGTAAGATATACCGAAAACGATTTAAGTTTTGCCGATTGGGGTGGATTAAAAACACTTACGCTAAAATATAATAGATAATAGGTGAATTTTGAGTAAAACTAGAAAGATTTTTGCCCTTATACTTACCTTTACTACTTTACTTACTCTTATATTTATTTGGGGCAATTCGTTAAAAACAGTAACAGAGTCAGGGGAACAGTCTGGCGAAGTTTATAGTGCTTTTACGCCTTTACTTAATTTTATATTTGGCGAAGGAACGATAACGCATAGTACGTTTAGAAAACTAGCACACGTTTTTGAGTATTTTGTGTTAGGTATTCAGTCGTTTGCGTTAATGTTGGTAATTAAAGGCTTAAAATGGCTAAATCTTTTATTTGTTTTGCCGTTTGGAATATTCGTTGGCGTGATAGATGAGTGTTTGCAACTCATATCAAAGCGTGGCGCAAGCGTAACGGACGTTTTTATAGACTTAATCGGTTTTATCTTTTCGGGCTTAATAATGGCAATTTTAACCTTAATAATAAAAAGCAAAATAAACAAAAAGTATAGAAATAATATTTAATAAAAAATTAACTCGGTTTTTAATTAAAACCGAGTTTTTTGTTGAAAAAAGTAATATTATTTGCAAATGTGTGTTAAAAGTGGTAAAATTACTTATATGTAACGAATTTGTATATCTTTATATTTTTTCGTTGTAGATGACTTTTTTTACAAAAGCAAAGGAGAAGGGTTATGATATGTAAAAAATGTTCTGCAGAGATAGTTGAAGACGGGATATATTGCCCTGTATGCGGTGCTCGTGCGGACGGGAAAAAGGTTTGCCCAAAGTGTGAAAGACTTGTTGCGGAAAATTCTGTTTTTTGCACGTATTGTGGTGCAAAAATTGGAGAAAGCGTAGTTGTAATAAATACACCGCAAACTGAAAGTGTAGTGGAAAAAAGCGAGCAATTATCAGTAGAAACAAAGGAAACTGAAGAAACTGCTGTAAGTGCAGAAGCACCAGCGCCTGTAATTATACCTATAGTAGTTCCTGCTATAAGCACAACTGAACCTGCTATTGAAACGGTAGTAGAAGAAGTGTCAGAAAGCGTAGGAAATGAAGACTTGGAAGAAAGTTGTGGCGAAACGGAAAAAGCTACTGATAACGAAGAAGAGTGTATAACTGAAGCCATAATTTGTACACAATGCGGTTCTAATGACATTGAACTTATATCGGAAGATATGGGCAAATGTAAAAATTGTGGCACGCAAATTGTTATAAATACCCCAAAGGAAACTAATATTATAACTAACAACGTAAATATTCAAATGGTTGATAGTTATGGTGAAGTACCTTTAGGTTTTTTTGAATTGCCGATAGAAATGAAACAGGAAGAATTTTTTGCAGAAGCACTTATGCAAATAGCGCAAGAGAAGAACACTCCTGATGATATTTTTATTGCAGGAGAATTTGAACCGATAAAGACTATATACTGTCAATATCTATCTGCTTCTGGTAACGTAGATATGAGTTATTCTGCAACGATAGGATATGATAGAAAGGAAGAATATTACGAAAAAGAAAAAAAATATAAAGACGGGCGAGCATATTACGAAAACGTTAAAAAAACACGAACCGTAACCGATTGGCAACCATTTAGTTCAACGTATAAGGGTAATCATACCGGAACAGTAAATAATGATGGGCAAGAGGGAACGGATAAATTTGATTATTTTACACGTTGCGTAGATAAGGCTATAGAATATGATACAAATACTAGTAAATCGCCTGCACCGCTACCACCGACAGGAAATTCGGTAGAAGATTTAAAATGGAGCATAGAAAGTTCTGCGTCCGCTCATTGTAGATATTCATTACCTGGTGACCATAATAAAGATTTTACAAGTAGCGGTATAGTTGATTTAACTACAATAGAAAGTCACGTAGCACCGAGATATTTATTTGATTATACGTATAAAGATAATAAATATAATGTAGGCGCACATACTGTAAAGGAATCTAAAATACAATACACAACGCCTTCTGCTGCAAAAGAAAATGAAAAAGAGATAGAAAATCAAAAAACAGTAAAAATCTTTAATATAGCAACGTTTTGCACTCTTTTATTTGCAATATTATCAGCAATACTATTCCCGATAGCGTTAAAGATAACGTTTATGTCGATAGCGTTAGCGACGTTTATAGTAAACTGTGTTGTAAAGTCTAAAATTTCAAAAGAAATTTACGCTAGAAAACAAATACAAAAGAAGAAAGACTTAATAGCCTTATTAAATAAAAAGGGTATTGAAATACCTGAAGAACTTAAAGAAGGGGTGAAATTATGAAGGCAATAAGAAAATTAAATATTCTTTTATTAGTAGTTGCCTTTATTTGCACGATAGTTTTTACTGTAAAGCAGGCTAATTATAATACTTATGGCGATTATGATAAGAAAATGGTTGTTGATATTACGGATATAACGGTTGATAATTATGGTGGGGTAGACTTATCGTTTAAAGTAACAAATAATGGTAAAGTAAATATTAAATATATAGAATTAGATATAAGAATATTAAACGCTACTGATACAACTCAAAGTGTTACCCAGGCTGTAACTTGCTCTATATATTATTTAGAGAGTTTAGATAGTGAAAATTTTGTCGTTACTTTTTATACGACAAGTAGCAGTAATTGGCTAAAAGGAAAAAGTAAAAGTGATTTAACTTTTGATTATAGGATAGATAGTGTAACATTTGAAAACGGCAAAATTTATGAAAATGAAAACACAAGGTTTAATTCGGAAACCCCAACGGATGACCCATCTCAAAATAATCATACACATAGTTATACAATAACAAAATCTAATGAATACATGCATTGGCAAGAATGTGGTTGCGGAGCAAAGCAAAATGAAGTAGTACATGTCTATTATAATACAAAAACTAATGAAAGCAAGCATTGGAAAGAATGTAGTTGTGGTAGCATACAAAATGAAGAAGCCCATACTTTTACTACAAAATCTAACGAATACAAGCATTGGCAAGAATGTGAATGTCGCAAAAAACAAAATGAAGAAGCCCATACTTTTACTACAAAAACTAATGAAAGCAAGCATTGGGAAGAATGTAGTTGCGGAGCAAAGAAAAATGAAGTAGCGCATACCTATACTACAAAAACTAATGAAAGCAAGCACTGGAAAGAATGTAGTTGTGGCCGTAAGGTAAACGAAGAAAAACATACAAGCAATGGTAGTTATTGCACTACTTGTAATTATACATTTGTTTCTACCTCTGGCGTGGTATATGATAAATCTGCAGACGGCACTTATGCAGAAGTAATTGCCTATAATGGCACGGATAAGGTAGTCTGCATTGCTAACACTTATCAAGGTGTCCCTGTAAAAACCATTTATAACGAAGCATTTAAGAATACAAATATTACTTCTGTTATTATCCCTAATAGTGTAGAATATATAGGTGATTCTGCGTTCTATTCTTGCGACTCACTACAAAGAATAGTAATACCCGATAATGTAACTAGTATAGGTTATGGTGCATTCCGTGATTGCGACTCACTACAAAGCGTAGAAATAGGTAACAGCGTAACTAGTATAGGTGATTATGCATTCTATTCTTGCGACTCACTACAAAGCGCAGAAATAGGTAATAGCGTAACTGGTATAGGTGATTATGTATTCTATTCTTGCGACTCACTACAAAGCGTAGTAATACCTGATAGCGTAACTAGTATAGGTGAAGATGCATTCGCTTATTGCGACTCGCTACAAAGCGTAGTAATACCCGATAGCGTAACTAGTATAGGTGAAGATGCGTTCTTTTATTGCGAAAACTTAACAAACGTAACAATAGGTAATAGTGTAAGAAGTATAGGTAGTTCTGCGTTTGGTGGGTGTAGTAAGTTGTTTACTGAAAAAGATTATATAACTTACGTTAAAGCAAACGGAAATGCTTATTATATGGCGTATAGCGTTACAAATAAAAATTTATCAAGTTATACAATACAAAACACCACAAAAATTTTAGGCAACGGATTATTTTTTAGTTGCGTAAGGCTTGGTAGTATTACAATTCCCGATGGCGTAGAAATTATAGATAATTCTGCATTCTATAATTGCAACTCACTACAAAGCGTAGTAATACCCGATAGTGTAACCTGGATAGGTTATGAGGCGTTCTATTATTGTACCTCACTAAAAAATATATATTGTGAAGCGGAAAGTCAGCCAGCGGGTTGGAGTAGTTCGTGGAAATCTGGTTGCAATGCAGCCGTTACTTGGGGATATAAAGGTTAAAAAGTAAAAAAATAAACAAAAAATATCGAAACAAATTTTAATAACATAAAATAAGAAAAAAGTTGACAAGATGAGTTGTTTTTAATAAAATAAAAAAGGAGCAACGCTGTTGGCGATGTGACTGTGCCTGTAGCCCCCGCCGTTTCAGGTTGCTTCAGTTATTTATAAAATAATTTTTTTCTCGGGTAATAAAAAAGACCACCATTGGTGGTCTTTTTGTTTTTACCTTAAATTAAAATTTGATTTTATTTCCGATATAGTCGGCAAGTTCATTTATAGGTAGTCTGATTTGTTCCATACTATCTCTATCACGAACGGTTACGGTCTCGTTTTCTAACGTTTCAAAGTCAATAGTTACGCAGAAAGGAGTTCCGATTTCGTCCTGACGGCGATAACGTTTACCGATAGAACCTGCTTCATCATAAGTGCACATAAAGTTCTTCTTTAATTTTGCATAAATTTCTTTAGCCTTGTCGCCTAAGTTCTTTTGTAAAGGAAGAACTGCACACTTATATGCTGCAAGGGCGGGGTGGAAGTGCATAACTACTCTGGTATCACCGCCGTCTAATTGTTGTTCTTCATACGCTTCAGAAAGAACTGCAAGCATAAGTCTATCAGCACCGATTGAATATTCTACGTCATAAGGGGTATAACGTTCGTTAGTAACGGGGTCGGTATATTGCATACTCTTGCCTGAATATTCTTCGTGACGTGATAGGTCGTAATTAGTTCTGTTATGAATACCGTTAAGTTCTGACCAGCCGATTGGGAATAAGTATTGTATATCGCACGCTGCTTTTGCGTAGTGTGCGAGTTTATCGTGGTCTTTATATCTTAAGTGTTCGGGATTAAAGCCTAAATCTACTAAAAAGTCAAATGCTTTTTTCTTAAATTCTTCGTAATACGCTATATCCGTGCCTTCCTTACAGAAGAATTGAAGTTCCATTTGTTCGAATTCGATAGTTCTGAAAATAAAGTTACCGGGGGTAATTTCGTTTCTGAATGCTTTACCGATTTGTGCAATACCAAAAGGAACTTTTGCACGGGTGGTTCTTTGAACGTTGGTAAAGTTTACAAATTCGCCTTGTGCCGTTTCAGGACGGAGATAAATGTTATTAGTCGATTCGTCAGTTACCCCACGTGAGGTAGAGAACATAAGGTTAAAGTTTCTAATAGGCGTCCAGTTAAATTTTCCGCATACGGGACAATGAACTTGGTGTTCGTTGATATAGTCTTGCATTTCTTCTTGCGTCATAGCGTCGGGATTAACTGCACCTTTACTATGATTTTCAATAAGATTATCAGCCCTAACACGGTTTTTACATTCCTTACAGTCCATTTTAGGGTCAGAGAAAGATGCCGTGTGTCCACTTGCATCCCATACTCTAGGATTCATAAGAATTGCTGCATCTACACCAAAAGTGTTATCGCTTTCTTGAACGAAACGCTTCCACCAAGCACGCTTGATATTATTCTTTACTTCTACACCTACGGGGCCGTAGTCCCAAGTATTACCCATACCACCGTAGATTTCACTACCGGGGTAAATAATACCTCTACCTTTACAAAGGTTTACTATCTTTTCCATTGTTACAGTGGGCTTTTTTTGTTCCATTTTATCCACCTCTTTTATTACTAGCAATTATTTTACATTATTACTTAATTTAAGTCAAGTTATTGTTTGTAGATACGCTTAAAATTATTTTTTAAAAACCTGTCATAAAACTCTTGACAAACACCATTTTAAATAGTACAATCTAATCGAAAGTTAGCAGTTGACACGAAAGAGTGCTAACAAATAACTTCGCTAATTGCCAAAAGGAAAACGTATGAAACTTTCGGATAGAAAAAAGAAAATACTTCAGTGCGTTGTTGACGATTATATTTCAACGGCACAACCGGTTTCTAGTAAAAGTATTACCGAAAAGTATTTAAGCGACGTTAGTTCGGCTACTGTTAGGGCAGAACTTGCTGGGCTTGAAGAAATGGGGTATTTATCACAACTTCATACTTCTAGTGGTAGAGTTCCGTCTGTAGAAGCGTATAAACTTTACATTTCCGAATTGATGGATAAAAGTAAACTTTCTACCAAGGAAATAGGTAAAATAAAAGAAGCGTTTAAAAGTCACACCGATAATCTTGAAAGCGTTGTTGAAAACACCGTTAAGGTTATCAGCGAACTTACCGATTATACTTCGGTTGGCTTTTCAGGTGATGGTGGCACAGATACAGTTGTTAAAATCAGTATTTTCCGCTATAAACCCACGCAAGCACTTCTTCTTATTTTAACCGAGAGAAAACTTATTAGAGATAAGTTCATTGATATTCCTGAAGATATGACGGATAGCCAAATTGCAGAAGCTTCTGAACTTATTTCTAAGATTACCGTAGGCAAGCAGTTAAGTGAATTAAAAAGCGTTGCCGACTCCGTTAAAGATGAATTTAACGTTTATCGCGATATATTCGACAGGGTTATGAGTGCTATTGAGGAATATGTTGAAAACGGAAACGCTAAAGTTATTTTAGAGGGCGAGGGCAAGATATTAAATCACCCCGAATACAATAACGACTCTGAAAAGATGAAAAACTTCTTATCAGTAGTCACTAGTAAGGAAAAGTTAGCAGGCCTACTTACCAGCGACAACGATAATATAGAGATAAACATCAAAATCGGTGGCGAAGATAAGGATATGCCGAACGACTGCTCGTTAGTTACCGCAACTTACTCGGCAAGTGGTGTTAAAGTAGGAACGTATGGCGTTATCGGGCCACTCCGTATGGATTACCAAAAGGTTATTTCCGTTTTAGAGGGTGTTGGTAAAATTTTAGAAGATATGTTAAAGAAGGATTAAAAAATGGACGAAAATACTAAGGCAGTTAAACCTGAAAAAAAAGTTTCAAGTGCCGAACTAAAAAAACAAATTGAACAATTAACGGCTGAAGTTGCCGACTACAAAGATAAATGGACGCGTAACGTTGCAGAGTTCGATAACTATAAAAAGCGTAACGCTAAACTCTGGCAAGAAGCATATACGGACGGCACGTTCGATGCGGTTAAGAAATTGCTTCCTATCGGAGATAGTTTAGACTGGGCTGTTAATATGGGGTTAGACCCTAAAACTGAAGAAGGTATTAGGGGGCTAAACAAAAAGTTTAGTGAAGCGTTGGGTTCGCTAGGAATTGAAGAAATTAATCCCGTTGGCAAACCTT
>JAZRHN010000062.1:0-12253 GCA_045644785.1 Christensenellaceae bacterium
ATGAGTATGGTGGCTTCAAATTTTTATGGTAACGCCGATAAGAAATTACGTATTATCGGTGTTACAGGAACTAATGGAAAAACGACTACCACACATTTTATAACTTCAATTCTAACGTATGCAGGATATAAGTGTGGATTAATAGGAACGTTAGGTATTTTTTATGATAATAAACCTATTGAAGCAACTTTGACAACGCCAGACCCGTTAATTTTGCATAAAACATTTGCGGATATGGTTGAATGTGGGGTAGAAGTTGTTATTATGGAAGTTTCCGCGCATGCGGTTTTCTTTGATAAGTTATATGGAATAGATTTTGAGTTTATTGCGTTTACAAACTTTACGCAAGACCATTTAGATTTTTTCAAAACAATGGAAAAATATAAACAGGCAAAGTTAAAATTGTTCCGAGAAAATAATATTGATTGTGTAGTTTCTAATAGTGATGATGAATTGTGTAGAGAAATCGAAAAACTTCACGAAAAAACAATCACTTATGGAATTGAAAATCCCTCTGACGTGTTTGCAATAGAAGTTAATGAAAAAAAAGAGGGGGTAGAGTTCATAATTAACCTTTTTGATAGAATTTTTGATGTAAAATTGAATTTAATTGGTAAATTTAACGTTTATAATGCATTATGTGCATCAACGGTGAGTGCACTTTTTGGTATTAAAACAGAAACGGTTATAGATGGTTTAACTTCAATTAAAGGGATAAGTGGACGATTAGAACTTATTTATTCAGGGGATTATAGGGTTTTTGTGGATTATGCACATTCTCCTGATGGGTTAATTAAGTCGTTAAATGCGTTACGTGCTGTTGGAAATGGCAGATTGGTGTGTTTATTTGGTTGTGGTGGAGATAGAGATAGAGAAAAGAGAGAAATAATGGGTAAAATTAGTGGGGAATTGGCAGATTTTACAGTTATAACTAGTGATAATCCTAGATATGAAGAACCTATGGAAATTATATATCAAATAGAAAAAGGTATAATAGGGGTTTCTGATAAATACGTTTTAATTGAGAATAGAGAAGATGCAATTAAGTATGTAATAAACAAGGCGCAAAGAGATGACGTGATTTTAATTGCAGGGAAAGGTGCTGAAAATTATCAAGAAGTTTTTGGTATAAAAAAATTGTATAACGATAAAGATACGGTAAAGGGGATATTAGGTTTATTATAAAATGCGTGTATTATTTTTTGCCTTAATTTTATCGTGTTTATTATCAATTGTTTTAGGTTATTTTCACATTTTATTTTTCAAAAAAACAAGGTTGGGACAACCTATTTTAAAGTATGTTAAAGAGCATAAAGACAAGAGTGGAACGCCAACTTCAGGTGGGTTGTTTTTTATACTGTCAAGCGTAATAATATTTGGATTTTTAAGCGACTTTTCAGGCAAAATCGCAACCGTTTCCGTCAGTTATGGTCTAGCGTTTCTCATTATTGGGTTTATCGATGATTTTTTAAAGTTAAAACGTGCTGACAATCAGGGTTTAAGACCTTATCAAAAGATAATTTTTCAGGTTATAATATCAATTTTTGCAGGAGTTTTTGCTTACAAAAATGGGCTTACTTTTTTCTATATTCCATTTACTAAAAACCATATTGATTTCGGTTATTTTACCGTTCCTTTCGTTGCTATTGTTTTAATAGCGGTTACTAACAGTGTTAACTTAACCGATGGGTTAGACGGGCTTGCGGGCAACGTATCTTTAGCATATATTGTTTTTCTTGCCGTTTTAATTGCACTTGAAAAAGAGTTCTATTTTTCCACCTACTTTTTATCCGAAGAATATTTATCGATAGAAATTTTATGTTTTACCCTTGCTGGGGCATTGTTAGGTTTTTTAATATTCAATACACATAAGGCTAGTGTTTTTATGGGTGATACAGGTTCTTTGTCTCTAGGTGGTTTTATTGCAACTATTAGCCTATTCTCTGGTAATGGCCTATTTATTCCTATAATTGGTTTTATGTTTTTGATTTCTAGCTTAACGGTTATTATTCAAGTTGTTTATTTTAAGAGAACCAAGCAAAGAGTTTTTTTAATGGCACCACTCCATCATCATTTTCAAATGAAGGGGTATTCTGAAGCCAAGATTTCCTTTTGTTATCTACTGATTACGTGCATATTGGGTATTATTTCAATCATATCTTATTTATGAGGTGAGATATGTATATAAAAACGCAAAAATTTTTGGTTTTAGGTGTATCGAAAAGTGGGTTTTCTGCATCTAATTTTCTTTTAGATAACGGTGCTAAATGTTATATTTTTGAAGAGAAATTTTCAGACAAAATTGAAGATGCAAAACGGGATTTGCTTAAAAAGGGGGCAATTAACGTAAAAGAAGATGAAATCGCCTTAATATTAGAACAGGTTGATATAGTTATAATTAGCCCTGGGGTGCCGATAAATCACCCCGTTGCAATTAAAGCAAAAAGTCTTAATAAACGCATTATGGGTGAACTTGAATTTGGGTTCGCCGTTTTTAATCCTACCACGGTTGCGATTACTGGAACAAATGGAAAAACAACAACTTGTTCGTTACTAAACGCCATATTAAAAAGTGCGAAATTAAAGAGTTGTTTAGTGGGAAACGTTGGTGTTCCGATTACCCAAAAAATATCGGAAATATCAAGCGATAGCGTTTGCGTTGCGGAAGTATCTAGTTTTCAGTTAGAAACGATTGCCGATTTTTTACCACACGTTTCTTGCGTGTTAAATATTACTCCTGACCATTTAGAAAGACATTACTCGATGGATAATTACATATTTCTTAAAAAGAGAATAATGTCTAACCAAAGGGAAAGTGAATATGCTGTTCTAAATTACGATGATGAAATTGTGCGTGGCTTTGCTAAAGATTGTAAGGCAAAAACTGTTTTTATATCAACGAAAGAGATAATTGACGGTGCTTATTTTAATGATGATAAATTTTATTTTTTCGGTGAAGAAATTGCATCTAAAACAGACGTGCTACTTACAGGGGAGCATAATTATTACAACGTATTGTTTGCGATAGTGTGCGCTAAACTTTTAGGTGTTGAAAACGCTATAATAAAACAAGGGTTAACGGAATTTAAGGGAGTTGAGCATAGAATACAAACTGTTGCTGAAAAAGATGGGATAAAGTATATTAACGATTCAAAATCAACAAATACGGCATCTGCATTAAGTGCAATTAAGACTATGGATAAACCAACCGTTTTAATTTTGGGTGGAAGCGAAAAAGGTGAAAGTTACGAAAAACTTTTCGAAGAAATAAAAACTTCTATTGTTAAGCACGTGGTTATAACGGGTGCCTCTCGGTTTAATATGCTTTCTGCGGCAGGCAACGTGGGTTATACGAATATTACGGTTACTCCTGATTTTGATTTTGCCGTTAAAATAGCATGTAAGATTGCGGAAGAAGGGGATTGTGTGTTATTAAGTCCTGCTTGCGCTAGTTTCGATAGGTTTAATGGGTATGAAGAAAGGGGATTGCATTTTTATTCTTTAGTGGAGAGTTTGATTTGATAAAAGAAATTGAAACAAAAAAAGGGCACGGAGATGTGTCCTTATTATTAGCGGTTATAACACTTTCTTTAGTTGGAACTGTATTTATTTATTCAGCGAGTAATTATTCGGCGTTGGCAACTTATAACGACGCCTTTTTTTTCGTAAAAAAACAACTAATTGGTATAGTATTAGGCACGATTTCGATGGTGTGTATAGGGTGTTATGATTATAGAAAATTAAAAAAAATAACTCTTCCACTTTCAATTGTTACACCAATCCTTTTAATTTTAGTTTTTATACCTGTAATAGGGGTAGAGAACTATGGTGCAAAACGCTGGATAAATCTAGGTTTTATCACGCTACAGCCTTCTGAAATTGCTAAATTTGCACTTATTCTTTTTTCTGCTACATATTTTTCTAAAAATCCAGAAAAAGCAAATAGTTTGATTGGCATTTTACCCGTTCTTGCTTATGGTGGAATAATTTGTTTATTGGTAATTTTAGAGCCTAATATGTCCATTACCGTTTGCATTGCACTTCTTTTACTTACAATTTTATTTTTAGCAGGTGTAAAAATTAAAATATTCATAATGATGATAGTTCCTGCTATAATTGTGGGCATAGCACTTATTTTTATGGAGCCTTATAGATTAAAGAGGCTTTCGGCGTTTCTTAATCCTTGGTCTAATCCTAAAGGTGAGGGGTATCAATTATTGCAATCGCTATATGCGTTAGGTTCTGGCGGTTGGTTTGGTGTTGGGCTATTTAATTCACGGCAAAAATACGCTTTCTTGCCCTTTTCTGAATCTGATTTTATTCTTTCTATAATAGGTGAAGAAATTGGGTTTGTAGGGCTATTTTTATTCTTTTTATTGCTGGGATTTATCATATATCGTGGCATAAAAATTGCTAAAGAATCTAAAGACGTTTTCGGATTTATGCTTGCAATGGGTGTTACTATGATATTTGGCATTCAAGTGTTAGTTAATGCTTTAGTTGTAACGGGTAGTATTCCGCCTACTGGGTTACCATTGCCACTCGTTTCAAGTGGAAATACGTCAATAATAATATTTATGACGGAAATGGGGGTGTTGTATAATATTTCAAAGAAAAATAGATTAACCTTTTAACAAAATTTTCCATAAGATAATGTATTAAATATGGGGAGTGTTTTATGGAAAAACTAATTATTAACGGCGGGAAAAAATTAAGTGGAAAAATTAGAATTGAAAGTGCCAAAAACTCCGTTTTGCCTATTTTAGCAGCAACTGTTCTGATAGATAATGGGCAAACTTTAATTAAAAATTGTCCTAAAATATCCGACGTATTAAATATGATAAAGATACTTGAAAATCTTGGTCTTTCCGTAAAATTTATTGGCGATGACCTTATGGTTTCCGGCAGGGTTAATAAGTGTAGTGTAGATAGTGAATTAGGTGCATTGCTTAGGTCGTCCGTTTTACTTACGGGGGCGCTATTGTCTGCGGTAGGTAAGGCGGAAATGCCTTATCCTGGTGGGTGTAAAATAGGTGCAAGACCTATAAATTTACATATTGAAATCCTTAAATTATTAGGGGTCGAAATAACAGACGTAGATTGTGGTTTTATTTGTAGTGCAGACAAAATGCACGATGGAACCGTTAGGCTTGATTTTCCATCGGTTGGTGCTACAGAAAATATTATATTAGCAAGTGTTAAAGGTAAAGGTGTTGTTACTGTTATTAACTGTGCAAGAGAACCTGAAATAGTTGATTTGGCACGATTTTTAAATATGTGTGGTGCTAAAATTAAAGGCGCAGGAACAGAGATTATTACCATAGAAGGTGTTGCAAAATTAAGAGGGGTTGAATATTTACCAGTTTTTGATAGAATAGAAGCAGGGACTTTTATTGTCGCTTCGCTTATAACGGGTGGTGAAATAGAATTATCTAACGTAAATCAAAAAATAATTTCTTCTTTTATAGGTAAAATTTGCAATAATACTTGTAATTATATACAAAGTAATGATATAATATATGTGAAAAGTCGGGGTAGTTTAAATACGTATGATATTCGGACTGGTCCGTATCCTGCTTTTCCAACCGATATGCAACCGCAAATGACGGCGCTATGTTGTATGGTGCAAGGAAAGTCTGTTATTAAAGAGAACGTTTTTGAAATGCGGTTTGGTCACGTGCCTGAACTTAAAAAGATGGGTGCTGATATAAGGGTTGACGGCAGACGAATAGTTGTAAATGGCTCCCAACTAAATGGGGCAAAAGTTTATGCACACGATTTAAGGTGTGGCGCTGCTCTTATTTTAGCGGGGTTGTGTGCTCAAGGTCAAACAACCGTATGTGGAATGAATTACGTTGAGCGCGGATATTTAGATATAGATAAAAAGTTAGTTGCTCTCGGGGCGGAAGTTCGGGGAGAATAACAAAAGGGTTTACGTATGAAAAAAGGAAAGTTATACACGATATTGATAGCCACGGCGTTTTTTATTGCGACCGTTCTTTCTGCGTTCGTCGTTTTTTCTATTAACAGCGTAGATATAACTTTTTATTCAAATAGTGGTAACGTTGCGGAGATTGAGCAAAGTCTCGCTCGTTTTGAAGGAAAAAATCTCTTATTCTTAAACCTTGATGAAGTAGGTTTTTCTGCTGAACAATTTCCAGATTACTATATTTCCAAGGTAGAAAAATCTTATCCTAACGTCTTAAAGGTAGAAGTTAGGGAGCGTAGGGGTGTTTTTGCGATTGCTATTGATGGTGGCGTTGTTTTGGTTGATGAAAACGGTATTTGTATTAAGAATATTTCAGAAGAACAAATTGACCGTGACGTTGTAAGTATTGATTTAGATGGTATTAACGTTGTCAAAAGTCAACTAGGATACAAATTAGAAACGTCTGACGATGAGTTTGTTTATTCTGTATTTGATATGGCAAAAGCAATAAATCTAACCGATTGTATTGAATCTATTTCCGTTGTTAGTGCAACAATGAAAAAGGACGCTATTTTTAATACTTATTCAGGCGTTTCCATTGAAGTTGTAGATGCAGTGAACGACGGTGTTGATAAAATTGTAAACGCATACAACGTTTATGATACGCAAGCGGACGATTATCAAAAGACTTTTGATAAGATATCCGTTTACAAAGAAGATGGCGGTCAAATACGTGTAATTTGGACGTCTAAGTAACAAAAGCAGGGGAAAAGAAATGCATAAGAAATCAGTTGCCGTTCTCGATATAGGCTCTTCTAAAATAGAAGCGGTTGTCGGGGAAAGGGGTGTAAACAAAACGTTTATCATTAAGGCTAGAAAATCATTTGCTTTCGATGGCTTTAGTGATGGTGAGTTTTTTAACGTAACTGAATTGAAAGGAGTGCTTTCTTCTTGCGCTGATTTTTTAAAAAAATCGTGCAGAGGAAATTTAAATGACGTTTTTGTTGGCGTTCCTGGAGAGTTTACGAGAGTGTTTGTTAAAGATTCTCAAATATCCTTTTCAAAAAAGAAAAAAATTGATGAAAATGATATAAATAATCTTTATGAGTCTGCATTCGTAATGAAATCTACAAAATATAAATTAATCAATCGTTCGGCTATTGTTTATGAACTTGATGATTATAGAAGACTCTCTTATCCCGTAGGTTCATATAGTGAAATTCTTAAAGGTAAATTGTCTTTCGTTTTATGTACTAGATATTTTATCGATATAGTTAAACCTGTTTTAGAGGCTTCGGGAATCCGTAACGTAGAATTAGTTTCAACACCACTTGCAGAAGCAATGTATCTTTTAGAAGCAGAAGAAAGAGATAGAATTGCTATGATTTTGGACGTTGGTTATATTACTACAACTTTTTCACTTATTCAAGGCGATGGAATGCTATATCAAAACACTTTTGGTTATGGCGGTGGATATATTACTGCTGCAATAACGGAAAAATTAGATATAGAATTTAAGGACGCTGAAGAGTTAAAGAGAAAAGTTAATTTGTGTAGAACTCCTGTAAGCGGTGTGGATTTAATTAGCCTTGATAACGGCGAATATTATAATTCAGAAGAAGTTAAAGCGATAGTAAAAAGTAGTTTAGATGTGCTTTGTGAAAACGTTGCCGAGTGTCAAGAAAATTCTGGGTTTAATATACCCGAATACGTACCGTTGCTTATAACGGGTGGTGGTATAACTCACCTAAGGGGTGCTAAAGAACATTTGTCTGGAAGAATCGGTGTGCACACAGAAATAATTGCACCGAGAGTTCCGTTAATGGACAACCCTTCAGACTCATCACTTTTATCACTTTTAGATTTGGCTTCAGAACAACAATAGGCGAAATTTCGTCTTTACAAAATAATTAATATAAAGATAATTCGGAGGAAAAAATGTTTGGTCAACAAAATTTTATGTGTTCAGCAGTAATTAAGGTAGTAGGCGTAGGCGGTGGCGGATGTAACGCCATCAATAGTATGATTGATTCTAACGTAAGCAGTGCAGAATTTATTGCTGTTAACACTGATAATCAAGCTTTACTTTTATCAAAAGCGGACAACCGTTTACAAATCGGTGCAATGTTAACTAAAGGTCTTGGTGCCGGTAGTAATCCTGACGTAGGTGAAGCGGCTGCTGAAGAATCTAAAGCAGAAATTGCACAAATTTTAGAAGGAACAGACCTTTTGTTTATTGCAGCAGGTATGGGCGGCGGAACAGGAACGGGTGCTGCTTCTGTTATTGCTAGAATTGCAAGAGAAATGGGTATCTTAACCGTTGCGGTAGTTACAAAACCTTTCTCGTTTGAAGGCAAGGTTAGAAATGCAAACGCTAATAAAGGTCTTGCAAATTTAAGAAAATACGTTGACACTTTAGTTGTTATTCCTAACGATAGATTATTACAATTCTTACCCGCACAAACGGGCGTATTAGAAGCGTTTAAGTATGCAGACGATATGTTAAAGCAAGGTATTATAGGTATCGTTGATTTAATTGCAACACCTTCACTTATTAACCTAGACTTTGCAGACGTTGATACCGTAATGAGAAATCAAGGTTTAGCCCATATGGGTATTGGTAAAGCGAAAGGCGAAAATAGGGTAATAGAAGCCGTAAGACAAGCCGTGTCTAGTCCTTTACTTGAAACTACTATTGAAGGTGCTAAATCAGTTATTCTTAACGTTACCGGTGGTAAAGATTTATTGCTTTCAGAAGTTAATGAGGCTGCACAATTAGTTCAAGGAATAATTGATGCACAAGCAAATATTATTTTCGGTGAAACCATTGATGAAAATATTACTGATGAAATTAAGATTACCATTATCGCTACTGGTTTTGCTCCTGCACCTGTAGAAGAAAAGATTGAAGTTTCAGAAATTAAGCCCGCGATTTCATTTGCTCCACAAGTGAAAGAAGAAAAGGAAGAAGATAACGTTCCGCCACTAATCAGAGAAATGGAAAGAAAATTAAGTGAGCAACCTATTGAACAAAAGGAAGAACCTCAACCTGTTGAAGAAGCGGTAGACGTTGTTGCTGAAGAAGAACCTAAAGGCAGAGAATTACCTGCTTTTATGAAGAAGTTATTTGGCAAAAAATAAAATAAGAAACGTTGTATGTTAGAGAGAAGGCGTTTAGTATGTCTTCTCTTTAACGTTGTTTATACCAATAAATTTAAGGATAAATTATGAAGAATTTTTTTACTAGCGAAAGTGTAACGAACGGACACCCTGATAAAGTATGCGACCAAATATCAGACGCAATACTTGATGCTTACGTTGCAAAAGACCCGTTATCTAGAGTTGCTTGCGAATGTATGGCAACCAAAGATTTCTTATTTATTACGGGGGAAATCACTTCAACTGCAAAAGTTGACGTTAAGAAAATTGCAAAAGACGTAATTAAAAATATTGGATATTCTGATAAAAAATTAGGTTTTTCAGATAAGAGTGTTAAAATTTTAGTTAAACTTAACACGCAAAGCCCTGATATAGCACTTGGTGTAGATAATTCTACCGAATCAGTTTCTGGCGATAAATATGATAAAATCGGCGCAGGTGGCCAAGGCATTATGTTTGGTTATGCGTGCAAGGAAACGGAAGAATTAATGCCCCTTCCTATTATGCTTTCACACAAATTATGTAAAAAGTTGGAAGAAACAAGAAAATTAGGCAAATTAACCTATTTACGTCCCGACGGGAAAGGTCAAGTTACCGTTGAATATGAAGGTTCAAAGCCTAAACGTATAGAAGCGGTTGTTCTTTCAACTCAACACGACGGGGAAATTTCTACTAATCAACTCCGTGAAGATTTAAAGAGAGAAGTAATAGACACCGTTTTACCTAAAGAATATTTAGATGAAAACACCAAGTATTATATCAATCCTACTGGTAGGTTTGAAATAGGTGGTCCTGCAGGGGATTCTGGCTTAACGGGAAGAAAAATCATTGTTGATACCTATGGCGGGAAATGTCCGCACGGTGGTGGTGCTTTTTCTGGTAAAGACCCCACTAAAGTTGACCGTTCAGCAACTTATATGGCAAGATATATTGCTAAAAACGTTGTTGCTTCTGGGCTTGCTGACGAATGTCAAATACAAGTTGCTTATGCAATAGGCGTTGCAAAACCTGTATCTGTAAGAGTTTCAACTTTTGGAACAGGTAAACTTAATGATGACAAAATTGCAGATATTATCGTAAACGAATTCGATTTAAGACCTTCTGCAATTATTGATAAATTTAATCTTCAAACTCCCGTATATCTCAAGACTGCAGCATACGGACATTTCGGTAATTCTGATTTTGCTTGGGAACAAACGGATAAGGTTGAAGATTTGAAGAAATATTTATAATTTTATGAAAATTATTGACCGTATTCACGCCTTTTTCAAGAGTTATTTATTTAACCCTAAATGGAAATGTAATTGGTGCGGAAAAGAGATTTTTAACGAAGCATATTTTTGTGAAGATTGCAAAAATAAGTTGCCGTATAACGATAAGGCGATTTGTGACCATTGTGGTAGAAAGTTAAGCGTAGGTTCAAATTATTGTTCAACTTGTAAAGGGAAATTAACTTCTCTAGATAAGTGTAGAAGTGCGTTTAATTACGATATGCCTATAAATATGCTCATAAAAAACGCCAAATACGACAACAAGCGATATATTCTTGAGTATTTTGCGGGTTATTTATCGTTAATCTATTTTAAAAACTACTTTAATGCCGATGCACTAGTTTTTGTCCCAATGACGGAAAAGGCAGAAAGTAAGCGTGGATATAATCAATCAAAAATTCTTGCCTTAAAATTGTCTGAAATTATTAACGTTCCGGTAATTGACGTTTTGATAAAGAAAACTGAAACAAAACGTCAAGCAAAACTAAACCGAACAGAAAGATTGAAGAATTTAGAAGATGCTTTTAAGGTGACAGATAAAAAGGCTGTAAGGGGAAAGAAAATTCTTATTGTTGACGACGTTACAACAACGGGTGCAACAACAGAAAACATTTCCATTAAATTAAAAAAGGCAGGAGCAGACGTTGTTTATTTATTAACCGTAGCGTCTGTTGCTCCAAAAGAAAAGTATTAAACGTATTAAGGAGATAAGTAATGGGCTTATTCAGGTACATTCTCGGTGGAGAAGGTAGAAAAAATCTTAGAAAATTAGACGCTTTAGCAGATAAAGTATTAGCACAAGACGCTAAATACAGTGCAATGACTGATGAAGAATTGCAAAATCAAACTAAAGTTTTAAAAGAAAGATTAAGTAAGGGTGAAACTTTAGATGATATTTTAGTAGATGCTTTTGCAACTATGAGAGAAGCGGCATACAGAGTTTTAGGTATGAAGCACTATAAGGTGCAAATCATCGGTGGTATATGTTTACACCAAGGCAGAGTTGCCGAAATGAGAACTGGTGAAGGTAAAACCTTGGTTGCAACCTTGCCTGCATACCTTAACGCACTTTCTGGTTTAGGTGTTCACGTTGTAACCGTAAACGATTACCTTGCTGCGCGTGACGCAGAATGGATGGGTAAAGTTTATAAGTTTATGGGTCTTACTGTTGGCGTTGCAGTTTCAGGAATGCAAGACGAACAAAAGAAAAAGGCTTATAATGCCGACATTACTTATGGAACTAATAATGAAATGGGCTTCGATTATTTAAGAGACAATCTTAAAAGCCGTTTAGAACAAATGGTTCAACGTCCCTTAAACTTTGCAATTGTCGATGAAGTTGACTCAATCTTAATTGACGAAGCAAGAACTCCTTTAATTATTTCAGGTAAGGGTGGCGAATCAAGTGAAAGATACGTGACCGCTAATAAGTTTGTTAAATCATTAAAGATTGACCAAGATTTTACTGTAGATATTAAAGAAAAATCAGTTCAAATTACTGAACAAGGTGCAAAAAAGGCAGAATCATTCTTCGGTCTTAATAGTTTCTCTGATATTGAAAATGCATCACTTTCACATCATATTCAACAAGCACTTAAAGCAAACTATATCTTTAAGCGCGATAACGACTACGTTGTTTCTGATGGGGAAGTTTTAATCGTTGATGAATTTACCGGTCGTTTAATGATTGGTAGAAGATATAGTGATGGCCTCCACCAAGCAATTGAAGCAAAAGAAGGCGTAAAGGTAAGAAATGAAAATAAAACCTATGCAATCATTACCTTCCAAAACTATTTTAGAATTTATAAAAAGTTATCAGGTATGACTGGTACTGCAAAATCAGAAGAAGAGGAATTCAGAGCAATTTATGGTTTAGACGTTCTTGAAATTCCTA
>JAZRHN010000063.1:0-3366 GCA_045644785.1 Christensenellaceae bacterium
CTATAATACTAGAAAGAAGCGTGGCTAAAATAGTAGGGAGTATTATATCCGAGGGATTAAGAGAACCAAGGTTAGAGCGGAGTGCTAAAACTGATGACGGAATAACTTGCACGCTAGTAGCGTTTATAACGAAAAACATACAAATAGCGTAATTGGTGTTGGGGTGTTTTTCAAGTTCCATAATAGACTTTATTCCCATAGGTGTAGTAGCACCGCTCATACCTAAAATATTCGCCGAAATATTAAGCGACATAAAATCGTTGGCTTTTTCTGGTAATTTACCAAATAGAAATTTGTTTATAGGGCGTAATAATTTTGCGATTTTATTAGATAGGTTAGACTTTTCCATAATTTCAAAAACGCCTAGCCAAACCGCGTAAATTACGGCAAGTTTAATGGTTAAATCTAGGGCATTTTGTCCGCCTGCTAAAAAGGAAGTTAAAACCCCGTCTGGATTAACCACAACTAAAACTGCTGTGCATATTAAAAGGGTAAAACCGAAAATTGCGTTCATAGTTAAACTTTATGATAAATAATGGTTGAATATGAAAAAAAATTGTGGTAAAATGTATAATTGAAAGATTATTATAGGGGCATATCATGAAAGATAAATATTATATTACAACAGCGATAGCATACACGTCTTCTAAACCACACATTGGCAATACTTATGAAGCTATTTTAGCAGATAGCATAGCAAGATTTAAGCGTGCAGACGGTTATGACGTTTTCTTTCAAACGGGAACGGATGAGCACGGCCAAAAAATAGAAGATAAAGCAAAATCGCTTGGTAAAACTCCTAAGGAACTCGTTGATAAAGTGGCGGGTGAAGTTAAGGATATTTGGGATTTAATGGGCGTTTCTTACGATAAGTTTATAAGAACTACCGATAAGGACCACGAATTACAAATCCAAAAGATTTTTAATAAACTCTACAGCCAAGGCGACATATATAAAGGCGCTTATGAAGGTTGGTATTGTAAGGAATGTGAAGCGTTCTATACCGAAAGCCAACTTAAAGACGGCAAGTGCCCCGATTGCGAAAGGGACGTTGTAAGGTCTAAAGAAGAAGCATATTTCTTTAAGATGAGTAAATATGCTGATAGATTAATGCAATATTATAACGACCATCCAGAATTTATCACGCCTGTTTCAAGAAAGAACGAAATGGTAAATAACTTCTTAAAACCCGGACTTCAAGACTTATGCGTTTCAAGATGTTCATTTACATGGGGTATCCCCGTAGATTTTGACCCTAAACACGTTGTTTACGTTTGGCTTGATGCTCTTTCTAACTACATTACTGGTATCGGCTATGACGTTGATGGAAATAACACCGACCAATTTAAAAAACTTTGGCCTGCAGACGTTCACGTAATCGGTAAGGATATTATAAGATTCCATACTATTTACTGGCCCATTTTCTTAATGGCGTTAGATTTACCACTTCCTAAAAGAGTTTACGGCCACGGCTGGTTGCTTCAAGACGGCGGTAAAATGAGTAAAAGTAAAGGCAACGTTTTATATGCAGATGATTTAGTGTCTTTCTTTGGTAAAGATGCTGTAAGATATTACGTATTAACTGCAATGCCACAAGATAACGACGGGCTTATTTCTTGGGAAAGTATGATTGAAAAAATCAATGCAGACCTTGCAAACGTTTTAGGTAACTTAGTTTCAAGAACGGTTGCTATGAGCAATAAGTATTTCGGTGGCGTAGTAGAAAATAAAGGCGTAACTGCTGACGTGGATAACGACTTAAAGGCAGTGGTTACCGGTGCATACGATAAAGTTTGCACTAAAATGGAAGACTATAAAGTTTCAGATGCGTTAGAAGAAATATTTAACGTGTTTAGAAGAGCAAATAAGTATATAGATGAAACAACGCCATGGATTTTAGCAAAATCAGAAGATGATAAGGATAGGCTTGCAACCGTTTTATATAATCTTACTGAAACTATTTCCATTGGCTTATCATTATTAGCACCGTTTATGAACGATACTGCTAATAAGGCTATTAGTTATTTTGGTTTACAATTACGTTCATTTGAAACGTTAAAAGAATTTGGTTTAACACCCAAAACTAACGTAAAAGAAAGTATAGAAGTGTTATTCCAAAGATTAGATGCTAAGGAAGTTATGGCAAAGGTAGAAAAAATGCAAGAAGAAAAGAATAAGACTGCTCCTGCACCCAAGCCTGCGCACGACCATACTGCAAAAGAACAAATCAGCATTGAAGATTTTGCAAAAGTAGAACTTAAAGTTGCAACGGTTATTGCGTGTGAAAAGGTGGAAAAGAGCAAAAAGTTGTTAAAACTTACCGTAAAACTTGGCGATGAAACCAGAACGGTTGTTTCAGGTATAGCATTTAAGTATACCCCTGAATATTTAGTAGGTAAAAAACTTACTATGATAACCAATCTTAAACCTGCAAAACTTTGTGGAATTGAATCACAAGGTATGATAGTTTGTGCAGAAAATGCAGATGGAGATATTGCTTTCTTAACACCTGAAAGCGATATTGAAGATGGAAGTATGGTATTCTAAAATGATTACTGAAAAAAGTAGGAAAACACAAGTAAAAGGTTGTTATGACGTAGTTGTTTGCGGTGGTGGTTTTGCCGGTGTTTCGGCAGCACTTTCTGCAAAAAGACAGGGCGCAAGCGTATTGCTTATTGAAAGAAGTTATATGCTTGGTGGGCTTGCAACAGCAGGCCTTGTAACCATTTATTTGCCTATTTGTGATGGTAACGGCAATCATTTAATTAAAGGGATTGGCGAAGAATTAATTTTACTTTCTCGTGAAGACGGGGCTGAAGTAGATTTTTCTAAGTCTTGGATAGATTACTTTTCAGGTAAAAGAGTTCCTAAAGAAAAAAGAAAAGCCACTTGTGAAGAGGAGCGTGCAAGACTTATTTTTAACGCTTCACTTATGGCTATTAAAATGGAAAAGCTTTTACTTAAAGAAGGCGTTGAAATCCTTTACGGAACGGACGTTGTTGACGTTAAAACATTAGGTAAAAAGTTAACCCACGTTATTGTTGAAAACAAAAGTGGTAGATTTGCCTATGCATTTAAGTCGGTCATCGATTGCACGGGCGATTCAGACGTTGCTTATCGTGCAGGTGCAGAATGCAGATTATATAAAAATGGCAACGGAAACGTTTTAGCATCTTGGTACTATAAAGGTAGCAAAGAAAATCCTAACCAGTTGCAAATGTTAGCAACTTGCAACAACGGCGCTTATAATATAGACGTTAGTAAGCGTTATAGTGGTATAGATGCTGAAGAGTTAACCCAAATGGTTATAGATAGCCACGCATCTACTTATAATCACTTTATTAGTGATGGTAAACTTTCGGATAA
>JAZRHN010000064.1:0-25777 GCA_045644785.1 Christensenellaceae bacterium
GGGTTGTTAAAAGTATTTTAACAACTATAATTGCTGCGTTTATTTCATCAATCGCATTACACTCTTTTGTTTATCCATCTAACTTCGTGCCGTTAGGTTTGGAAGCGGCGGTAACGCTTATATACTATTATTTACCCATGGTAAACCCAGGCTATATAAACTTATTACTCAATTTACCGCTTGTTATATATGCACTAATAAAACTTGATAAAAAATACATAATATATACCGTCTTTTTCACGCTTTTATCATCACTAGTTTTAATTTTACTTGAAGCGATTAATTTTCCAATTTATGATGCTGGGGAATACAATAGATTATTAGCAGCAGTATTTGCGGGTATTATGCTTGGTGCAAGATCGGGATTAATGCTTAAAATTGGTTCTTCAACGGGTGGGGTTGATATTATTGCTAGGGCAATTCAAGGAAAAGCCCAACACGTTAATATAGAAAGACTTATAACCTATCTTTGTTTGGTTTTAATTGGCACGTCTTATTTTGTTTATAAAGACGTAAATAGTATATTGTTAGGTTTAGTATCAATGTTCTTCTCTGAACGTGTGACCGCATTATTATTAGTTGATTCAAGAAAGGCTGTGGAAGTTAAAATAGTAACCAAGCATCCAGAAGAAATAAGGGAAGACTTAGTAGTAAATCTTCGCCACGGTGCAACCTTACTTCAAAGTAAAGGCTTATATACGGGTGAAGACAATTCGGTTATACTATGTATATTAAACGTATATCAAATGGCTGACTTTATAAGAGTTATAAAGAAATATCCTAACACGTTCGTATATTATTCAGACGTAAACGGCGTTTACGGTAACTTTAGAAGATATAAAGACGAAGTGGTAAAATAATAAAAGTAAAATAAAAAGGACAACGATAATCGTTGTCCTTTTTTTATAAAATTACACTAGATGACTTCTAGGATTTTTAATACTTCTGCAATTTGTTTTGCCGAATATTCTAGGTCCTTTAGATTATGGGTTGCGGTATAACTAGTTCTAAGTAGCGCAAATCCTTTGGGGGTTGCAGGGCTTATAACGGGGTTTACGTAAACTCCACGGTCTAGCAATAATTTGCAAGCCATAAAGGCTTTTTCGTCTTCATAAACGTATATTGGAATAATAGGTGTATCACTATCAATAATTTTTACGCCGTAATCTTTAAGTAATTTTCTCATATAAGCACTAACCGATAATAATCTAGCAACACGTTCGGGTTCGTTTTTAAGAATTTTTAACGATTCTCTTGCAGATGCTACGCTAGCAGGGGTAATGCTTGCACTAAAAATAAAGGGGCGTGAATTGTGGCGAACGTAGTTGCATACTTCTTTTGTGCTTGCCATATAACCGCCAAGCGAAGCAAGTGATTTGGAGAAAGTACCCATATAAATATCAACTTCATTTTCTAAATCGAAGTATTCGGCAGTACCTCTTCCGTGTTTACCTAAAACACCCAAGCCGTGGGCATCGTCAACCATAACTCTAGCGCCGTATTTTTTTGCAATTTCTACTATTTCGGGGAGTTTTGCAATATCACCACCCATAGAAAAAACACCATCGGTCACTATAAGCACTCCACTTTTAGATAAATCAAGTGCTTTTAAGCGGTCTTCTAAATCATTCATATCAGAATGGTTGTATCTTACCATTTTTCCGTAGGAAAGTTTACAACCATCATATATGCTTGCATGGTTTTCTTTATCACATAACACGTAGTCGCCTAGTCCAACAATGCTACTAATGATACCGAGATTTGATTGAAAACCTGTAGAAAAAGTAACAACTTCTTCTTTATTTAAGAATTCTGCAAGTTCCTTCTCTAATGCAATATGCGAATCTAACGTGCCGTTAAGGAATCTACTGCCAGAACAACCTGTACCATACTGTTTTATGGCTTTAAGTGCGGCTTTTTTTACTCTCTTATCAGAAGTTAAACCAAGATAATTATTAGAGCCAAGCATAACCGTGCGCTTGCCTTCCATAGTCACTACTGTGTTTTGTTCGGAATTAAGCGTATGAAAATATGGGTAAATCCCTTTTTCTTTTATTTTATCAACAGTATCATAATTAAAACATTTATTAAATATATCCATAAATTACCCCTTGACAAAACTGTATTTATATTGTAAATTAATTATACCACACGTGGTAATTAATTTTTTAAAAATTAAGACCACAGAAAGGGGAAATGTGTTGAATAGTAAACACAAATAAACAAAGTGGGGTACAATATGGCAGATAAAAGAACAGAGCGTACTTTATCGTTAATACGTTCTACCTTTGCACAGTTAATAATTGAACAGGACGATGCAAAGTTTACCGTGCAAGAATTAACGGCAAGGGCAGGGATAAATAGGAAAACTTTTTATTTGCATTTTCAATCAATAGACGATTTGTATTACGATTTAGAAATGCGTGCAGAGGAAAAGTTTCAAAAAATATTGCTTAAAAACGGATTTTTTGTTGAAACGTTTTCACTTAAAGTGTTCTTAAACAGTTTACAGGAATTAATAGATACAATGCCAGCACTTTATGAAAAACTTTTAATAGAAGACAATTATAGATTTTTATTTAGAAATATTAAGGATAAAATTAAAGAAAATATTTTATCAAAAGTTTTAAAAAGTAACGAAGATGAATTTAAAATTGAAATGGTTGTTGAATTCGTTTTTTCTGGGCTAATGAAAATGTTTAGAGTTTGGCATAAGAGAAAAGATGAAATGAGTAAAGAAGAGATGATAGTTTTTGCTCATAAACTAATAAAAGACGGAATAAAAGAATTTCAATAAAAAAGGTTGTACCGATTAGGTACAACCTTTTTAATAATCCCATTTAGGTATATAAGACTTATTTTGGCTTAAAAAATCTTGGAAATACATGTTTTCTATGCCAAGTGATATTGCATAATCAATAACCGAGTCGTATTCTCTTTTGGTAAGAGTTCTTTGTAGTTCGGGGAATTTTTCTAAATCTCCAAACGGCGTATATTGGCTCATAACGTTGATATATGCTTTTTCTTTTTTATCAGAAAACCAGTCTAAAATCTTTTTGCTATCACCTGTATTTTGCGGTAAAACCAAATGTCTTACTATCGTTCCACTCTTCATTAAACCATTTTCATCAAACACGATTGGTTTATTCATCATAATATCTATTGCTTGAGTGGCTTTTTCAAAATAATCTTCTTTTCCAGTATATCTTTTTGAAATAGCGGGGGAGAAGTATTTTAAGTCAGGTAAGAAAACATCTACGTAATTAAATAATTGTTTAATTATTTCGGGTTTTTCATAACCATGAGTGTTATAAACTACGGGGATATTCGGCTTATATATATCTAACGCTTGTATAATCTTGTCTGAATAATGGGTTGGCGTAACTAAATTAACGTTGCTTGCACCTAAATCTTCAAGTTCACGAAAAATATCCGCAAGTTGATTTGTAGATATTTCTTTGCCACGATTATTCCTTGATAAATCGTAATTTTGGCAGAACACACAACCTAATGAACATCCGCAAAAGAAAATCGTTCCAGAGCCGTTTTTACCCGTTAAACAAGGTTCTTCATAGGGGTGAAGATAATATTTTGCAATTTTAATTTTATCGCTAACACCACAAAGTCCAACTTCAGTTTGGCGATTAACGTTGCAATTGTTGGGGCAGAGGTTGCATATCATTCTAACTCGAACGCCCCTGTGTATAATTGATAATATTTGCCTTTTTCTGCGATAAGTTGCTCGTGTGAGCCTCTTTCAATAATTCTACCTTCTTCTAGAACCATTATAACGTCAGAATTTTGAACTGTTGATAATCTATGAGCGATAACGAAAACCGTTCTGCCTTCCATAAGTCTATCAGTTCCTTTTTGAACTAACGCTTCCGTTCTAGTATCGATTGAAGAGGTTGCTTCATCTAAAATCATAACGGGTGCATCTTTAACCGCCGCCCTTGCTATAGATAAAAGTTGTCTTTGACCTTGTGAAAGGTTAGCACCGTCTGCTGTTAACATTGTATTGTATCCATCGGGTAAGCGACGGATAAAATCATCTGCGTAGGCGAGTTTTGCTGCTTCAATACATTCTTCATCAGTAGCGTCTAATCTGCCGTAACGTATGTTTTCCATAACCGTTCCGGTGAATAGGTTAGTATCTTGTAATACCATACCTAAAGAGCGTCTTAAATCACTCTTTTTAATTTTATTGATGTTAATTCCGTCGTAGCGAATTTTACCATCCGCTATATCGTAAAATCTATTGATAAGGTTGGTAATGGTTGTTTTGCCTGCACCAGTTGCACCAACGAACGCGATTTTTTGACCGGGGTGAGCATAGAGCGAAACTTCGTGAAGAACAATTCTATCTGGATTATAACCAAAGTCAACGTCAAATAATTGAATGTCGCCTTTTAGTTCAGTATAAGTTATAGTGCCGTCAGCAGAGTGGGGGTGTTTCCAAGCCCATTTGCCGGTTCGCTCCGTAGTTTCGGTAATGTTTCCATCTTCATCAATATTGCAACGAACTAGTGTTACGTATCCGTTATCTTCTTCGGGAACTTGGTCCATAAGTTCAAATATACGTGAAGCACCCGCTAATCCCATAACGATAGCATTAATTTGTTGTGAACTTTGCGCAACGTTACTTGTAAATTGTTTACTAATAGGTAAGAAAGCCATTATCGTAATAATAAACGAAGTTATACCTTGTGCATCAGTTAAAGGCTCAAAACCTGTAATTGTAAGGTTTTGCACACCAAACGCTACTAAAAGACCACCGATAAATGCAACCATAACGTAAAGCGCATTGCCAAGATTACCCATAATAGGCATTAAAATATTTGCAAAGGTATGCGCTTTGGTAGACATTTCGCCGTGCATGTCGTTCTTTTCGTCAAAGAGTTTTTTAGATTCTTCTTCGTGGCAGAAAACCTTAACAACTTTGCTACCTTGCATCATTTCTTCCATATAACCTTCAAGGTTACCAAGAGTTTGTTGTGCTTGCATAAAGTATTTTGCAGAACCACCGCCAACTTTTTTGGTCACTTTAAGCATTATAAATACAAAAGCATATACAACTAATGATAACCAAATGCTGTATATAGACATAGTGATAAGTAACGTTAAGATACTTACGATAGAAGTGCAAAGGTGGGGTAAACTTTGTGAAACGAGTTCTCTTAAAGAATCGGTATCGTTTGTATAAACTGACATAATGTCGCCCGTTTTATGCGTATCGAAGAACTTAACGGGTAGTGATTGCATTTTATCAAATAAGCCTGAACGGATTTGATGTAAATAGCGTTGTGTAAGCTTTGCCATTAAGCGAGTATAAATAAATGAAGTGCTTACGCTTATAAAATATACGCCACCCATAGTTATAAAGATTTGTAATAGGGTAGTAAAAACGCTTTGATAAGCTTCTAAAGCCGTATAGCCCCCAGCAATTAATGCTAAAGCATCGGTTATTGTGTGTGAAAGCCAAGTTAAGAACCAAGAAGAAGCAACGCTTGTAACAGCGCTTATAAAAAGGCAACCTAAAATAATGAATAATAATTTCTTATTTCCATTAAATAACATAGAAAGAAGTCTTTTAAGCGTGCCTTTCTTTGCTTTTACAGGTGGGCGCATGTTTTTCATATCGCCTTTAGGCGGTCTCATTTTAGGAGGCATTATTCCACCTCCTTTTTATGAGTATTTTGTAAATAATAAAGTTCTTTGTAAATTTCATTGTTAGCAAGAAGATATTCGTGCGTTCCAATATCAGATATTTTTCCAGAGTCCATAATGATAATTCTATCTGCGTTCATAACAGAAGATATTCTTTGTGCAATAATAATTTTGGTAGTTGAGGGGATATATTGGTTAAGTGCGTGCATTATTAAAGCATCTGTTTTAGTATCTACTGCAGAAGTTGAGTCGTCAAAAATAATGATTTTGGGATTTTTAAGTAATGCTCTAGCAATACAAAGTCTTTGTTTTTGTCCGCCAGAGAAGTTAGCACCGCCTTGTTCTACTATTCTATCTAAAGAGAAAGTGTCAATCTGTGCCATTTTAAGTGCTTGGCAAATTTCTTCATCAGTAGCGTTTTTATTACCCCATTGCATATTTTCTCTTAACGTTCCTGAAAAGAGAACGTTCTTTTGTAGAACCATTGAAACGGTGTTTCTTAAAACTTTTAAGTCGTAATCCTTTACGTTAACACCGCCAACCTTAACTTCACCACAAGTAGCATCGTAAAGGCGGGGAATAAGAGAAACTAGAGTTGATTTAGCAGAACCTGTTGCACCGATAACGCCAATCGTTTCACCGCTTTTTATAGAGATGTTGATATTTTCAAGCGCATGTTTTTCGGCTTTTTCTGAATACTTAAAGAACACGTTTTCAAAATCAATAGTGCCGTCTTTAACTTTGGTAATAGCATTTTCGGGTGATACGATAGAACTTTCTTCGTCTAAAATTTCTACAATACGCTTTGAAGACGCATACGAAATAATAAGGGTTACCATTATCATTGAAAGCATCATTAAACTCATTAATATTTGGAATGAGTAGGTCATAAACGCTTGAAGTTCGGTAAGTTGAAGTAGCGCTTGATTGCTCTTAATAATAAGTGAAGAACCTATAATATAAATAAGCGTAACACCGATATAAACGCAAGCGTTCATAACAGGGGTGTTAAGTGCTACAATTTTTTCTGCTTTAATAAAATCATTGCGAACGTTTTTAGAAGCGGCATTAAATTTTTCTTTTTCAAAATCTTCTCTTACGTAAGATTTAACTACACGCATACCTCTAACGTTTTCGTCAACTGATTCGTTCAGTTTGTCGTATTTTGGGAAAATTCTATTAAAGAAGGGGATAGCCTTTCTTATGATTAAAGATAAACTAACAGCAAGTAGAGGTGCGGTGCAAAGGAATATAAGTGCCATTTTAGCATTGATAGTGAACGCCATAATAAGTGCGAATATTAGCATAAAAGGCGCTCTTACGGCTGTTCTTATAATCATCATATAAGACATTGCAACGTTACCAGAGTCGGTAGTTAATCTTGTCACTAATGAAGAAGTTGAGAATTTATCTACGTTAGAAAAAGAAAAGTCCTGAATTTTATAAAAGGTATCTTTACGTAAGTTTTTCAAAAAGCCCATTGAAGCGCGTGCACAATACCTACCTGATAAAACACCGCAAGTAAGTGATAAAAGTGCAATACAAATGAGCAATCCGCCGTGTAATAAAATTATAGGTAAAAGTTGGTCGCAATTTTCACCTAAAAAGAAGCGGGTTAAGAAATTAAATTGTGGGTTTTCGGTTGTAAAGGTGTTAATTTCACCTAAAAGCAACGTCATAACGTAAGGAATAAGAACTTCTAAAATAACTTCCATCATTACGAAGATAGGAGCAAGAATAGAAGGTTTTTTATATTCTCTTACAGATTTGCCCAAAGTTTTTACAATGTGAAATAACGAGGGCGAATTTTTCTTTCTAGCCATAAAAATACCTTATAGAATTTTTTATAGATAATATATCATATATAATAAATAATACAATATAATCTATAGCACAAATTTTTTTTAAAGTCAAACAAAAAAGAACTTACAAACGTAAGTTCTTTTGTTTTTGGTCGGAGTGACGTGACTTGAACACGCGACCTCTTGCCCCCCAGACAAGCGCGCTACCAACTGCGCCACACCCCGATCGCTATTAAATTTGCGTGGTTTCCCTAAAGCAAGACTTATTCTACCACAATAAAATTTTTTTTGCAACAAAATCAAGGGAATTAATAGACACTTTTTAAAAATAATGATAGAATTATTTTCACGGAAAGGAAAAATTATGAGAATAAGAAGAAAAAAACACCTAGGTGAACGCGTTATCGCGTCTAAAGATTATTTATTAATAGCAGATTATTCAGAACCCGACTTAAGAAAAATGCCAAAAAACCTAAACGTTTTCGATTTTGGGGAAATTTTTGGCAACGACAATCCCGTTTCACTTGAAATAGGTTGTGGTATGGGTGGCTTTATTACAGAACTAGCAAAACGCAATCCTAACAAAAATTATTTAGCGGTAGAGATAATACAAAATATTGCTGTATCGGCTGCTGAAAAAGTTAAGCAAAACGGACTGAATAACGTTAGAATTTTTAATTGTGGAGCAGAGTATTTAGCACGTTATATTAAACCAAATTCTATAGAAAATATTTACCTTAATTTTTCTCCGCCGTTCCCCGGAAAAAGATACGAAAATCGCCGTTTAACTTATCCTGTTAACTTAAAAAATTATCACGATTTTTTAATAAATAATGGTAAAATCTATCAAAAAACCGATGATAAAGAGTTTTTTGATTATTCTTTTCAGCAGTTTAATAACAATGCTTTTTTAGCCGAAGATTTAACTGAAAATGTCCAACTTAACAAGGATAACGTAGTTACGGAATACGAAAAAAAGTTTACAAATTTAGGTATGAAAATTTATGCTTTAATGGCAACAAAAAAATAATGATAATTCCATCGTTTTAGGCGATGGAATTTTATTTTTGCTTTACTTATTTATTAAAAAGTAGTATTATATAAGTATGAGAATAATACATACGGCAGATTTGCATTTGCACTCTAAAATTGAAGGGCTTCCTACGGAGAAAGCCAAGATAAGAAGGGAAGAAGTTTTGCGTACTTTTGAGCGTTTATGTGCTTACGCAAAAGAAAACGACGTTACAGCAGTTATACTTGCAGGTGACGTATTTGATACTTCAAAAAATTCTGAAAAAGTTATAGCAAGGTTTTTTGAAGCAATAGCAAATGCAAGTCCTGTAGATTTTATTGCTTTTACGGGTAATCATGATGATGGTTTAGATTTTACGTCGCAAAAGAATTTGCCAAATAATTTTAAAGTGATTTCAGATGAATGGGCGTATTTTAACTATCAAAACGTAGTTATTAGCGGAATTGTTATGAATAATTTTAACGCTAAAATTTTGTATGATAGCCTTTCTTTAGAAGAAGATAAAGTTAATATTGTTGCTTTGCATGGTCAGGTAGTAAATTACGTAGGCGAACCTGAAAATGATTTAATCTTTTTACCAAAACTTAAAGAAAAATATATAGACTATTTAGCGTTGGGGCATATTCACTCTTATTCTAAAGAAAAACTTGACAACAGGGGATATTATGCTTATTCAGGCTGTTTAGAAGGTAGGGGTTTTGACGAAACGGGAGAAAAGGGTTTTATTCTTCTTGAAATTGATGGAAAAGAAATTAAAACTGAATTTATACCCTTTGCAAAACGATATTTATACACAGTTGAGTTTGACGTTACTTCTAAAGAACATTGGTTTTCAACTATTAATGAAATAGTAAATAGTTTATCTAAATACGATAAAGATAGCTTAATTAAACTCGTTTTAATTGGCGAACACGGTGTTGGATTAGAAATTGATACTGAAATTTTAACTTCAAGACTTAATGAAGAATTTTTCTTTGCAAAAGTTTATGATCAAACCACTTTAAAGGTTGATTTAAGTGATTATATAAACGATAAATCGGTTAGGGGCGAGTTTGTTAGAAAGGTTTTATCTAGCAACCTTTCTCAAGAAGAAAAAGACGCTATTGTTAAAATAGGGCTTACCGCATTAAAAGGGGAGGGTGTGTAATGAAATTAATTAAAGCATACGTAGCCTCTTTTGGTGGGCTTAAAGATTTTAAGTATGATTTTACTGATGGAATCAATACCATAAAGCAAGATAACGGCTTTGGTAAAACAACGTTTGCTACTTTTATAAAGTGCATGTTTTACGGTATAACTAAAACGGGTAACGGTATTGATAAGTCAGAACGTAAAAAATATAAACCCTGGAATTCTACTGAAAAATTCGGCGGATATTTGGTGTTTGAACATTCTGGAAAGGTGTTTAGGGTAGAACGCTTTTTTGGTAGCAAATCATCAGAAGATACCTTTGATTTATACGATGAAGTAACAGGCAAAAAAATCGCTTTTGAAGGTAGTCTTGGCGATAGGGTATTTAAGATTGATGAAGAAGGTTTTTTATCTACAACCTATTACGCGCAAAAAGATTTTGAAGTTACAAATAACACTAGCATAACAACAAAGTTTAACGAAGTTTACGGTGTACAAGATTCTAATCTTTTTGATAAAGCAATCAGCGATATAGACGCTAAAATTAAAAAGTATAAAACCACTGGTAATAGGGGCGTTATTCCTACGCTAAAGGCAGATATTTCAACGCTTGGTGATAAGATTTATAGCGTAGAAAAGATGGAACCTATTATTGATGGATTAAAAGACCAGATTGTTGTGCTTGAAAAAGAGGGTAGAGACCTTCAAATAAAAGCAAAAGAGATGCGTGCTCGTATAGAGCGTGCAAGTAAAAGTCAAGTTGGTCAAATTAAAAAGACAATGTATGAGCGTGCTATTAAAGAACGACAAAAAAACATTGATGAAATAAATGATGCAAATGGTATCTTAAAAGAAAAAACGCCTTCAGATGAACGCATTTCTTCCGTTAGAGCGTGCATAGACGACTATAAATATTTATTGCATAAAAAAGAAGATTTAATAAATGCTAAACCGATAGAAAACAAGTCTAACACCAAGATATCTTTAGTGTTTTTTGCGATTGCAATCATGTGCTTATTAACGGCAGTTATTACCGTATTTATGCCAAACGCTATAACCTTGGCAATAGCATTTTTCGTTGTTGCACTTGTTTTTGTTTTAGCAGGTATTATTGCGCCTAAATCGGGTAAAAAGAACGAACAATTTAATGCTTACAACCTAGAGTATCAACAGCACGAAAATAAGATTTTAGAGTATGAAAACGCTTTAAATTCTTTCTTTAATGACTTTAACGTAGGGGCGTATAACGATTTAAGCGAAAAATTAAGATTAATTGAAACGTCTTTAGAAATACGTAAAAAAGCGGAAGAATCGTTAAAAAATATAGAAAAAGAGATTTCTTCGCTTGAAAAAGATGAAGATTTGCAAGCGTTTAGTGAAGAAAAGGTGGAAAATACTACCGCGCTTCAAGAAGAAGCAGATGCTTTAGATGAAATGCTTGCAGATAAACGCCGTTTATATTCAGATTTACTAAATAAATATAACACATATCAAAGCGAATTAGATAAAAAAATCGATTTAGAAAACGAAAAGGAAGAGTTAGAAAGAAAGCGTGTAGAGGCCGAAAAAGATTATAAATTATTAACGCTTACTTTACAGTTTTTAGAAGATGCAGATTTAACGCTTAAAACTAATATGCGTGCACCGCTAGAAAATAGCCTTAATAAGTATTTGGCGCTATTAACAGGTGAGGATATGCTTGCTAAAATAGACGTTGACTTAAACGTATCTGTAGAAGAAAAGGGGTTAGGTCGCGAAACGGAATATTATAGCAAGGGCTATCGTAACGTTTTTGAAATTTGTAAAAGGTTTGCTTTAATTGACGTATTGTTTAGTGAAGAAAAGCCCTTTATAATACTAGACGACCCGTTTTATAACTTAGACGATAAAAAGATTGGATATTCTATAGAACTTTTAAAGAAATTAGAAAAAGAATATCAAATTTTATATCTAGTTTGCCACGATTCTAGGGTGATTTAATGCGCAAGTTAGAGATTGAACTAATCCCAGATGGTTGTTTTAAGAGTAATTTACGGAATATTTTAAGTAAAAAACAATGGGATTTTATAAAACAAGATGCAAAAATGCGCTCAAACAACAAGTGCTCGATTTGTGGTAAAAGTTCGTGCAGGTTAGACGCGCATGAAAAATGGTCTTATGACGTTGAAAATGGTGTGCAAAAATTAGAAGACGTTATTGCAGTATGCAGCGATTGTCATGGCGCTATACATATGAATAGAAGTCAACTTTTTGCTAACGCCGAAAAGATTGAAAATCACTACATAAAAGTTAATGGTTGCACCTATTCGGAAATGAGAGCAGACATGGGTAGGGCTAATCAATTACAGCAAGAAAGGAATAAGGTTGCGGAGTGGAAACTTGACATAACGTGGCTTAAGAGATTTACAGGAGAAGCATAGATGGAAATTATAGACGCACACGCACATATTTATCCGAGCAAAATTGCAAAAAAAGCAACGGTTGCTATCGGTCAATTTTATGATATTGAAATGCAAAGTTCTGAAGGTTCTTCAGAATGTTTAATTGAAAAAGGCAAAAAGGCGGGAATTTCTCGATATTTAGTGCATTCTTGCGCAACCAAGTTGGAACAAGTAGGACATATCAACGATTTTATTTATGAAGAACTAAAAATTCACCCTGAATTTATAGGGTTTATGACACTTCATCAAGATATGCCTGAAGAAGACGTTTTTGCCGAAATGGAAAAGTGTAAAGAAAGGGGTTTTCACGGAGTAAAACTTCATCCTGATTTTCAAAGATTTAATATAGATGATGAAAACGTATTTAAGTTTTATCGTGCAGCGGAACGTTATGGCTTTGCTATTTTATTCCATACGGGCGATGATAGATACGACTATTCTGCACCCGAAAGACTAGCAAAAGTTGCAAAACTTTTCCCTAAAGTAAATTTTATTGGTGCACACTTTGGCGGATATAGATGCTGGGATAGGGTAGATTGTTACGTTGGGCTTGATAACGTGTATTTTGATACGTGTTCAGCATTACCCTTTTTAACGGCAGAAAAAGCAACCGTACTCATCAATAAGTTTGGTGCTGAAAAATTCTTTTTTGGAACAGATTTTCCTATGTGGGATGCGACTGAAGAAATCGCTAGATTTAATAGTTTAATGATTTCTGAAAAGGATAAGGAAAAAATCTTTTCAAAAAACCTAAAAAGAGTTTTACAAATCAAGTAAAACTACTGAAAAATACTTGACATATTTAAGGTTAAAATTATATAATTTATCTATAATTTTTAATAAAACGCGTTGATGGAAAAAGACGGTTTTTCATTTTGCAGAGAGCTGGCGGTTGGTGAAAGCCAGTAAAGTGGATTAGCGTTACTCATTTCGGAGCGGGTTTGGCGAAATTATAGTAGCCTTTCACGGGTAATTCCGTTAAAGATTTTTATAAGTGGCTAAGTAATTAGCAATATGGGTGGTACCGCGGTTTTCATCGTCCCAAACGTTGTCGTTTGGGGCGTTATTTTTTACATGGAGGTTATTATGAAAAAAGTATTAATTAGTGACGTGTCTTTAAGGGCTGTTCAAGGCGGAAATTTTTCTTTCAAGGAAAAATTAGAGATAGCAAAGAGTCTATCTGATTTAGGCCTAGACGTCCTAGAATTATCAATCTTTTCAGGAGATAAGGCAGACGACGTTCTAGTTAAAACTATTTGCTCTTGTGTAAAGAAATCTACTATTTCAAGTTTTGCAGGCAAAAGTGTAGAAGACGTTGAAAAGGCTTATTCTGTTATTTCAACCGCAAAAAAGAAAAGACTTTTAGTAAGTGTTCCCGTTTCTTCTATTCAAATGGAATACTTTGCAAATAAAAAGCCTGCAGCAGTTTTAGATTTATTAAAGGCTATGACTGAAAAGGCTGCTTCACTTTGTGAAGACGTAGAAGTATCTTTAGAAGATGCTACTAGGGCAGAAGCAGAGTTTTTATATAAAGCAATTAACGTTGCTATTTCTTGCGGTGCTAAAACTATTTGTCTTTCTGACTTGTCTGGTAATCTTATGCCTGAAGAGTTTACACAATTTATAAAAGATACTTATGAAAACTGTCCTGAACTTAAAAACGTTTGTCTAGCAATTTCAGTTTCAGATGAATTTGCGCTCGCAACGTCTTGCATATTATCAGCAATTAAGTATGGTGCGGAACTTGTTAAGGTTTCTGCGTTAAAACTTAATAATCTTCCCAAAATTAAAAACGTTTTATCGGCTATTGATAGCGTTGGCGGAAGAAACGGCTTTGGTTGCTCATTAGATAAAACCAAACAAAAAATGATTGTTGACAAAATCGCAGAAATTACCGCTGAAAAGAGTGGGGATTGCTTTGTAAATGGTTCTAGGGAAAAATCTGAGGATTTAAGTCCCGACCTTTCTGAAAAGCAAATAGCAGAACTCGTAAAAAAGATGGGTTACGACGTTTCTAAAGAAGATTTAACCAAAATCTATTCAGACTATAAAAAACTTGCTTCTAAAAAGAACGTTACAGAATACGAACTTAACGTTATCGTTGCAACTGTAGCAATGCAAGTTCCCGAAACTTATTCTTTAGTATCTTATTCAGTTCAAAGCAGTAACGTTTTAACAGCAACTGCAAGCATTGTTCTTAATAAAAACGGTGCAGAAGTTAGTGGATTATCTTATGGTAACGGTTCAGTTGACGCTGCTTTCCGCGCATTAGAAAGTATTTGTGGCAGACATTTTGAATTAGATGATTTTGAATTAGGCGCAGTTACCGAAGGTAAGGAAGCGATTGGTCAAGCAATCGTTAGACTCCGCGCTAATGGTAAAGTTTATTCTGGTAGGGGTGTTTCTACCGATATCGTGGGTGCTAGTATTAAGGCATATATTAGTGCTCTCAATAAAATTGTTTATGAGGAAAACAACTAATGAAATTATCGTTTTCAACAAATGGATGGCAGTTTAGTTTTGATAAACTTCTCGGCTATTTAGAAGAAAATAGAATATCAGGTTTAGAAATACACGACCTTAATGAGAATGCCTTTTTATGCGAAAATCCTTTTTCTTTAGAAAATATTAAGGATACAGAGCGTAAATTATTTAAGCACGGCGTTTCTATTACTTGTATAGACGTAGTTGGTAACCTTGCCGATTGTTCTAAAAAGGAAGAAAATTCAAAAGAAATATTAAAAGCCATTGATACGGCAAAACTTCTTAATTGTCAATTCGTGCGTTTACACGCTTACGGATTTGATAAAGACGCTACCGATGCTTATCTTTTAGAAATTTTACCAAAATTTATAGAGGAAGCAGAAAAAGTAGGCGTTACTTTACTTGTTGAATCAATGGGTGTTTATTCTGACACTAGTAGGCTTGCAGAATTTTTAGGCAAGTTTGCTAGTGATAACCTTTCTGCACTTTGGGATATACACCATACTTATAGATTTGCAGGTGAAAAGGCAGATATTTCCGTTAAAAATCTTGGTAAACACATTAAACATATTCACATAAAAGACAGCACTATTTGTGGAAGTGAAGTTATTTATAAACTTTTAGGCGAAGGCGACCTTCCTATTAAGGACGTGTTTAATTCATTACGTTCTGTTAATTATGAAAATTACGTGTCTTTAGAACTTATGCCCGAGTGGCTTGATAATTTAGGCGAAGCGGATATCGTTCTCCCTCAATTCGTGGGTTACATGGATAGTTTCGAAATGGTTCCGTCTTGGCAAACTAGATTATTTGACAATAAGGCTAAAACTGGCAAGTATATTTGGGAAAAGGAAGTTTTAATTGAACGTACTTTTTCACAAGTTTTAGACAGGGTAGTAGAAGAATTCCCAGACCAAATCGCATTTAAATATACAACGCTTGATTATACTAGAACTTACACAGAGTTTAGAAACGACGTTGATAAGGCTGCACGTGCCTTAATGGCAATCGGTGTTAAAAAAGGCGACCACGTTGCTGTTTGGGCAACTAACGTTCCCGAATGGTATATTGCGTTCTGGGCAACTACGAAAATCGGTGCTGTACTCGTTACCGTTAATACAGCATATAAAATTCACGAAGCGGAATATTTATTAAAGCAATCTGATACGCACACTCTTATTTTAATCGAAAAGTATAGAGATTCTAATTATAGTGCGATTATTAACGAGTTATGCCCTGAACTTAAAAATATTAAAAAAGGTCAACCGCTTCATAGTAAACGTTTACCTTTCTTACGTAACGTTATCACTATTGATTACGAGCAAGAAGGATTATATACTTTTAGCGAAATGCTTGAACAATCTTCAAAAGTTTCGCAAGAAGAAATGGAAATGCTTGCAAGAACGGTTGACGTTAACGACGTATGTAATATGCAATACACTTCAGGAACAACAGGCTTTCCTAAAGGCGTAATGCTTACTCACTACAACGTAGTTAATAATGGTAAGTGTATCGGCGACAGAATGGATTTATCTACCGCAGATAGAATGATGATTCAAGTACCTATGTTCCATTGCTTTGGTATGGTACTTGCAATGACAGCGTCTATGACGCACGGTGTAACCTTATGTCCGTTGCCTTACTATTCACCAAAACCCGCACTCGCTTGTATTAATCAAGAAAGAATAACGGCGTTCCATGGTGTTCCTACTATGTTTATCGGGCTTTTATCTCACGAAGATTTTGATAAAACAGACTTTTCATATATGAGAACGGGTATTATGGCGGGTAGTCCTTGCCCCGTTGCAACTATGAGAGAAGTGCTTGATAAAATGAATATGAAAGAAATTACCATTGTTTACGGACAAACTGAAGCGTCACCCGGTTGCACAATGTCTTCTACCGATGATAGTATTGAAACAAGAGTAAATACAGTTGGCCGTGCACTTCCGAATATTGAGTGTAAAATTGTAAATCCTGAAACAAATGAAGAAGTACCCGATGAAACAGTTGGAGAATTCGTTGCAAGAGGTTATAATTTAATGAAAGGGTATTATAAAATGCCCAACGAAACGGCTCAGGCTATTGATGAGGGTGGTTGGCTTCATACAGGCGATTTAGCAATGAGATTGCCTGATGGTAACTTCCGTATAACTGGTAGACTTAAAGATATGATTATTCGCGGTGGCGAAAATCTTTATCCAAAAGAAATTGAAGACTTCCTTTACTCGCACCCCAAAGTATTAGACGTTCAAGTAGTAGGCGTTCCCGATGAAAGGTATGGTGAAGAAGCGTATGCGTTTATTATCGTAAAAGAAAACGAAACGCTTACTGAAGCCGAAATAAGAGAATATTGTGTATCACATATTGCAAAACACAAAGTTCCCAGATATTTTGATTTTGTAACGGGATTCCCGATGAACGCTGCTGGTAAAATATTAAAATATAAAATGCGTGAAGACGCAAAAGAAAAGATTGCTAAATCAAAAGGAGAATAAATATGGAAATTAGTATCCAAAAAGCAAAAGTTTTAAAAGAAAAACCCGATTTTTCTAATTTAGGGTTTGGTAAATATTTTACCGACCATATGTTTGTAATGGAATATTCTAACGGTGCTTGGCAAAACGCAAGAATCGTTCCTTTTGATTATATTCCTATTCACCCCGCATCAACCGTACTTCATTACGGTGCGGAAATTTTTGAAGGTATGAAAGCATATAAAACTAGCGATGGTTATCAACTTTTCAGACCTTATGAAAATGCTAGGAGATTTAATAATTCTGCTGAAAGACTTTGTCTTCCTGAAATTCCTGAAGAAGATTTCGTAAAAGCAATTGTAGAACTTATCAACGTAGATATTTCTTGGATACCTGATGCTCCGGGAACTTCTCTTTATATCCGTCCTTATATGTTTGGTAATGATGAAGCGCTTGGTGTTCACGCTGTTCATAACGCAACTTTCGTTGTTATCTTATCGCCAGTAGGCAACTATTATAAGAGTGGACTTGCACCCGTTAAAATTGCTATTGAAAGTGAAGACGTAAGAGCGGTAAGAGGTGGTACTGGTTACGCTAAGTGTGGCGGTAACTACGCTGCAAGTTTAAGAGCAGGTAAGAGAGCAGAAGAAAAAGGTATTTCACAAGTATTATGGCTTGATGGTGTTGAAAGAAAGTATATAGAAGAAGTTGGCGCAATGAACGTTATGTTTAAGATTGACGGCAAAATCATTACGCCCGCACTTACTGGTTCCGTTCTCCCTGGTGTTACTAGAAAATCTTGTATAGAAGTGTTAAGAGATTGGGGTTACGAAGTAGAAGAAAGACTTTTATCTATTGATGAACTTATTAAAGCTCTTGAAGACGGACAACTTGAAGAAGCGTGGGGAACGGGTACTGCAGCAGTAATATCTCCCATTGGTAACCTTATCTATAAAGATAAGACCTACGTTGTTTCAAACAATGAAATAGGACAATTAACCCAAAAGTTATATAACGAAATCACTGGTATTCAATGGGGTAAAGTTGAAGACGTTCGTAACTGGGTTGTTAAGGTAAACAATTAATGGAATCAAAACGTATTTCCCTTTTTATGGGACATTACGGAAGCGGAAAATCTTTTTCTGCAGTAAATTATGCGTATATGTTAAGAGATAAAAATCTTAACGTAAGCGTTTATGATTTAGATATAGTTAACCCTTATTTTAGAACGGTTGATGCAGAGCGAGAACTTAAAAAACGTGGAATAAATCTCGTTGTTTCGCAATTTGCAGAAACCAACGTGGACGTTCCTGCCTTAAATTCAGCATCCTATCGTATGATTGCTGATAAAAGCCAATATGCAGTAGTAGACGTTGGTGGTGATGATAGAGGAGCGTTGGCGTTAGGTAGATTTGCTGAGGAAATAAAAAAAGAAAACGATTACGATGCGTTTTGGGTTATAAATTGTTTCCGCCCCGAAACTAGAACTATTGAAGATGCGTTGCAGATAAAAAAAGAGATTGAGTACGCTAGTAAAATTCCATTTACAGCAATAGTTAATAATAGTAATTTAGGACAATTAACAACGGCAGAAGACATTATTAAAGGCTTTAGGTTTTGTCAAGAAATAGGCAAAAAAACAGGCTTAAAAATAAAGTTTACTGCAGTTAGAGAAGATTTAAATACAAAAGAAATCAAAGAATTTATAGGCGATATTTTAAGTGTAAAGCCTATAGAATATAAAATTTGGTAAAGGAGTAAAAATGGCAAAAGTTGAATTTAAAGAAGAAATTTGCAAAGGCTGTGGATTATGCGTTTCTGCATGCCCTAAAAATATTCTCGAATTATCAAAAGAAAGAATTAATCAAAAAGGTTACCATCCGGTAGAAGTAATTGACCAAGAAAAGTGCATTGGTTGTGCTTTCTGCGCTACAATGTGTCCGGATTCGGTTATTACCGTTAGTAAGTAGGTGAATTATGAGTGAAAAAGTATTGATGAAAGGTAATGAAGCACTTGCAGAAGCAGCAATTCAAGCAGGTTGCAGACATTATTTTGGTTATCCTATAACTCCCCAAACGGAAGTTGCTGCTTATATGGCAAAGAAAATGCCTAAAATTGGCGGAACTTTCTTACAGGCAGAATCAGAAGTTGCGGCTATCAATATGGTAATTGGTGCTGCTGCTTGTGGCGTTCGTTCAATGACGTCCTCATCTTCTCCTGGAATTTCATTAAAGAGTGAAGGTATCTCTTATTTAGCAGGTTGTGACCTTCCTGCACTTATCGTTAACGTTCAAAGGGGTGGCCCTGGTCTTGGCGGTATTCAACCCTCACAATCAGACTATTATCAAGCAACAAAGGGCGGTGGACACGGCGACTATCATCTTATCGTTTTAGCACCTGCTTCAGTTCAAGAAATGTATAGCCTCACTTTTAAGGGCTTTGATTTGGCTGAAAAATATAGAATTCCCACGATGATTTTAGCAGATGGAACAATGGGTCAAATGATGGAACCCGTTTCTATTAATGCTGAAGAAATTACCGTTTATGATAAACCTTGGGCAACGAAAGGAACTGCTAAACACGAAGGAAGAAACGTTGTAAACTCACTTTCACTTTCTCCCGATGAATTAGAATGTTGGAATATCGATAGATTTAAGCGTTACGACATCGTAAAAGAAAACGAAGTAATGTACGAAGAATTTATGATGGACGATGCTGATTATTGTATAGTTGCTTTCGGTATTGCTGCTCGTATTTCTAAAAACGCTATTATAGAAGCAAGAAAACGCGGTATTAAAGTAGGTATGATAAGACCTATTACCGTATGGCCGTTCCCCGAAAAAATATTAAATGAAACTGCTAAAAAGGTAAAAGGCTTCCTTTCAGTTGAACTTAATATGGGACAAATGGTAAACGACGTTAAACTCGCAATTAATTGTTCTAAACCCGTATATATGTACGGCAGAACGGGTGGCGTTCTTATGACACCTGAAGAAGTTGTTAATAAACTTGAAGAAATTGAAAAAGGAGAGGCGAAACAATGGTAGTATTTGAAAAAACCAAAGGTCTTACAGACAATCAATTACATTATTGTCCGGGTTGTACTCACGGTATTATTCACCGTTTAGTAGCCGAAGCCTTAGAAGAATTAGGCGTATTAGATAAAACAGTTGGTGTGGCAAGCGTTGGCTGTTCAGTATTTTCTTATAACTATTTTAACTGTGATATGATACAAGCAGCACACGGTAGAGCACCTGCTGTTGCAACCGGTGCAAAGCGTGCTAATCCTGATAACGTAGTGTTTACCTATCAAGGTGACGGCGACTTAGCTGCAATCGGAACTGCTGAAACTGTTCACGCAGCAGCAAGAAATGAAAATATCACTATTATTTTCGTAAACAACGCTATTTATGGTATGACGGGTGGTCAAATGGCTCCCACAACCCTTCCTAACCAAGTAACTCAAACTTCTCCTTATGGTAGAGACGTAACAGTAGTAGGTTATCCCGTAAAAGTTTGTGAAATGCTTTCTCAAGTTGAAGGTGCATCTTACCTTGAAAGGGTTGCCGTTAATAACGTTAAAAATATTAAAAAGGCAAAACAAGCAATCTTAAAAGCATTTAAGAATCAAATTGAAGGAAAAGGTTTCTCTTTAATAGAAGTATTATCAACCTGTCCTACTAACTGGGGTTTATCTCCTAAAGACGCACTTACTTGGCTTGAAGAAAATATGGAAAAACAATATCCTCTCGGAGTTTATAAAGATAAATATAAGGAGGAAAAGTAAATGGAAACTACTAAGATTTTAATTGCTGGTTTTGGCGGTCAAGGTATTTTATTTACTGGTAAAGCTATTGCATACACCGGTCTTCAAGCAGGAAAGGAAGTAAGTTGGTTGCCTTCTTACGGCCCTGAAATGCGTGGTGGTACGGCAAACTGTAGCGTAACTATTAGCGATACTCAAATCGGTTCTCCTATCGTAGATAAGCCCGACGTATTAGTTGCTATGAATTTACCTTCACTTGAAAAGTACTTAAACGAAACTGAAAATGGTGGATACATTGTTTACGATAGTTCACTTATCGGCAAAGAAGTTGTAAGAGACGGTGTTTCTATTTTCGGTATTCCTGCAACTAAACTTGCAAGTGATAACGGACTTAATGGTCTTGCAAATATGATTATATTAGGCAAGGTTATTAAAGAAACCTCTGTTCTTACTTTAGAACAAATAAAGGAAAGTTTAGCAAAAATGGTTCCCGCTAAAAAGGCAGACCTACTTGCAAATAATGTTAAGGCTATTGAATTAGGATATAATTACTAATTAAAAGACAGATTAAACGCGGTAAGTAAAACTTATCGCGTTTTTTATTTTTTGTAAAAAAGTATCATAAAGCAGAAAGAAAACATATATTGAATTAGAAAAGATTTGCTTTAAGGAGGATGTAAATGTCTTTTTTCTGTAATTTTCAGTCGGATAGATGCCCTGGTCCGATAAACGGAAATCCGTTGAATGGGCTTTGCGATAAAGTTTGTATTCAGGCAAAAAAGGTCTTCGATGCGTGTATGCAACAAACGCAAGTTACGGGCGTTGTTGTTACGGTAAGCAATCTAACGCCTGCTAATCCTACATATCCGCTAACCTTTGTTAGTGCAAAAAATACTACTAGTGCGGGAACAATTACAAATTTATTAGTTGACCCGCTTAACGAACGTCCGCATTGTGCTAGGGTTAAAACGGATATTGTTATACCTATTTCAGTTGCATACGTAGATGCAAACGGTGTAGAAGGTGTAGGTACGGCAACTATAACCGTTCCTAAGGACGTAATACTAAATATTCCGTCAGCATCGATTATGCCGTATGACGTAGAAGCCGTTGTGTCGCTTGTATCAACGTTAGGCACTTATACGGGTACAAATCAGTTCACTATTGATTATTGTATTACGGTAATTCTTAAAATAGTTATGGACGTAGAATTGTTAATTCCGTCATATGGATATACTCCTATTCCGCCTTGCCAAGAATATACGCAAGAGGTGTGTGCCGGCTTCTTTGAATTGCCGATGTATCCCGAAACCTAAATTAAATAGATAATTAAGGTCGTTTTGTTTAAGCAAAACGGCCTTTTTTAGTTGTATATAATAAAAAAAAGTGATATTATAAATTTATGAAGTTTTATGCGATAAGCGACTTACATATTTCAACTAATACCGATAAGCCGATGGACGTGTTTGGCGGTAACTGGGTAAATTATCTTGAAAAGATATTTGCCGACTGGCAATCAAAGGTTACTGATGAGGACGTTGTTTTAATCGGTGGCGATATAAGTTGGGCTATGGATATAGAAGACGCTAAAAAAGATATTGAAATCTTAAAAGACCTTAAAGGTAAAAAGGTTTTTATAAAGGGCAATCACGACTATTGGTGGAGTGGAATTACCAAGGTTAGAGATATTATGCCCGAAGGGTTTTATGCGCTTCAAAACGACAGTATTAGGCTAAATAACGTAGTTGTGTGTGGTTCGCGTTGTTGGAGTGTTCCTGGTAGCCCCGATTTTAAGGAGCACGATATGAAGATTTATCTTCGTGAAACCGAACGCTTAAAACTTTCTCTTAAAAATGCTCAGTCAATAAAACAAGAAGGGGATAAATTAGTTGCGTTAGTGCACTTTCCGCCTTTTAACGTTAGAAGAGAAGATTCAGAGTTTACAAAGATTTTTGAAGAATTTGGTGTAGATAGTGTAATTTATGGACACTTACACGGAAAAAACGTTCGTTCAGATAAATTAGTTATTAAAAACGGGATTAAATATTATTTAACCTCGTGTGATCAAGTAGATAATAAACTTACGGAGATTGAATTATGAGTGGACAAGTAGTAACAGAAAAGGGTTTTAAGGCATACCTTAAAAACGCACCTAAACGTTGGTTTATAACTGCATTTTCAGGTATGGCACAAGGGTTATTCGTAACGCTTATTGCGGGCACGATTTTGGCTACCATTGCTAAAGATTTAATTGGGCTTGGTAATTATTTTACAGATACCTTATATTATATTGCTAATATTGCAAAATCTTTAATGGGCGCGGGTATTGGCGTTGGTATTGCTTATGCGTTAGGTAAGAATAAACTTTTAACGTTTTCGGCTGCCGTTGCCGGTATGGTTGGCGCTTTTGCCGATAAGTTCTTTATCGGTGCAACGCCATTAACGACTTTATCGTTTGGAACTCCAGGTAATCCTATCGGTGCTTATGTTGTGACTATGTTGGTTGTTGAACTAGTTCAACTTTACGCCGGAAAAACTAAACTAGATATTTTATTAATACCTTTAGGAACGTTATTACTTTCTTTTGCAGGAATATTCGTTGCTTATCCATTTATTTGGTTAGTAAATCAGTTGGGCGAACTTATTGCTATCGCAACTAATGCTACGCCGTTTGTTATGGGTGTTGTTATTGCTGTTATAATGGGTATAGTTTTAACCATGCCAACGTCTTCTGCGGCTATTTGGATTGCCGTTGCTTCTCCTGTTATTAACGGGTTTGCAGATGGAAGCGTTAGCGTAGAATTGTATAACGCCATGCTTTTAGCAGGTGGTGCGGCAACAGTAGGCTGTGCTTGCCATATGATTGGTTTTGGTGTTGCAAGTTATCGTGAAAACGGCTTTGGTGGTTTTATTGCACAGGGAATAGGAACAAGTATGTTGCAAATTCCCAATATTATGAAAAAGCCTGTAATAATGTTGCCTATGATAATTTCAAGTGCTATTTTAGGCCCTATATCAACTTGCTTATTTACGTTAAAATGCGGTTATTCTGGCGGAGGTATGGGAACTAGTGGTTTTGTTGGAATTATAGATTTATTTAACTATACAACTCTAGATTTCGGTGGGGTATTAGGAATAATTTTACTTATGATAATTTTACCTGCTTTACTTAATATTGCTATTTCAGAATTCATGAGAAAGAAAGGTTATATTAAGTTCGGAGATATGAAACTTCCTGAATAAAATTAAAAACGGAGAAAATTCTCCGTTTTTTTATTATATTTATTTTTATTTTCCATATAATTTAACGAGGTGGTGTATATGGAAAATCAAAACGTATTACATAAAATAGAAATTGAAAACAGAAGAAAATTGTCAGTAACGGGGGTAGAATCTGTAGATGGGTTTACCGAACAAATACTTAATTTAACTACGGGTGGGGTAAAACTAAAAATACTAGGCGATAAAATAAAGATTACTTCCTTTAATAAATCTAACGGGCAACTTTTAGCAGAAGGCGATTTTTCGGAAATAAAATATGGCGCGAAAAAGGTTGGTATAAAGGGAATATTTAAGTAATGTTTGTTACTAAAAATCAATTCTTTATATTTCTAGCGTGCGTTGCTTTTGGTGCGGTAAGCGGAACTCTTTTTTCTCTATTGAGGCTTTTAACGATAAAAATAAAGATTAAAACCGTAAAGGCAGTTTTCGATTGTCTTTTCTTTCTTATTTCTGCGTGCGGTATGGTTGCTTATTCATTTTATCTTAACCTTCCGTCTATTAGGGCGTATATGATAGCGGGGGATTTTTTAGGATTATTTCTTTATGTAAAAAGTTTTCACTTAACACTTGCAAAAGTGCTGAAAATGGCTTATAATAATATAAAAAGAAAAAGGAGTGCTAAAGATGACAGAGTCAAAGTTTAAAAGAGTTATATCTGCAATTACAGTTGGCGCTGTTATTTTGCTTGTAATACTCCTTTCTATAATGGTTTATCAACTTTTTTCAATAAGGGTAGAAACGCGTAAAAAGCAAGAATTGTTAGACGCTATTGCACATTACGATAGGCTTATTGAAGAAGGAACTGATACGTTAGAAGTTGTTCAAGAAAGATGGTGGATAGAACGCCGTGCTAGAGAATTAGGTCTTATCTATCCCGATGATATTTCTTTTGGAAAATAAATGAAATACGGTGTTATAGATATTGGTTCTAACTCCGTTCGTTTAATGATAAACGATGGCGGAAGAACTTTATATAAAAAGATAAAAACCACTCGCCTTGCAGAAAATATGTCAAAGGACGGGTGTTTAGACGTGGAAGCGGTAGAGAGGACTGTCCTTGCCGTTTCTTTTTTCGTTAAAGAGGCTGAAGATCAAGCGGTTGATAAAATATTCGTGTTTGCTACTGCCGCCGTTAGAAAAGCCAAAAATGCCCCTTATTTTACTTCAGCGGTTTATGATGCTTGTGGAGTATTGGTGGACGTGCTTTCGGGGGAAGAAGAGGCAAGGGCGGGATATTTAGGTGCTACTCCGGACGGAAATGGTGCAGTGCTTGACGTTGGCGGTGCAAGTACTGAACTTTCGCTAGTTAAAAATGGAGATTGTCTTTACTCAAAAAGCATATATCTTGGTGCTGTTACCACAACTGAACAATGTGGACAAGATATTAATAAGACGACAAACTATTGTAAGGAACAAATTAAGCAGTTTGACGATATAGATTGTGATAATTTGGTTGCAATTGGTGGAACTGCAACAACCATTGCTAGTATGCTTTTAGAATTAAAAGTGTATAATCCTGACGTTGTAGATAAATTTATAATTAAATATGATAAACTTAAAGAACTTCAAAATAAAGTTTATTCGTTTTCAGTAGAAGAACGTAAAAGTATGATAGGTTTACAACCCGAAAGGGCAAAGGTTATTGGTTCTGGAATAACCGTTATCGTGCAAATTATGGAAAGGTTTAATATAA
>JAZRHN010000065.1:0-6249 GCA_045644785.1 Christensenellaceae bacterium
TGTTAGATTGATTTCATAAGAAAAATTTTCCACGTTTTTTCGCCGATAAATAACCTTTATAACTTCGCCTAAACAGGTTAATAGTAGATAAGCAGGCAAAACAATTAACGATATAAGCGTTTCCGAACTAGATACGTTAAACATAGTAGTAATAGCCGTAATAGTTCCACCAAGCGCAAAGGTTAAAAGGTAAAAGACGGCGGTGGTAATATATGCCTTTTTTATGCTTTTAAAAGGTGCGCCAAGTATAACTAATAGCATGCCCAAGGCAAGTTTTAGTAGCGAAAAAATTATCCCACCATTTTGCAATAGTGGATATAAAAGCGCAAATACCGCACCAAATAATGCCGAAAGCATTAGCCTAAAACTTTTGGTTTTTACACCCGTTAAAAGATAAGCGTATTTTAGTAGCAGACAATCTATTACGAAATTGTCAATTAAAACGTATTCTATATAGACGGTCATAGAAAACATTTTAGCATTTTTAACGGTGGAATTTTGTCAGTATTTTTTACGTTTTTGTCTTTTTTTGCATTAAAAAACCGCACGTATTTGTGCGGTTAGTTTTTATTTCATAAATTCCATTATTATATCGTTTTGAACGAAGATGTATTCTTCTTTTATTTTTGCTGTTTTTTCGTCAATATCCATAAACTTGCCTTTTTTAGAAAGTGCAGATTTATAATCGCTTAAAAAGTCGGCGTTAAATTCTTTGTTAAACTTTTCGATATCTAAGCCCTTTTCGGTGCGAAGTGCAAGCATTATACTTTCAAAACGCGCATCATCACCTGTAACTTCATCTGAACTAATTTCAGGCGTCTTGTTTAGGATAATAAGGTTTATATATTCATCAATATTAAAGGTATTAGTAAACCTTCTATTATTTATAAAAGATGAAGCCGCAACACCACAACCGATATACTCGCCACGCTCCCAATAATTGTAGTTATGCTTACTTTCAAAACCGACTTTTGCAAAATTAGATACTTCGTATCTAAAAAAGCCTTTTTCCTTTAAGTATTCACGCACGCCATCGTAGATATCTGCCACTTCATCATCAGAAAGCAATTCACCATTAAGATAATCGCTATAAATAGGCGTTCCTACTTCTGGGGTTAAAGCGTAAGTGGAAATATGACTAACCCCACCTGCTATTGCTAAGTCGATAGATTTCTTAACTTCTTCTAAAGTTTGGTCGTGAATACCTAATAAAATATCTGCGCTTATATTTTGACCTTTTAAAAGGTTACAACACTCTAAAAAATCTTTTGCGGTGTGTATTCTATTAAGCCTTTTAAGTTGATTATCAAAACCTGTTTGAAGACCTATAGAAAACCTATTTATCCCCACGCTTAAATATTCGTCTATTTTTTCTTTATCCACCGTGCCGGGATTAATTTCTATAGTAATTTCTGCGTTTTTATCTAGGTTAAAACACTCTTTAATTCTTCTTATAGTGCCTGCGATAAATTTAGCGGGCACTATAGAAGGCGTTCCTCCACCGATATAAACGGTGTCAAACGTTTTATCTTTTAACTGCTCCCCTCTGCCTTTCAATTCACGATATAAACACGCGAAATAACTTTCAGTTTTGCAAATTTCTTTTGGGAAAGATGCAAAATCGCAATATGTGCATTTACTTTTACAAAAGGGGACGTGAACGTAAATTCCTGCCATAATTTCTCCTTAATTTACCCCATTATTATATAATCTTTTTTTTCTTAAATCAAGTAAAAACTGAGCGCAGAAAGTTCTACGCTCAGTTATTTAATAATTAAATTGACCTAATGCTTTCAACGGGTGATTTTTTAGACGCATTTCGAACAGGGAAGAACGTTGCAAGCGTGGAAATAGCAAACGCTACGACAAGTATTAATAAAGCGTTGATAGCCGAGAAGTTTAGTAATTTCATTGAAACGAGTGATACAGCACCATCGTTAATAATACCACATACGATATACGCGCCTATCGTTGCTAAAATAAAGCAGATAGTTGCAATCATAAACGCTTCGGCAAAGAAGATTTTAAATACGTCTCCTCCCCTTGCGCCAACAGCCCTTAAAATACCAATATCCTTTTTCTTAGCAGAAATAGAAACCGAGATAAAGTTAAGTAACATTAACGCAGCGAACACGCCGAATACACAACCAACGATTAAGAAGGCTTGTTTTAAATTATTTATGGTATCAACAAAACTCTTAAGTTGTTGGTAAACCCTATTCGTTAATCCATAAGTTACGTTACTATCAGAAGAAAATAATGCAATATTTATTTCTTCTCTCGTATTGTTGGTGCGAGTAATTAAGAAGTTATATTTAGCATCAGTGGGCGGGGTATAATCGGTCTTTTCAAATTCTTTCCACGAATATTCGTATTCATCAATATACGAGAAGTCTGCGTATCTGTTGATAAAGTCAGAGTGAACTAAATATTCAGCCGAACCATCTCCACTAACCTTAAAGTAACCTACAATTTCAAGTTTACCAGAGTCGCCCTTAGTGTTTTTATAGTAATAATCCCCGATGTTAACAAGGTACTTAACCTTAAACAACTCGTTTTCGTCCATAGACACGCCTACAGCTTCTTCGTAATACTTATTTAAGATTTGTTTAATTGCAGAGAACTGTTCGGTAGAACATCCGTCATAGTCTAAATTATACCATACGTCACTAAAGCGCACTTCCTCGCCAAGAAGAGTAGAGAACTCGCCGTCTACTTTTTGCATTAACGCTTCGTTATTCCACAATTTTTCACTGAAAATGCTTGCGAAATTATAATAGTATTCTTGTGGACAATAATCCTTAAAATTACTACTCGTACCTAAAACTTCATCTATTAACACTTGCCAATCGGCATCGGTAGGTATAGGAGCTTCAGGGTTAAAGTTCCATACGTAATCATGTATTTTATAATAGGTTTCTCTTATACTGCCATTATCATATCTACCGTCGCCTAAGTTGTCAGACTTTCTTATCATAGCATCCATCGCGTCAAACACGTATTCTCTAGTCTTAAGCGTAGGATACCACTCGTCAATAACGCTTGTTAGCTCAGTAGAATTTTCATTAATAAACCCGTTATTTAGTTCATTATAAAAATCCGTGCCTTCACCAACAATGCTTTCTCCCTTATCCCTAGCGTATCTTGAGAATAAATTTTGCACGGTGTAAGCGTATTCACGAACAATTTGGTTTTTTGCATCTGAATACCAATAATAAGGCGCGTAAACTTGATTTTCACTTAAACTAAACGTTTTAGAGTTTCCGTCTAAACCAAAGAACTCAAAACTACCGTCGTATCTACTTACGTCTTCTTCGGTAAACGCTGAAACGCCCCACCACTCTTCAGGAGCTTCGTTAATTTCCCACGAAGATATTCTTAAGCCTCTATAATACTCACCGTAAATATTCGCACCCGTATTAGATACGATTGAATCCTTATATTTTTCGTAAAAGTCTTCATGAACGTAAACTATATTGTTAAAACTACTAGATATAAAGTCGGTTAAAGATTCTACCAATACTTGTCTATCCTTGTCACTTAGGTTGGTGCTATTCGCATCTTTTAATTCGTCGTATTTAGAGGGAATACTGCCAACGTTATAAACGCCAACTACAGTAAACTTATCGCCAGACGTTGCGTTGCAACCGCTTATTGATACCTTTTTACCGATTAAATCTTGAGCTGAGTTTATCCCTAAATTTTCAGTATTGACAAATAGGTTTGCAACGTATTCGGGAATAGCGATTTCAGTTGCGTCTTTAGGATATCTACTATTGCCAACTAAATTAAATCCGTTTCTTGACATGTATTCAGCACCACAATCGGTAAAACCGATGATATTGTGAACGGGATAATAATATCTTAATTCACTCTTTACACTAGCAGACTTATGTTCATTTCCTACCACTAACGAAAGAGTATAACTTTGAGTTGACATATACCCATTGTCAGTAAGGTCAAAAATACCCGCATAATCGCCATAGCCAGACGCGTTCTTTTGCGCTAATTCAGACATACCGAAACGAGTTTGATATTGTTGTTCATACTCGTAATCAATAGATTCTTCGCCCGTTTTGTTATTTATTTTAATACTTTGTCTGATTGCCGAGTAATATTTACCCACGGTAATACTAGGATAGTTGGTTTCCTTCATCGCTTCTGAAATAGAATAGTTTTCGTCATAAAGCGTAAGCGTAGAAACTACGCCGAACATTAGAAAAGCCACTACCGATAATAAAATGGTAAAGATAAGTCTAATAGGCTTGGTTTTAAGTCCGCTTGCGCCCATCTTAAACGCGTGCGACGTAGGTAGTTTAGACTTAATAAACTTAGTTTTAGACCCGTCGTATTCCTTAATTTTTACGTCGGTAGTATCCTTAAAGTATTCTCTATTGCCGTCTTCGTTAATTTTACAAGCGCGCTTAATTTCGGGCATTTCACGTTTGCCTGCCGAAATAATTGCTTCGCCCTTGTTCTTTTTAAGTATTGCTACGATATTTTTTACGTCGGCTTCGGTAATTTCTTCAGCGTTTTTAATGCTGATGGTATCTTCTGAAATTACGCGAACGTTTTGACTAACGTCCTTAGGTTCTGAATAAGCCTTTTCAACGTCAGATATAATCTTACCGTCGCAAAGTTCAATAATTCTATCGCCGTAATATTCGGCAAATTCCTTATCGTGAGAAACTACTACAACAAGTTTGGTTTCAGACAATTTTTTTAGCGTTTCTAAAACTTGTTTACCAGTATTAGAATCAAGTGCACCCGTCGGCTCGTCCGCCATAATGATTTCGGGTTCTTTAATAAGTGCACGAGCAATAGCAACCCTTTGTTTTTGACCGCCTGATAAGGTATTGGGCTTTCTTTTGCCAAGTCCTTTAAGGTCAACTTGTTCTAAAAGTGCTTCAACAGCCTTTTTATCGTTAGGCTTATTTTGAAGTTGAAGTGCAAGCGCGATATTTTGTTCTACCGTAAATTCGTTTAAGATATTGTATTCTTGGAAAACGAAACCAACGAAAGTGTTACGATAACTATCAAAGTCTGCAGTAGAAAAGTCTTTACTACTCTTTCCTTTAACGATAATTTCACCGCTATCGGGCTTATCTAAACCACCCGCAACGTTAAGAAGGGTTGATTTACCAGAACCGCTTCGGCCTAATAAAAACACCATACCGGTTTCGGGGAATTTAACTGAAACGTCGTCAAGCGCCTTTACAGTTACACCGCCTTTAGTTGAATAATACTTGGCGAGATTTTTTACTTCTAACATATTTTCTCCTTTATCAAAACCGTGACTACTTATCGTGGTCAGTTTTAAGTATTTCAATAAACGCTTCGGACGGAATTTCAACCGAACCGATTTGGCGCATCTTTTTCTTACCTTCTTTTTGTTTTTCAAGAAGTTTTTTCTTTCTGGTTACGTCACCACCGTAACACTTAGCTAAAACGTCCTTTCTATACGCTTTAACAGTTTCTCTTGCGATAATTTTTCCACCAACCGCCGCCTGAATAGGTATTTCAAACATTTGGCGCGGAATAACGTCTTTAAGTCTTTCGGCAATTTGGCGACCGCGTTCATACGCCTTGTCTTTATGAACGATTATAGATAACGCGTCGCAAATATCTCCGTTAAGTAGCATATCCATTTTAACCAAGTCGCTTTTAACGTATCCTGAAACATCATAGTCAAGCGAAGCATAACCCTTTGTCCTTGACTTTAATTGATCAAAAAAGTCGTAAATAATTTCGTTTAATGGAAGCGAGTATTTCATTTGCACTCTGGTTTTATCAAGATAAACCATATCTTTATAAATACCACGCTTGAATTGGCAAAGTTCCATAATTGCGCCGACAAATTCGGGTGGAGTGAAAATACTAGCGTTAATGATGGGTTCTTCCATATAATCTATTTCGGTTACGGGCGGTAAGTGCGTGGGGTTTTCTACCACCATCATTGTTCCGTCCGTTTTATATACCTTATATGAAACAGAGGGCGCGGTTGTAATAATTTCTAAATCAAACTCACGCTCTATACGTTCTTGAATAACGTCCATATGAAGTAGCCCTAAAAATCCGCAACGGAAACCAAAGCCGAGTGCTGCTGAATTATCGGGTTCGATTGATAGTGCGGCATCGTTAAGTTTAAGTTTAAGTAGTGCGTCCTTTAAATCGTTAAACTTACTGCCATCTAATGGGAACACCCCTGAGAACACCATCGGAAGTGCCTTTTTATACCCAGGTAAGGGT
>JAZRHN010000066.1:0-2507 GCA_045644785.1 Christensenellaceae bacterium
CGTTCCGCAAAACAATGGACTTTCTATAAGACATACCACACGTAACTTTGAAAGCCGTGAAGGTAGTAAACCTAAAGAAGGTCAACTTGCAGTAGTTGCACTTATGGATGCAAGAAGTATTGCTGCAACCGCTAAAAACGGTGGTGCAATTACTTCGGCATTAGACCAAGAATTTTCTGATAAAGTTAAAAAGTATAAATTTAACGATAAGATTTATAAAACCAGAGTATTTGACGGCTTAAATAAAGCAAATACCGAACTTCCTTTAGTTTACGGACCTAACATTGCCGATTGGCCCGAAGTAGAAGAACTTAAAGATAATCTTTTACTTAAAGTTGTTTCTGTATTAAAAGACCCCGTAACTACAACGGACGAACTTATCCCTTCAGGTGAAACTTCATCTTATAGAAGTAACCCGTTAAGGCTTGCAGAATTTGCACTTTCAAGAAAAGACCCTAACTACGTTGGTCTTGCTAAAGAAGTTAAAAATCAACCTTTCCCCACCGAAATTGCAAACCCCGAAAACACTTCGTTTGGTAGCGTTGTTTGTTCAATTAAACCGGGCGACGGCAGTGCAAGAGAACAAGCAGCTTCTTGCCAACGTGTTCTTGGTGGTAGTGCAAATATCGCTGTAGAATACGCAACCAAGAGATATAGAAGCAACCTTATCAACTGGGGTATGATACCTTTCCTTTTTGATAAAAACGACTTTAAGGTAGGGGAATACGTGCTAATTAACGGCGTAAAAGAAGGTATTAAAAACGGCGAATTAACCTTTAAGGCAAAGGTTATAGACGGGGATAAATCTCGAGATATAACTTTAAGAATAGACCCGTTATCTGATTTTGAAAAGCAAATTATACTAAAAGGCTGTTTAATTAACTATTATAAAAACTAAAAACAATAACTGTAGATATATGGCGTAGTGATAGGGATTTATCACTACGCCATTTTTGTTTTTAAATAAACGGGTTTCCCGTTTGGTTTGTCCTAGAATTGCAATTTATGGTAAAAATTTTTCCACGAAAATAAAAAATTTTTTTAATATGACCAAAACTGTCAAAATTACTATGTTAACATATAAGTAAAGTTGAAATTGTAATTAATTTTTGATATAATTATAAAAAGGAGAAATAAATATGGCAAGTCATTTTTCAGATATTGGTTTTAAGTTTAATGATGAAACTTTTTATGACGACTTTATTAAAGTGATAGATGATAATATTCATAAATCTGCACAAGAAGTTATAGTTGGTGATAAAGGATATTTAGTTGTTTATATTGATAGAGATATAGAGTTTTGGTTACCTATTGGAGAAAATAAAACATTAGACCCATCTAATTTTGAAATACATTATAATACGCATAGGTGGGAGATTGCTAAAAATCCTAATTGGGTAGAAAAAGTATCAAACGATATGCAAGGTTTGTGTAATTTGTGGCAAGGCAAAGAAGAAACCTTTGTTATGAACGTTAATATTCCTAATGCTATTATGAGTCCTGAATTTAAGGAAGAATTAGTTTATAAATGCCAAATGGCTTGTTTTGTAGAAAGTATAGTTTTTTATTCAACGCCAGAGGACTTTAAGAGAGTTTATGAACAAATAAGCGAAGAATCTTTTATTCCTACAGGGATGTTTTCACCAGAAGAAAAAGAAGATTTTCAAGAATCTGCGCATGCGTGGTTAAATGGTAGAGTAGAAAGTTTTGAGTTAAAGACAAACACCTATACTAATAATAAGTTCTATCTTATACGTATAACTTGTTTTGGTGAAAAATTTGACTTATTAGTTGGGGAAGAAGAAGTAAAATCTCCTATTAAAATAGGAGATATAGTGTCTGCAAATGTCTGGATAAGTGGTAAGGTTCGTTTAGAATATAAAGGAAAAGAATTTGGCGATACAAAAAGATTGGTTAATGGAAGTTCTTCTATAGTAACATTAAATGATTTATATAATGTGTTAAGAGAGAGTTGGAGCAAGGAAACTGCCTATCCATCTTGTCAAAAAGATTGGAATAAAGAAGACCCATCATACGGGCAATGTGCAATAACTGCTATGTTAGTTAATGATATGTTTGGTGGGAGTATACATAGAATTAGGGTAAATGGTGGTGGAACGCATTATTTTAATAAAATCAATGGCAAATATGTAGATTTAACGAGTGAGCAGTTTGATTTGTATAATATTCCGGTAGATTATGAAAATAATGAAGAAATGGATAGACAATACTGTGGGAAAAATGCTGACACAAAAAAAAGATATGATTTACTTGTAAAAAAAATACAAAAAAATTTAGTTAAATAAAAGGAGCCCTTGCTGGGCTCCTTTTATTTTAGTTATAAAATCCCCATGACTATTACAATTAACTACGGGTATTTTACTTTCAAAAACGGCATAAACTAAACTATGAGTTTTTTTAATGAAATAATAAATGCAATTAGTGCAGATACGCCGTTTGAGCCTATTTTTAAGGCAACTATATGCGGAGATAACGCCGTATATATC
>JAZRHN010000067.1:0-2733 GCA_045644785.1 Christensenellaceae bacterium
GTGCTACGCGGTGTTTTTTGGGGAAATAAAGATTTTTTACCATATAGCGTTATCGAACTATTAGAAGAAATTTGTATGATTATTATGGGTATTTTACTCATAGAACGCGCAACAAGTAGTTTTGAAGGCGCATTTAGGGCTGGTGTTGCCGTTCTTATTTCATACGTCTTCTCTTTTACGCTTGCAACAATCGTTTTCTTTTTAAGAAAAAACAAATTAGCAAATCCACGTTCAGAGTTAAAAACGTTACTTAAGGCCGCAACACCCGTTAGTGCTATGCGCACGGCAAACTCACTTTCCGTTTCACTAGTTTCGGTCATATTACCATTACGATTAGTGGCGGCGGGTTTAAGTAATGGAGAGGCGTTATCTTTATACGGAGCAGCCGTTGGCGAAGCAATGCCTTTACTATTTATTCCGTCAACTTTAATCGGCTCTTTTACACTAGTTTTAGTTCCCGAAATTTCCGAACATTTTTACCAAAAGAAAAATCTTGCACTAAAAAACGATATAGAAAAAGCACTTAAGTTTACCACCGTTTTATCTGCGTGTTTTATTCCTCTATTTTTGGTATGCGGAAAGGAAATCGGGCTACTTATATTTAACAGTCCAGAGTGTGGCAAATATCTAACAGCATCATCATTTTTAGTGCTTTTTATAGGATTATCGGGTTTAACGTCTAGCATACTAGATTCTATGGGCAAAGAAAAACACGTTTTAACCTATTGCTTAATAGGTGGCGGTCTTATGCTTGCTTCGGCTTATCTACTTCCTAGCATACTAGGAATTTATTCACTAGTAGTCGGTTCACTTTTTATTTATGGCTTAACCTCCCTACTTAACGTTATAACGATATTTAAGTGTTGCCCAGATAAACCTAAATACTTACAATTTTTGTTTACTGCTATTTTAATAGTAATACCAACCGTAATATTAGGGCTTATGCTTGAACATATGCTACTACCATTGCTTGGAACGTTATTAACCTTTATGGTTGTCAGTATCTTAATGTCGGCTTTTTACGGATTACTATCTATCGGCTTTGGGCTTGTGGAAATGGAATTTATAAAGAATAAAATACTAGTGGTTTTTAAGCGAAAACATTAAAAGAACCCTGCCATACGGCAGGGTTTTATTTAGTTTTTATTTTTAATTATTATCTTTTTCAACTCAATTAACGTGGGGAACGCAATAAATAAAACAAGGTAATTTACTATACTATTATATATTTGTCCATTAATAAAAAGCCTTGTAAGAGTATATTCAAAATACGGAATATTACTATAAAACGAAATCCAAAATGCCGTTGTGTTAATACCAATAGTTGATACAAAAAACGTAAGTACGGAAGTTAAGGCAATCTTTAAATAAAGTGCACCCTTTCTTTTAATATCAACGCCGTTCATAATAAGCCCTGAAATTAATGCTACAGATGCCATTGCAATACCTATCCACGGATAATACGCAAAGCCACCTGAATTATATAAAAATCCAACTAAATCACCTAAAAAAGCGGCGGCAGCACCAAATAATGGTCCTATTATAAAACCTGTAAATGCCGAAAAGAATATAGTTAGTGAAAACTGCGTATCGGCAAACTTAAACTCAAAAAACATATTAGCAATAACGCAAAGTGCGGTCATAATACTAATATACGCCACCTTTTGGGTGGGTGTGCTGTCGACTAAAATTTCGGAAAATAGTAACCTTTTTAATTTTTTTTCCATAAAAAAATCTCCCTAAAAATAGTAAGAGAGACCGATAAAATTTAGCAGAATATGCTTAAATGATAGCGGACGCGCATAAACACCGCAAGAAAACTTTTCGTTTGCAAACAACATCCCATTTTGCAACACTTTACGCGTTTATGCTACTCTATGCACATATGATAACATTTTAATATGTAAAAGTCAACGATAGCGTTTACATAAAAAATTTTTTTATATTTATACTAACGATATGGCTATTATATTTATAAGAACGCTTATTATTTTTTCCGTTTTAGTAGTAGTTATACGTTTAATGGGCAAACGCCAAATTGGCGAAATGCAACCGTTTGAATTTATCGTAACGTTAATTATCGCCGACCTTGCATGCGTGCCAATGGCAGACGTATCTATCCCCCTAGTTTACGGTATTGTTGCAGTATTAACGTTATTTTTAATGCACCAAATTTTTGCAATATTAGAAAAATCTTCGCTTTTTAAAAGAATTTTATCCGGAACACCCAGCGTGGTTATCACAAAGAGTGGTGTAAACCTAACTGAATTGAAACGCAATAATTTAGACGTTAGTGACTTAATAGAATCTATGCGTGCACAAGGCTACTTTTCGCTTGACCAATTAGATTACGCTATTTTTGAATCTAACGGCAAACTTTCAGCCTTTGAAAATCCTAACGGGCAAAAAAGCAATTCTATCCCTATTCTTTTAATAAACGACGGCAAGATAGATAAAAAGAACGTAGAAACACTTAAAACGGAAGAAAATTCACTTAAATCTTTCCTTTTAAGTAAAGGCTACTCAATAAAGAACGTAGAAGTAATGACGGTAGATGGCAATGGCAGAACGTATCTTAAAGGTAAAAACCGTAATTTTGAAATTACCGCCTATCCTATGTCAGAGGGGGTAAAATGGTAAAAACTATAATCACTGCCCTAGCCGTTGTTCTTTTGTTGTTAGTAGGTTCTATTTTAGAATGTTTTTTTATTAAGGATACCTTTAAGGAAGTTG
>JAZRHN010000068.1:0-1741 GCA_045644785.1 Christensenellaceae bacterium
TCTATTTCGTAATATCTATCAAGCCCCCTAAAGTGGTCTATTCTAACGTAGTCAAACACCGAAAGTGCATTTTTAACACGCTTTACCCAAAATTCAAAATTAGTTTTTTCTAGGTATTCGTAATCGTAAACGGGGTTACCCCAAAGTTGACCATCACTACTAAAATAATCGGGTGGAACGCCAGCCACTTTCTTTGGCGTAAAGTCTTCATTTAACTTAAACGTTTCACGATTAGTCCACACATCCACCGAATCTAACGCTAAATATAACGGCATATCGCCTATTATACTTATTCCGTTTTTATTAGCGTATTCTTTTAATTCAAGCCACTCTTTTTTCGCTTCAAACTGAACGAATTGCCAAAATAAAACTTCATTTTCGTAAGTTTTTGCAAAACTATCTAAAGCAGTTTTATCCCTATACTTGTAGCATTCTTCCCACTCGTAAAAGTGTTTTTGTCCAGACGCGATTTTAAGTGCCGTATAAAGGGCGTAATCGTAAGCCGTTTTTTCTTCTACAAACTTAATAAAGTCCTTATTAGTTTTATCAAATCGTTCAAACGCTTTTCTTAAAAGCGGAAATCTTACCGTATATAAAAAGCCGTAATCCACGGCAGAACTATCCGACAAGGAAAATCTAATTTCTTCTTCCGTGCAAAGCCCTTTTTTAACTAAAATTTCGGGGCTTATATAATACGGACTAATGGACTCTCCCGAAACGGATGAATAAGGCGAATTGCCGTAACCCGTTTGTACTAGCGGTAAAATTTGCCAATACTTTTGCCCTGATGCTTTTAAGTTGTCTATAAAATTGTATGCGCCCGAGCCAAAATCACCTATTCCATACTTAGAAGGTAATGAAAAAACGGGCATTAGTATTCCGCTATTTCTTTGCATATTACAATGTAAAACCGCCGTCTATCGTAATGGCTTCGCCCGTGATAAACGAAGCCTGTTCCGAACATAAAAAGTAAGCAAGTTCGCTAACCTGTTCAGTTGTTCCCATACTTTTTAGTGGCGTTCTTTCTATTAAATCTTGTTTTTCTTCTTCAGTAAAAATATCGTTCATAGGTGAATCTATAACACCAGGGCAAATGCAGTTTACGTTTATTTTAGATGGTGCAACTTCTTTAGCAAGCGCTTTAGTAAGCCCAATTAAAGCCGATTTGCTAGCCGAGTATGCCGTTTCCATACTACCCCCAACCTTTCCCCAAATAGAAGAAATAAACACGATTTTACCAAACTTTCTTTCAATCATCTGCTTTAAGCAAAGCCCCGATAAAAAGTACGCCGATTTAACGTTTACGTTAAATACTTTATCATATTCGTCTTCTTCCGTTTCGGTAATAAGTTTATAAACGTCCACACCCGCGTTATTAATTAAAACGTCCACTTTTTTAAAGTTTGTTATAGCGTAATCGTAAAGCGCGTTAACGTCTTCTATTTTAGTAAAGTCGGCCTTAAAAGGAAACACTACCCCACTAAAACCGTCCTTTTCTAAACTTTCTTTAACGTTATCGATAGCCGTTTTATTAGAGTTGTATTGTGCTATAACAAAGTATCCGTTTTTAACAAACTTTTCTACTATTGCACTACCGATTGCACCTGATGCGCCCGTAACTATTGCCGTTTTCATAAATAATCACCCATAAACAAAAAGACAGCCTTTGGGCTGTCTTTTATAAAAGTCTTTATTAACCTTTAACACGTTCCATATATTCGCCCGTTCTGGTGTCAACTCT
>JAZRHN010000069.1:0-2215 GCA_045644785.1 Christensenellaceae bacterium
TTGTATTCTTGGAACTGCTCAAAACATTTCCCAGGTAAACAAACGATTTAGAATTCAAGCGAATTCCGGTGAATACAGACGTTGTTTTCTTTTATTCGATTTTATTAATATCGTGATCCGGTTAAGACCCGAATTTGACACTGACGGAAATTGTATAAAAAAGCACCCTATTGGCTTTTATTGGTTCTTTCAAGATGAAGTTTTACGTTATTTGTATGATACTTTTCGTACTGTTGAACGTTTAAAGGAGTGTAAAAAATGACAATTAATCTTATCGAAGCAGATCAGCTTGTTAACTTTATTTACTGGAACGAAATAAAACAAGAATATGATACGATCTTATGTTCTGTAATAGAATATTTACATTGTTATTGTGATGTATCGACACTTGATGTTTATAAATTGGAACGAAACTATGAAAAAAGAAAATAAAAGCTTTTTTAAAGAATGTATAATCATACTTTTTGTTGGCATTATTGTAAATGTTGCTTGTTTCTTCCTGTGCTCTATTACTGGTCATTGTGAAAATGAATTTTATCCCGTTAGTACTGGTGTTAATGCTCCTTTAGGAGCTTTTACGGAACAAGAGATTCTTGAAATGTGCAATAATTATAGTGCTTTTCCGAGTGATTATTATTATGTAATTAGGGTTACTGCAAGTCCCAATAATGTATACCCTTTAAATGCTAGATATGATGTGATTGTTTTCGATAAATCACTATATAATACAGAGCATTTAAGCACTTTTCCTATTTATATTGAAGTATCAAATGATGGATATTTTCAATTTCATTTAAACCCATTATATGACAATGATTTATACAACGTTAAAATGTATTATATGCAAAGTTATTCAGGAACTACTTCAGATCTTCAATTAAGAGCCGGAGCAATTAATAATCTGTCTGCATATTCTCCGTTAGTTGATAATAAAACAACTTATTATTTTAATATTTCAGTCCCTAAAGATTATGTAACTAATAATGAATATGTTTTAAAATATACAGAAACTATTAATGTTGGCGATTTTTCGGAATTGCCTGGAATAGACGAAATTTTAAATAATATTTCTAATTCCTGGCAACCACCTAGCTCCGTTACTGGTCACGCTCTTCCGAGCTCTCCAACAGAAAACCCGAATAACACTCCATTCCAGGAACGCAAAGAATTTTTTGAATATATAGCAAACACTATTACACAAAATTTTGGCAATTTAGGTTATAACCTGGCTAATTGGTTTAATGGTTTACAACAAAAATTAACCGAAGGTTTTAATTCTGTATCACAAAATGTATATAACGGTTTTAAGACTTTAATGGATAATATAAAGGACTTTTTTGGATCCAAATTAGACTTTATAATAGATAAGTTTAATTATATTACTGAACCTTTAAGCCTGGAAGAACTGACAACTAATTTAAATAATGGTTCATTTTCTTCCGATTTACTCGGTGTTATTGTTTCGGTTGAAAGTTTCAAAAGCTCTTTTACTGCCGGATCCGAACCAAACTCTTGTACATTTACACTTGATTTTACTAATGCTTTTTATAATTTCGGGGTTTGTACTTTTTCCCTGGACTGGCTTTTACCAATTAGACCGATAATTAGATTATTTTTAGGAGTTTTGTGTTTGTATTCTCTTATTGTAAGTATTTTTACTAGCTTAAATACTTATATAGGTGGTACAAGCTCAATAAATGATGATATATGATAAATGATTTTATTAAGTGGTGTTTAGATCTGATAGACCATTTTTATAATTTAATACCGAGTGATTATAATCTTTTTGATAAGTTATCAGATCTATTATCAAATCTTTCACAATATCAAAGCACCTGGAACGAATTAACCGGAGTTGTCTATTTTATTATTGGAAAGCCTTTAATAATTACTTGTATTAGTGTAGGTGTGGCAATTATTGTAATTAAATTACTTTTTGCATTGATAAATATTATTGGTCAGTATGTCCCATAAATGGGACAATGAAAGGAGTTTTTATGCCTGGAAAGTATAAGTCTAGATCTGATGATTTCACAAAGCTAACAATTAGAGTTAATAATGACGATTTATTCAAATTTAAAAAGCTTTGTCAAATTCTTGGTATTTCTGCCAATAATCAAATAAATATGTTTATTCGGTCTGCAATATACCAAAATAGATCTCTTTTTGATGATGAAAACGAAATAATTGATTTTTGGGACAAGAAAAATGTTCC
>JAZRHN010000070.1:0-16429 GCA_045644785.1 Christensenellaceae bacterium
AGATTGGAAAGCAAAGAAACTTCCTGACCTTAAAAATATTGAAGAATTATGGCAATTTGAAAAAGACGATGCTAGCCGTGGCTACGGTGCAACCGTTCTTAACAAACTTGCAAAATATATTCCTAACTTAGTTGGTGGTTCTGCTGACTTAGCACCCGCAAACAAGAGTAACATTAAGGCACGTGGCGAATACTCTGCAACTGAAAAATCAGGCTCAAATATGCACTTCGGTATTCGTGAACACGCTATGGCTGCTATCGTTAACGGTATGTATTTACACGGCGGTTTAATTCCTTACTGTGCAACTTTCGCTGTATTCTCTGACTATATGAAGAATGCAATGAGAATGTCTGCTATTATGGAACTCCCCGTAACTTACATCTTAACTCACGATTCTATCGGTGTTGGCGAAGATGGTCCTACGCACCAACCTATCGAACATTTAGCAGGTTTAAGAGCAATGCCAAACCTCAGAGTATATCGTCCTGCAGACGGCAGAGAAACTACCGCTGCTTGGATTGCCGCTGTTACTGGTAAAACTCCCTCTTGCTTATTCTTATCACGTCAAACCCTTCCTATGTTAGAAGGTTCTGGTGATAAGGTGTTCAAGGGCGGTTATATCCTTGCTGATTCAGAAAAGAAAACTCCAGACGTTATCTTAATGGCTACCGGTTCAGAAGTTAACCTTGCAGTTTCTGCAAAAGCAGAACTTATAAAAGAAGGTATTGATGCAAGAGTAGTTTCTATGCCTTGTGTTGAAGACTTTGAAGCACAATCTAAAAAATATAAAGAAAGCGTACTCCCCTCTAACGTAAGAGCAAGAGTTGCTATCGAAGCTGGCTCTAAGGACTGCTGGTATAAATACGTTGGTTTAGACGGTGAAATTATCGGTATGGAAACCTTCGGTGCTTCTGCTCCATTTAAACACTTATTTACCAAGTTCGGATTTACCGTAGAAAACGTTGTTGAAAAAGCAAAGAAAGTTTTAGGTAAATAATTAAACAAAAACTAAAGGCTCAGGTTTTACCTGAGCCTTTTTATTTGTGTTTTTTTATTCCGTTTTTTCAGTTTCGTTTTGTTTCCCACGCTTTTCTAGATAATTATTAAATCTATATGCTAAATAGAAAACGGCAACGATAAACAATGCGCAAACACCAATGAATATTACCCAATGCCAAACGCTTGTAAATTTGTCGTAAGGGATATTGCCTAAACCGAATACTATGGTTGCAATACCGATACCCCTACCGAAAATGATAGACGGTATAAACCATTTAAGCGAGAATTTAAGTGTGCCTGCCACCATAACTAACGCATCGTCAGGAAATACTGGGAAAAGCATCATAAGTGGAAAATACATAGTTCCTTTATTATTTAATAAATCAGACGCCCTTTCACAATCTTTTTCGCCAAGAAACTTTTTACACACACTATATCCGCCGTATCTTCCAACGATATACATAAAGAAACTTGAAAGCATTACGCCTATAAACGCCAAGGTAAATGCTTGCCAGGGATTATCGTATAACGCTTGAAGTAAGATTATAAACGCCATAGACGTTCCTGGGATAAAACTTAAAAGCGTGGTTATCAATAATTGTAAAACAAGAACTATTAACCAACCATACCAAGAATTTGTAAACGAATTAAATAATTCTTGATTTATTTGAAGCCCGTCTTCAAAATAAACGATATCAAATGCTTGTAATACTAAAAATGATATTACTGATATAGCCATTACTATGGCAAGAAGAAAAAGACTACTTAAAATTTTCTTTTTATTCTTTTTCAAGAATTGAATCATCTACTTCTCCCTCCTTTTTGGTTTTGGAAATTATAACTGCCATTGCAACCGTGTATAAAATAGAAGATGCAATCATCATATTAAGTGAAATAAATATAAACGCCATAGATATTTCACTAGGTATATTATACCACAAAACGTGAACGCAGGAAACTAAATAAAGCAAAACTGTATTTAATTTTCCGTGCCACTCTGCACCGTGCACCTTGTCCGTTCTGTTAAAGACTATTATTCTAAGTATAAGTGATACGGCTTCCTTTATAATCATATATACTAAAAGCCAAGTCATTAAAGGAAATCTTACCATTAAACAGGTTAAAATTGCCACTTGCGTAAGTTTATCAGCAACAGGGTCTATCGCTTTACCAAAGTCGGTAATCATATTAAATTTTCTAGCGATTATGCCATCTGCAACGTCGGTTATTCCCGATAGCGTTATAACGGCAATAGTCCACGCCGGCTGATTAGCATATACGTATAAATATACTATAACCGGAATAAGTAATATTCTAAAAAAAGATAAAAGATTAGGAATCTTAAAAATTTGTTCCTTTGTTACACTGCTTTTCCAATTTCTTCTTTCTTTTGGACTTTCCATTAATCTACTCCTAACCTAGTTTCAAGGTAAATAATATTGTATTACGATTAACTTATGATGTCAATCGATAATTAAAAATATTTCCCCCTTTCGCTAAATAATATAATAAGACCTCGGCAATACTAACCGAGGTCTTTTACTTTTGTAGTTAAATATTTTTTACTTTACTGCGATTTTCTTAATAACGATATCGTTAGAAACTTTTACGGTGTGTAAGTTATAGCATTCAAGTTGAGCACCTTCAGCAGCGAAAACTTCCGTTTTAGTACCATCAGCATTATTAATGGTAACTTTATTATTAGTAGAAGTCTTGTCTAATTCATCGTATGCTTCTTTAGTCATAGCGTTAAAGGTTAAACCGTAATCAGCATCTGCTTTAGTAGCATCGTATTCACCGGTGTAGTAAACGGTGTATGAAGTGTAGTCGTCAGTTGAAGTAAATGCATTTGAAAGAGCATCAAATGCACTTGCATTGTCTGCTACGCTAAATTTAGCGAAGATACAGAAATATCCGTTATAAGCAGAAATATCAGTAGTGGGCATATACCATACGCCACGTGCAGAGTTCATACTTGCACTAGTGTTTTGATAGTTAAGGTCGTTTTCTTCATACCAACTTCTCCAAAGACCGATTGAACCAGCGGTGTTAGTAAGGTTAGAACCTACAGTGCCGTTCTTTTCAAATTCACCATACATTTCTGCAGGGAGTTTGCCGTTTTTATTAAGATTTTGAGTAAGAACACCATCAATAAGTTTATATTCGCCAAGCATAACTTGTGAAGAAGTAGAGTTGTTAGTAAAGAGAACGGTATTATCATAGTAACCGTCTTTAATAAGGTCTAAAATGGCATCACAAGTTTTGGGTGCTAAGTGACGATAAAAATCAACGTCTATAGTATATTCGGTTTCACCTACAGCAAAAGTAACTTCTACTGTTTTAACGTCTTCACAAGCCGTTAAAGAAATTGTGCCCGTTAAAAGAACTAAACAAGCGATAACGTTAACGAAAATCTTTCTAAGTTTTTTCATTTTTGTCTCCGTAATAAATTATTAACTATTATATTTTACAAGTATTTTATTAAGTTGTCAATAAAAGTTAGGTTTTTTCTTAAATTTTAACTAATAATTCTATATTTTTAGACAAAAATAAAAAAAGAAAGGCTTTCGCCTTTCTTTTAATGATTGTTTTTAAGAAATTATTCAGCAACAACAACAGCGTTGATTTCCTTAAATCTAGCAACGATTTTGTCTGCTTCTTCCTTAGATGCGCTTTCTTTGATTACGCCTAAAGATTCAACGAGGGTCTTAGCTTCGCCAAGGCCTAAAGAAGTGAATTCTCTTACAGCTTTGATAACTTCAATCTTGTTAGCGCCTGAAATATCTTTAAACTGTACTTTGAATTCAGTCTTTTCTTCTGCTGCAGGAGCAGCAGCACCAGCTACAGCTGCAACTGCTACGGGAGCAGCAGCGCTTACGCCAAATTCTTCTTCGATAGCTTTAACTAAATCGTTAAGTTCAACAACGGTCATACCCTTGATTTCTTCAATCATCTTTGCAATATCTGCCATTTTAAATTTCCTCCGAAATATTTTTCTTAATTAATTTGTTTTTTTAGCACCGATTAAGCTTGTGCTTCAGCTTTCTTATCTGCAACTGCTTTAATAGCAACTGCAAGACCTCTCGTAAAGTTGGAAAGAGTTCCAGCGAGCATTGAGTAGAGTTCGTTCTTTGAAGGAATAGTTGCGAACTTCTTAACGCCGTCCACGTCTAATCTTGTTCCGTCAACGTAACCACTCTTTAATTCAAATTTGTTTTCGTACTTCTTTACTGCTTCGTAAGCGATTTTTGCTGCACTTACTTCGTCTTCTGCGAACGCTACTGACGTAGGTCCTTTTAAGTCTTCGTCAAAATCAGTTATTCCTAAATCGTGAAGAGCGTATTTGATAAGAGTATTTTTATAAACTCTATATTCAACGTTTTGCTTTCTGAATTCTCTACGAAGAGCAGTATCTTCTGCAACGGTAAGACCAGTTGACTTAACGAAAACTACTGATTTAGCAGATTTAATCTTTTCGCAAATAACTTTTGACAATTCCTTTCTAGCTTCTTGACTTGCTGACATAGTTTACCTCCTTTTTTGGTATTAAAATTGCCCTTGCAGTCCGACACGGAATACAAGGGCAATAATAGTTTACTTATGCTCTTAAAAATCCGCCTCGGTTGGTCCACACTAAAGTGTAAGTTAATACCTACTGTCTTAGGCTATATAATTTTTACTTTGTTATTTTAGCACCGATTACAGTCTTTTGTCAACTGTTTATTACTGCATTTTAGCAGCAACTTTTACGCCGGGGCCCATGGTGCTGGTGAGGGCTACGCTCTTAAGATAAAGACCTTTTGCTGCTGCAGGTTTAGCCTTAATAATAGCTTCCATAAGTGCATCATAGTTTTCTTTAATCTTTTCTTTACCAAAGCTCTTCTTACCGATAGCGCAGTGGATAATTGCAGTTTTGTCAAGTCTGTATTCTACTTTACCAGCCTTGGTATCTTTGATAGCCTTGGTGATATCCATAGTAACAGTACCTGATTTCGGGTTAGGCATTAAACCTTTAGGACCTAAAAGTTTACCGATACGACCTACTAAACCCATCATGTCAGGAGTGGTAATGATTACGTCGTAATCAAACCAGTTTTCAGTTTGGATTTTTTGAACCATATCTTCTGCACCAACGAAATCTGCGCCTGCTGCTTTTGCTTCGTCTGCTTTGTCACCCTTTGCAAGAACTAAAACCTTAACGTCTTTACCGGTTCCGTTAGGAAGAACGATAACGCCTCTTACTTGTTGGTCTGCTTGTTTGGGGTCTACACCTAAACGAACGTGAAGTTCGATAGTTTCATCAAATTTTGCTTTTGCGGTATCTAAAACGAGAGCAATTGCTTCGTCCGCTTCGTATAATTTTGCGCTTTCAATTGTTTTAGCGCTGTCGATATATTTTTTACCGTGTTTCATAATTTACCTCCCGTGGTACGTCCGAGAATATTCTCTCCCACGTATTTTTTATTAGCCTTCTACTACTACACCCATACTTCTAGCAGTGCCTGCTACCATGCTTACAGCTGCTTCTAAAGTATTTGCGTTAAGGTCGGGCATCTTAAGTTTAGCAATTTCTTCAACTTGTGCCATCGTAATCTTTGCTACTTTGTCTTTATTGGGCGCTCCGCTTCCTTTAGCGATTTTGCACGCACGCTTAATAAGTACAGGTGCGGGCGGAGTCTTCATAATAAAGGTAAACGAACGATCTTGATAAATCGTAATTACTACAGGGATAATCAATCCGTCCTGATCTCTAGTCTTTTCGTTGAATTCCTTGGTAAATCCGGGAATATTAATTCCGTGAGGACCAAGAGTTGAACCGACGGGAGGACCAGGTGTTGCCTTTCCTGCCGGTAATTGAAGTTTTACCATTGCCGTTATTTTTTTAGCCATAATGTTTTCCTCCGTTTCGTGGTAATACCGTTGGAGCATAGAAAAAATTTACTACCAACTCCCACTTTATATACAATCGGGTTTCCGATTAGTATTCTATTTTATTTTTTTAGCCGTTAATTTTTCTTACTTGAATAAAGTCTACGTCAACTTCAGTTGCTCTACCGAACATTTCAACGTTAACTTTCATCTTTTGTGATGAAACGTTTACGTCTGTTACCGTTCCCGTAAAGGTATCTAAAGGACCTGATACGATTTGAACTACGTCGCCAACGGCTGCGGGCGCTTCTGCATTTTCTGCAGAATAATCACCAGGAAGACGATTTCTTGCCACCTCTTCATCAGAAAGCGGTAAAGGTCTGCCTTGAGGACCTACGAAACCGGTTACACCCCTAGTGTTAGTAATAAGATACCATAATTCATTGGTATATTTCATCTTAAGAAAAACGTAACAAGGGAAGTCTTTTCTTTGTACAACCTTTTTCTTACCGTTAGCCTTTTCTTCTAACGTTTCAGAAACAGGAATATATACGTTGAAAATCTTATCTTGTAAGTTATTGTTTTCTATTAACTTTTCTAACGAATCCTTCACCATTGCTTCGTAACCGGAGTATGTGTGAATAACGTACCATTTTGCTTGTTCGGACACAGTTTATTCTCCTACTTGCTGATTAACGAAAGCAACGCGTCTAAACCTGCGTCAAACGCGGTGATAACTACTAAGAACGCTAAAACTACAACGATAACAGTTCCGGTCTTTTTTACAACTTTAGAAAAGCCAGGCCATGATACCTTTTTAAGTTCTGAAAAGATATCTTTTGCCTTGCTACCAAAGCGCGCAAAAAAACCAGGCTTACCGTCTTTCTTCTTGCTGTTCTTAACTTCTTTTACGTTGTTTTTCTTAACGCTCGCATCAACAGATACGAATTCGTTTTGAGAGGTTTTATTCTTTTTCATACCTCACCCCTTAATCCCTATTAGAGATTTATTATTATTTTGCTTCTTTATGAACCGTATGTTTCTTACAAAATTTGCAGTACTTGTTCATTTCGAGTCTTTCGGTATCGTTCTTCTTATTTTTGAACGTATCGTAGTTTCTCTGCTTGCATTCAGTACACGCTAAAGTTATCTTGGTTCTGTTGCCTTTTGCTGCCATAACGCACCTTCCGCACACGAAAAATTAACACCCCGAATCCGAGATGCTAATGTATTTTATCAAATAAAGCCCGTTATGTCAATCTTTTTAAGGCGTTTTTTTAAATTTTTGTCTATTTTTAAGCGTCTTTTTAAGCAACGCTATTTATACCACTATATATAGTGATTTTTTACACAAAATCCCCTATTTTATCGTAAATACTGCCACTTTCTATTATCTTTCTTATATCGTTTTCGTATATAGTTTTTACCGCTTTTTCTTGCTCGAACACCACCACTTCGTTTATGGCTGTTTCGTCTAAAATTGAAATCAATTTTTTTATCGTTACACTTTTATCTACAGCCACCTTTTTTATGATAATTCCGCGTTTTAACCGCTCGGTATTTACACCGTTATATATTTTTATAAAGTTATTTTCTTTTTTCTTAATTACCCCAAATAGAGTAAACGTTGCAAAAAAGAGTAGCGATAAATTAGCACCCATCTTTAACGTTATTATAAACGCAAGTAATAGCGCGCACGATAAAACCAAACCTAAAATCTTACAAAAACGACAGGCTTTTTCCTTACTCCATTTTAACGCCAACAATGAGCACAACACTCTACCGCCGTCTAACGGATAAGTCGGAATAAGATTAACTAACGCGATGGAAAAGTTAAGCGATACGATTAAATCCGTATAAGCATATAAGGCGGGATATAACCACCACAGTGCTACAAAGAAAAGCCCCACCGCCAAATTAGTAAACGGCCCTGCTAACGCAATTAATATTTCGTCTTTAGGTTTTAAGCCGTCTATATCCCCGCTAACCACCGCACCGAACGGCATAAGCGTTATATTGTTTAACTTATAACCAGACCTTTCCGCCGCCAACCCGTGCCCTAATTCGTGAATTACGGCGGTAAGCGAGCATAAAATAAATTCTGCTAGTCTGCCTACCGCCGAATAATACACGCCTAAAACGACGAATAACGGATGTATAGAAAATTTTATTTGGCGTTTATACCGCCCAAACGATTTGCCCTTCACTTAAAGTATATTCAGTGATAATGCCTTCCGCACTATAAAAACATACGCTATACCCATCTTGAACAGAGTATCCTACTGGAATATTGCCATAAACGTCTGCTCCGCTTCCAACGTAAACGTAATCAAGCCCGCTAAATACCGTTTTAAAGTTATCGTTATGCGTAATTTCTACGGTATACTTTCCATCTTGACTGCTTACTGAAGAAACGTTTCCATCTAAAGAAGTGTAAACGCTGCCAATTTTACTTACTTTCAATATCCCTTCTTCAATAGTTGCCTGACCTTCGGCTATACTGAAGGTGGGGGTAAAATCATTATATTCGCGCGTATCTACCACTTCTGACTGCGGTTTAAATATTTGTGCGAAAAATACGTTCATTGCACTATCTTTTATAAATGCGTTAGTTAGGCAAATACAAGCAACTAACACGCCTATTACGGCAAGTTGAACACTCACTATTAAAGAACGCTTTTTAACGTTTTCTTTTAACACGGGCACTTCGCTATTTTCTTCTTCGCTTTCTTGCACGTTTTCTTCTGCCGACTGGTTAACCTTATTTACAAGGCGTTCCTTAACTTCTTCAGGCGTAAATTTTTTTGCCCTTTTCTTTCTTTTTAAAGGCTTGTAGGTAATGTTACAACTATTTACGGGAATTTCTAACATTTCCTTGTATTGCATATCGTCGTTCATAATTTCTCCTTGATAGGTTTTTTAAAAATGTATGACCTACCTATCCCCAATATGCAAATTCTACGCTTTTTTCTGCTGATATTTTTTTCGCGTTGCCTCTCCACCACGAATATGCCGTTCTGCCAAATTCTTTTCTAAAACAACTTTTACTTTTTGGTAACTTTCATAGTCGATTTTCTTTAAACGTTCGGTAACGTCCTTATGCACGGTTGATTTCCCTAGCCCGAACACTTTTGCCGCACCGCGCACGGTATCTCCCGTTTTTATTAAATACTTTGCTTCTTCTAACACCCTGTCGTTAATATCAAAAAACATAGCGCCCCCTTTAGTCTGATAATACAATCTATGCTTTTTTTCGACAGAATATTATTTTTTTTCTTTAATATAAAAACCGCCTTTGCCCAAACAAAAGCGGTTTTATTTTTTATTTATTTTTTTGTATCTTCGATATATCCAAAGAAAGTTGCTTCTGCAATTTCTTCTAGTTCAGATATATCCTTTATAGTGTTATCCGTAATAACCTTAAGCAATGCCACGAAAAGCACTAAAACAATACCTACCACTAAACCCATAACCCCAAACTTTAGCGTTTCCGTTTCAGAAGATATCGTTGCGCCAACCTGTAAAGGTAATATGTCAAACTTATCGGCTTTTACGTAGTTGCCTACGTTCTTCCTAGCACTTTCTACTATATAGTGTAGTTTTTTATCTACTACCATATCGTCTTCATCTAAATATGAAATATAGAAAATCATATTTTCTTCACTATACGTTACGGTTACTCTATCTTCTGTTATAGCATCGGTATAACCATCTGCTTGATACATACGATTTGCATCTGCAATAACTACGGGATGCTTAATCATAAACGCAACGTCTGGAAGGTAATCAATAGCAAGCGTTACGTCGTTTTTAATTGATGGAGAATATTCGTTACCATCTTTATCAACGTTAAGTATGTTGGTTACAAGCATTACGGTTTTTTCAGCTTTATACATTTCCTTTCTGCCAAACTTACCGTATAACGCGCCTGCCGTTGTCATTAATATTACAACCAATATGAAAGGTATTAAGTATAACCTTAACGTTTTCATAAGTCTTCTTTCTATACCATATTCGGATGAATTTTCGGTAGCCACTTTTTCTTCTTCGTACACCTTAAATTACCTCCTTATCGATATAAGTAAGCATCTTTTTGCCCGTAATTAATTCTACTTCTCTTTCATCTACAAGCGTATTGTTTAATAAACGCTTAACGTAAACAATCAATAAACTTGCCGCTACACCTAAAAATCCGAAGATTATCATTGATTTTCTTAAAGATATATTTGAAGTTACTGAAACGCTTGGAGTTTTAAATTCGCTAACGTAAGTCGTTACCCCGCCAAAACTATATTTTGATTCTAAGTCGGCAGATAAGGCTAAAATTCTTATCATATCCCTTGCAATTTCAGGGTCTTCGTTAGACGTTAAAAGATAAAACGTAAATTGCATAGTTTTATCGTCTATATCTTTATAACTACAATTTGCTTGAGTAAAATATATTTTTTTAATGCTTGAATAGTTTACGCTGGTTTGTCCGTTTTCGTAGTCTAATCTAACTTTTTCAATATATTGGTCGATAGGTGCTACGTCTGAACTCGTATCGGCAGTAAAGTTATCATAATATTCGTTGATATAACTATTTGCCCTGTCTAACACTATACCTGCTACGCAAAATCTACGAAGCGTATCAAAATATATAGTCATTGCTTGCATTTCGCCTGGCACGCTAGAACTAGTAGAACTTCCGTCACTTTCTACGTCCATATAATATATAACTGCTTCTTTAGCCGTATATATAGGCGTTTGAAATTGCACGTAAACCGCACCACCTGCTATAAAAAGCAAAGTTATTGCAAATATTAGAAAAACGTTCTTTTTCAAAACGAATAAAAGATTTTTTAATATTACGTCTTGATTTTCCGTCTTTTGCTTGTATTCCATTACACTTCTCCGTTTTTATTGCTTAATCACATACGTAGGAACTAATTTAGAAACTTGTTCTCTAATACTATCTGTTTCATCGTATGCTTCGTTACACAATTTTTCTATTTTATCAAAGAAACCCTTTTGTTCGAACTCTATAGGCTTACCGATAGAAATCATTTTGTTTTCCGTTTGTAATAAACCTTCTTCACTCATAAGGCGTTCTTCGTATAATTTTTCGCCCGGTCTTAAACCGCTAATTTTAATATCTATATCCTTAAACGGAACTAAACCGCTTAATTTTATCATATTTACGGCTAAATCGTAAATTCTTACAGGTTCACCCATATCGAGAACGAAAATTTCTCCGCCCGTTGCATAAGCACCTGCTTGAAGAACTAAACTTACCGCTTCTGGTATAGTCATAAAATATCTAACTATATCTTTATGCGTAACCGTTATAGGTCCACCCGCTGCAATTTGTTCTCTAAATAACGGAATAACCGAACCGTTAGAACCTAAAACGTTACCAAATCTTACCGCAACGTAATCGGTATCGTATTTATTGTTCATAGTTTGAACTATCATTTCACAAATACGCTTACTAGCACCCATTATGTTAGTGGGGTTAACAGCCTTATCTGTGCTTATTAAAACAAACTTCTTAACGCCCCATCTACCCGCGCAGTCGGCAACGTTATACGTGCCACCTACGTTATTTTTAATTGCTTCGTTAGGGCTATCTTCCATTAGCGGAACGTGTTTGTGTGCCGCCGCATGGAAAACTATTTCGGGTTTATATTTTTCAAAAAGACTATCTATTCTCTTTTTATTTCTTACCGATGCGATTATTGTTTCTAAATCTAAATCGGGGTATTTTCTCTTTAATTCCTGTTGAATATAATAAGCGTTATTTTCGTATATATCTACGATAATTAACGTTTTTGGTTTTCTTATTGCGATTTGTCTACATAATTCACTACCGATAGAGCCACCGCCACCAGTTACCATTACAACTTTGTTTGATATGTAACTTGCTATTTCGTCAAGATTTACTTTTATTTGTTCTCTACCAAGTAAATCGGAAATGTCTACGTTTTTTAAGTTTGATACAGAAACACTTCCGTTTAAGAACTGATACACTGCTGGCACGATTTTTACAACACAACCAGTATTTTGACAAAACTCGATTGCTCTCTTTTGTGCCTTTTTGCCCGCAGATGGCATTGCTATTACTATTTCTTGTATTTTATACTTTGTGGCAAAATATTCCGCTCTAGTTATATCGCCTACTATACTTACACCGTGTATTGATTGTCCGATTTTATATCTATCGTCATCTAATATACATACGGGATAATAATTGATTTTATCCGAAACTTTCATTTCGTGGATAATAGTTGCACCCGCGCTACCAGCACCGATTACCATTACCCTGATACCCTTACGTCTTAATTCGCCTTGTTTTGCTAAACTCGATAATAAATTATATATCTTATGCACGTATCTACCGAATACTAAAATTACCATATAAACGATAGAACATGCCACGAACCACGTTATACCAAGTTCTTCATTAAATGCGGCTGTCACTACAAAAAATGCTATTTGAGATGCGCCCGCTAAAAATACTTTCGGTATATCAGTAATGTCAAAATACTTTAATAGTTTGTTATTTAATCCGAATACGCTGTTTATTACGCACGCGAATAATACAGAACCTATTAAAAACCATTTCCCACCATTTAATCCCATTGCTAAATCAATGTCGCTTTTAGTAAGCACTAATGCTAACGCCCAAGCAGCCAACACCGAAATTACGTCAAGGATTACGTAGATTGCAAATTTTGCTATTTTTCTCATTATTTCCCCACTTTATAATTTTGAAATAAGCATTTCCACAGTAAGTCCGTTATTCTTTAATTGATTATCTATACTACCGTGTTTAACGAATTGGTCCTTTACCCCCATAACCACGGTATTATATTTACATTTAGCGTCCTCTCTAAACTTTAGAACAAGTGAGCCAAACCCACCTATTTCACTATTTTCTTCTAAAGTAATTACGTTAACGTTATTTAGGCTTTCTAAAGTAGTGGTGTCGAGTGGCTTTACCGTTCTTGCAGAAATTACCGATAAATCGCGTCCACTCTCTTTTTTTGCCTTTAATGCTAGTTCTACCATTCTAGGGCCTACGGCGAGTATTGCCGTATCAGTTCCTTTTGATACCGTTATCCAGTTAGGGAACGGAATAGCGTTATACTCAATATTCTTAGCATCTTTAGGATATCTTATTGCTACGGGAGAATTAAGCGAAAGTGCGTAATCAACGGCTACACTTAAATCTTTTTCATCAGTGGGGCATAACACGGTCATATTAGGTAAATGTGTTAAGTAAGATAAATCAAATACGCCCTGATGAGTTTTTCCATCTGCACCAACTAGCCCTGCCCTATCTAAACAGAATATTACAGGTAGGTTTTGCAAACATACGTCGTGCAATACTTGGTCATAAGCGCGTTGTAAAAAGGTTGAATAGATGCAAACTATAGGTCTAAGCCCACCCTTTGCCATACCGGCAGCATACGTTACTGCATATTCTTCGGCTATACCAACGTCGTAAACGTTATTAGGGTGTTTTTCTTCAACTGATAAAAGCCCCGTGCCGTTTTTCATACCTGCGGTTATTGCTATAACGCTTTTATCGTTTTCAATTACGGAGTTAAGTTTATCGGCTAATGCTTTAGCAAAACCGCCGTCACTATTTTTTAATTCTTTGCCAACGCCGTGATATAAGTCTGCGCGTTCTTCCGCACAAGACATACCTTTACCTTTGGTTGTGGAAAGGTGTAAAAATACCGCACGGTGCGATGAAAATTCTTTTACGTTTTTTAACACCTTAATAAGTTGCCCTAAATCGTTGCCATCTATAACGCCTACGTACTTAAAACCAAACTTATCAAACGTGCTACCACGCCCGAATATACGCTTAAAGAAATTTCTTATCTTTCTAAAGAACTTGGTTATAAAACTTTCGCCAAAAATACGCTTAATAACAGTTTTACTTTTAACGTATCTTTTTTTAGTAGTTTCTTTAGCGATAAATCTATAAAATCCGTTTTTGTTTTTTGATATACTCATACCGTTATCGTTTAATATAACGATATACTTATTGGGTTTAAATTGTTTTGCAGTTATCGCTTCTAAACTAAGCCCGTTAACAAGCGAGCCATCACCTATCACGTTAACCACGTAATTATCTTGATTAAGGGTATCTCTTGCCGTGCAAAGCCCTAATGAAACGGCGATAGAAGTGCCTGCATGCCCCATAGAAAAGCAATCAAACGGACTTTCTTCCGTATCGGGAAAACCTGAAATGCCACCATCTAAACGAAGCGTAGAAAACTTATCTTTTCTATCCGATAAAATCTTATGGCAATAACATTGATGACCTACGTCAAACACTAATTTGTCGCTAGGAAAATCAAAAGTATAGTAAAGCGCCAAAGTAGTTTCAACAATACCAAGGTTAGACGATAAATGCCCACCGTTAGATTTAACGACGGAAACGATTTCTTCACGAATTTCGTTAGCCAAAGTTTTTAACTCGTCTAACGAAAGTTTTTTTATATCCATCGTATTTTCTAATCTATCCAAAATACGCATTTGCGCCCAATTTCCCTTTTAATATACTAATACTTATATATTCTACTACATTACATCGCGCATTGTCAATACTCTATTTGTAAAAAGGGGCGTATTTATGTCTTGACAATACGCGTTTATGGGTATAAAATATAACAAAAACTTCGGAGATTTTTATGTTAGAAGGAAAGATTTTAGAAAACTACGCCGAACTTGTGTTAAAAGTAGGCGTTAATTTACAAAAAGGACAAGGGCTTTGTATCGTTTGCCCTGTTGAACAAAGTAAAATTGCACACGCACTTGCAAATAAGGCGTATGAATACGGCGCTAAAAACGTTATCGTTCAATGGGATGATGAAGAATTAGCAAGAATTAACTTTATGAACGCTGATACAGACACTCTTTGCGATATTCCGCAATGGCTTGTTGATAGCAGACAATACGTTGTTGATAATAACTACGCACGTATCGCAGTCGTTGCAGAAGACCCTTCTATTTTTAAGGACGTTCCTGCAGATAAACTTGCAGCATACAATACAGCAAAAAGTAAGAGACTAAAAGGCTTTATGAAAAGCGTTATGGCTAACGAAGTTCGTTGGTGCGTAGTTGCAGTTCCTTTCTATGATTGGGCAAAGCAAGTTTTCCCCAATTCAAGCGACCCTGTTGGTGAACTTTCTACGGCTATCGAAAAAACTATGCGCTTAGATAAGCCCGACCATTTAAAAGCGTGGAGCGAGCATATTGAAAAACTTGCTAAACACGCTAAATTCTTAAACGATAATAACTTTGAATATTTACGTTTTAAGAGTAATAACGGCACGGATATTAAGGTTGGCCTTGCTATAGACCATATTTGGATTTCTGCAGAAGAAATGGCAAAGGACGGCGTTCCGTTCGTGGCAAACCTTCCTACTGAAGAAGTATTTACCGCACCACACGCTAATAAAATTGACGGTGTTGTAAAATCAGCACTCCCCTTATCGTATAACGGAAAGATAATCGACAAATTCTCATTAACCTTTAAGGCAGGTAAGATAGTTGATTTTTCTGCCGAAGTTGGTTACGATACGTTAAAAGGACTTATCGAAACTGATGAGGGCACTTTAAGTATTGGTGAAGTTGCGCTAATCGGCAAAAACTCACCTATTGCTGAAAGCGGTATTCTTTACTACAACACCCTTTTTGATGAAAATGCAAGTTGCCACTTTGCTATTGGTGAAGCATATCCATCAACCATTAAAAACGGCACGGCACTTTCTATGGAAGAACTTAAAGAACGTGGCTATAACGAATCTTTAGAGCACGTTGACTTTATGATTGGCACTAAAGATTTAGAAATTACCGGTATTACCTTTGACGGCAAAGAAGTTCCCGTATTTAACGACGGCGAGTGGGTTATCTAATTAAGATAAAAATATAAGCCCCGCAAACAGAAGTTTGCGGGGCTTTGTGTTATTTATTTAAAAATTCGTAAAGAGCCGTTACACCTTTTAATACGTCATTATACGTTGTTTGAAATTCGCCCGTGTACCAAGGGTCAGCAACGTCGTTAGTGCTTCCTGTAAACTCTAAAAGTTTATAAATCTTATCACTTTTATCTATGCCGAAAATACGCTTCATATTATAAATATTTCTATCATCCATACCGATAAAATAATCATAATTTTCGTAGTCAGAAGCCTTTAATTGCACCGAACGTTTGCCATAATAATCAATATTTAAGTTTTTTAATATTCTTGCAACGGGCGGATAAACGGGGTTGCCTAATTCTTCCGTGCTAGTTGCAGAAGATAAAACTAAATAATCGTTTTTTACACCCTTTTCTTCTATAAGTTTTTTAAATAAAAACTCTGCCATCGGGCTACGGCAAATATTTCCGTGGCAAACAAACATAATCTTTTTCATAGTTAGATTATACCAACTCCTTACCCCAATGTCAACGCTAAAATAAAGAAAAAAAGGCTAATCTTCCTCTTCAATTAGCCCCATTTTTTCTAAAAACTCTGCTTTACTTATCTGCGGATTGTTCTTAATTAGTTGATAACTTTTT
>JAZRHN010000071.1:0-1728 GCA_045644785.1 Christensenellaceae bacterium
CGTAGAACTTACACAAAAAGATAGATTGATTTACGCAAAAGACCAAATGCTGTCAACGTTAAAAAAGGTATGGATTTATATTCTTGTCGGCGTTGGTATCGGGGCGACTATTCACAACTTTATTCCTACCGAATGGATACAGTTGGTTTTGGGTAGTGATAAATGGTACGCCGTACCCCTTGCGACAATTCTTGGTACGCCTATGTATGCGGATATTTTCGGTACGATTCCCGTTGCGGAAGCGTTGTTTGCAAAAGGTGTTGGCGTTGGTACGATTCTTTCCTTTATGATGAGCGTTACCGCACTTTCCTTGCCGTCAATGATTATGCTTTCAAAAGCAGTTAAACCCAAATTATTATTTTGGTTTATCTTTATTGTTGTAGTCGGCATTATAATAATAGGCTTTACCTTTAACGCCTTTAATTTCTTATTCGTTTAATAAAATTTAAGGAGATATATATTATGAAACTTATTACTCTTGGTGCTTGTTGCAAAAAGTCTAAACAAAATCACGAAAACGCTGTGATTGCCTCAAAAAATTGCGGTATTGAATCGCCCGTAAATATTGCCGATACAATGGAAATTATGAAATACGGCGTTATGTCCACCCCTGCCATTGTAATTGACGGAAAAGTCGTTGCTATGGGTAGAATGTTATCGGTTGAGCAAATCGAATCGCTTATAAAGGGGAAAATGGCGGAAGAAGATTCCGCAAAAGTTTGCACTTGCGGTTGTGGGTGTCAAAATAAGGGGTAATGTTATGTCTTGTAAAAATGTTAAAGAATGTATTTGCCCGAAAACAACGTGTCCTAATCACGGTAAATGTTGCGCGTGTGTTATAAAACACCGCAATACGGATAGTTTGCCATATTGCCTTTTCCCTGATAACAACGGTGATAAGTCAAATGAAAACTATTACAAACTATTAAAGAAAAAATATGAAAATGTAGCAAGTTGAAAGATTATAATTGTTTAAGTATAGCACACTATACTTTGCAAGCAAAGTCGTGTGTTTTTTCAAAGCAAAAAAAAGACTAACGAACATCTTTCGTTAGTCTTTTATATTGTCTAAAAATCCCTTGTAGGGACTCGGTAAACGTTAGCCTTTTGTTTTTAGTTGAGTTATTTTATAGTTATTTTAATATCTCCAGTTTTAGCCCTTAAGGTGCATTTGCCACCTGTGGTGTGTTTTGGAACTTCTATTTTACCCGTTTTACTTTCTGCATCAAACGATTTATCGCTTAAAAGCGAGCCTTTAATATCTCCCGTAGAAGTTTGAACGGAAATTTCGCTAGCATCACATCTATCAAAGTAAATGTCGCCTGTCCTAACGGTAAGATTAAAGTTATTTGTTGCAATAACGTTTTTAAGTTCAATATCGCCTGTGCTTGCCGTAGCAGTAAGGTTAGTGCAATTAACGCTAGAAAGTTCTATATCGCCAGTAGAAAGAGTAAGCGTAATATCGTTTGCGGTTATTTTACTTAACTCTATATCGCCCGTGCTGTTTTTAATATTTATATTGCTAAAGTTTAAGTCGTTTATTTTAACGTCACCCGTTTTATTAGTAATTTGTAACGTGTTATAAACGGCTTTAGGTAATGAAATAGTTATTTTAGGAGAAGTAAAGTCTATGCCGATATGGTTATACCATTTTCTTTGGTCGTCAATATTAATTGATAAGGTTTTATTATCAACTTTTACAACGTGCTTTGCTTTTTCCATTTCATA
>JAZRHN010000072.1:0-4736 GCA_045644785.1 Christensenellaceae bacterium
CAATCTTTATGTAAGTGTAAAAAAATAGAACAATCTCATATCGCTCTTTCAATGCCTGCTTTTTCCATAAAAGATAGCCGACGTGACGCGTTAGTATTAGCAAACTACGTTTTAGGCGGCGGAATGAGTAGTAGATTATTCCAAAAAATTAGAGAAGAAATGGGGTTATGCTATAGCGTTTACTCATATGTTTCCCAATATAAAGATACAGGCGTATGTGAAATCTATGCTGGCGTAAATACCCAAATGAGAGATGATGCCTTAAAAGCAATAGTAGATGAAATTCAAAAATTCAAAAAGGGTATCACAAAGAGTGAATTCGAGCGTGGTAAAGAACAAATAAAAAGTTCATTTATCTTCGGTGAAGAAAGCACGGGTTCACAAATGTTGCTACTTGGAAGATACTTGTTATTCTTCGGCGAAATCTTCGATTTTAACGAAAGAATTAACAATATAAATAAAGTATCATATGAAGACGTTACAGCCGTTATAAACGACTTTTTCGACTTAAACGACTGTGCTTTGGCAACGGTAGGAAGTAAAAGAAGTAAACTTATAATTTAAAAAATAAAAAAGGACTTTTATAAACTTATAAGTCCTTTTTTTTATTTTAAAAGAATATATATTTATTATGAAAAAATTAAGAGTGTTAGTAGGCTTATTTTTAATATCAAGCGTTCTTATAACCGTGTTTTACGGTAAGGATAAAATATTAGAAAAGCCAGAGTTTTCCGCTCCTCAAGGTTATAAATGTATATTAAACTTATGGAACATAGACATTTTTGAAGGTGGAAGGGGGTCTAGAAAGCAGTTTTTATTAGATGCTGCCGTAGAGTTTGAAAAACAAAATACGGGAGTATTAGTGTTAGCATCTTCTCGAACGGAAGAGAGTTATTATCAAAGTATATTAAACAACGAAAAACCCGATATGATTTCTTTTGGAACGGGTATTGAAGTGTTTAATTCGGCAGAGATAGTAGATTGCTCGTTTACGGGTGGAAAAGTTGGCGAAAAAACTTATGCTGTTCCGTGGTGTCGTGGTGGATACGTGCTTATTTCTAACGGAAAAACAGCGTTTAATGGGGAATGTAAAAACTTGCTTGTTTCAAAAAGTGACTATACTTTGCCATTGTTGGCATTTTCAATGGAAGGATATAAGGCGGAAAATATCGTAGTGAAAAAGCCAATGGATGCTTACGTTGATTTTGTATCAGGCAAATATCCTTTTATGCTTGGCACACAAAGGGACGTGGTAAGATTAAATTCACGTGGATTTTCGGCGGAAATTATTGCACTTACCGAATATAACGATTTATATCAATATTTATCGGTAGTTGCTGAAGATGAAGTTAAGCGTGAGTATGCGCAAAAGTTTGTTAGTTTTATATTAAGTAAATCTGTGCAACAAAAGTTAAATAAAATTAGCATGCTATCAGTTTTTTACAAAGTAGATTTAGATGATGGATTAGATAAACTTCAAGTGGACGGGAAGTATTTAACCATTTCAGCGTTCACCGCAAAAGAAAAAATAAAGGAGATAGCAGAAGAAAGTTATTTATCTGCAAAAGGACAGGAAGATAGACTCTCAAATTTAAAAAAATTACTCGTTTAACCTTGAAAAAAAATAATATTTATAGTAAAATGTATAAGGAGTTATATGGACTTCATCTCTAAACTCAAAGCAATAGACCGATTAAAAGTAAAGATTAGCGAACCGCTTTTTAAGCATACAACGCTAGGCGTTGGTGGTAATGCGCTTTTCTTTTTGCAACCATCAACTCTAAAGAGTTTAAATCTAGCAATAGGGTTGCTAAAAGAATACAAAATCGAATATAAGATAATCGGTAACGGAAGCAATTTATTGTTTTGTGATGATGGGTTTAGTGGTGCGGTAATTTCATTAAAAGCATTAAACGACGTCTATTTTGAAAAAGGTAAGGTCGTTGCGATGGCAGGCGCATCACTTCATAAACTTATTAACTACGTAAACTCTATTGGCAAAACGGGGATAGAAGGCTTATCGGGTATTCCTGCAACGGTAGGCGGTGCAATATGTATGAATGCGGGCGCATTTGGTTATTGCATTTCCGATTACGTTAAAACGATAAGAACGTTAAAAAACGGAAAAATTAAAGTTTACGATAAGGAAAATTGCAATTTTTCGTATCGCCACAGCATTTTTAAGAACAAAAAAGAAATAATAGTAAGCGCGACGTTTGATTTTCCTAATGGTGAAATTACTACGGGTAAACGATTAGCGTTAGATTTTAACGAGGTTAGAAGAATTGCACAACCAAACGCAAGAACGTGTGGTTCAATATTTAAAAACCCAGCGGGTGCTTTTGCGGGTGCACTTATAGAAAGTGTGGGGCTTAAAGGTTACAAAATAGGTAATGCCACAATCTCTAACGTGCATGCTAATTTTATAGAAGCAGGCGAGGGGTGTTCGGCTAGCCAAGTATATAGTTTAATACAATACGCAAAGAAAAGTGTAAGCGACGTTTTTGGGATTTCTTTAGAAGAAGAGGTGGAATACGTCGGGGAGTTTTAATGATACTAACGTCAGATTATCATACGCATACGATATTTTCGCACGGAAAAGGAACAATATCGGATAATGCTATAAAAGCCCAAGAAATAGGGTTAAAAGAAATCGGGATAAGTGACCACGGTTTTTCTCATCCTGCTTTTGGCTTGACCCAAAGAAAGGCTGATAAAATGGCGAAACTTGTTGCTGAAGAAAACAAAAATGTCAACGTAAAAGTATTGTTAGGCATTGAAAGCAACATAACGGGAATAGACGGAAGTGTAGATTTAAAGCCTAAAAACTACGATAAATTCGACTTGTTTTTAGCGGGTATGCACAAGATGATTTTATATAAATTTGGGAGTATTTTTTCACTTTCAATTCCCAATTTAACTAGGAGTTGGTTTTGTAAAAATAATATCCCAAATAGGGTGATAAAAAACACTACACGCGCATTTGTAAACGTGATAAAAAACAACCCTGTAGATGCAATTACACACCTAAATTTCTGTTGTTTTACCGACCCTGTAGAAGTTGCAAAAGCCGCTGCCGATTACGGGACTTATATAGAACTAAACGCTAAAAAAACACACTTAACAGATGACCAAATTAACGAAATATTAAAAACAGACGTTAGGTTTATAATAAATTCGGACGCACACTCTCCTAATAGAGTAGGCGAAATTTCGCTTGTAGAATCAATGATTAAGCGTTTAGATTTTCCGCTTTCTAGAATAGATAATATTGACGGAAGATTACCTGATTTTAGGTTTAAAAGATTTAAAAGTGAGGCTGGGCGATGAATTTCGGACAAACTATTAAAAACGAAATAATCAATCGTCCTATTAAAGATGACGAAGAAAAGAAGTATTTTCTTTTAGGAATTATAAGGGGTGCAGGCTCACTTTTTAGTAAGGATGACGAGATTGGTTTAGATATAAATTTATCAGACGAACTAACTGCAATAACCGTTTCTAATTACCTAAACACGCTTTTTAATTACGAAGTAAGGGAAGTTTCCGTAACCGAAGACCGCTTAAATAAAAAGGACAAGTTTGTTTTAAGTGTTGTGGGAGATGGCGCATTAGAAGTATTAGAGTTATTAAAAATTGTAGTGCCAGATGAAGACGGTGCAAAAGTAAACTTTGACTTCTATGGCGATGCGTTAAAAGACGAGCGTTATTTTAAGGCGTTTATTCGTGGATTGTTTATATCGAGCGGTGTTTGTACCGTTCCTGACTTTGAAAATGATAAAACAAAATATCATCTAGAACTATCTTTTTCACATAACAATACCGCATTATCAACTTTAGAGCAACTAGAAAAATTTGGTATAAAAAGTAAGATAACTAGAAGAAAGGACGAGTTTATAGTATATATAAAAAGTGCAGAAGAAATCAAAGACTTTTTAGCATTTTTACCCACGCCTGTTTCAGTAATAAAGTTATCGGACGTTATTGTAAAAAGAGAGTTTATAAACGAAGTAAATAGGCGTAAAAATTGTGATTTAGGTAACGTTAATAGACAAATTGAAGCGTCTAGAAAGGTGTTAAACGCAATAGAAAAAATACAAAAAACAGCAGGATTAGATAGCCTTAAAGATGACCTTTATATTGTTGCAAAAGCAAGGCAAAATAACCCTGAAGAAACTATGCAAGAACTTGCAGATAGACTTAACATAAGCAAAAGTTGCTTAAATCATAGATTAAGAAAAATAATTAGTATAGCAAACGAAGAGGAATAAAATGGCAGACAAACAATTCGTGCATTTGCACGTCCACTCCGAATATAGTTTATTAGACGGATTGACAACTATTCCGCTCGCCATAAAGCGTGCGGGAGAATTAAATATGCCAGCATTAGCCATAACCGACCATGGGAATATGTATGGTGCGGTATCCTTTTACGATGCTATTTGCAAGTATAATAAGGACGCTAAAGAGAGTGGTAAAAATACTATTAAACCTATTTTCGGCACAGAGTTTTACGTATGCGATGATATGATGGTTACAACCAGAAATTCGGATATAGGCGGAAGGGATAGAAGACATTTATTATTACTAGTTAAAAACGAAATAGGGTATAAAAACATATCATACCTTAACGCAGTTGCTTTCCGCGATGGTTATCATTATAAACCTAGAATTGATTTAAAAACGCTTAAAGAACATAGCGAAGGTTTAATTTGCCTTTCTGCTTGTATAGCGGG
>JAZRHN010000073.1:0-5975 GCA_045644785.1 Christensenellaceae bacterium
TGGGCAATTTAAAGAGTGGAATTATAAAGAAGGATTAGAGTTTTTTATGACTGATTATCCTCTCCATAAAAAACTTTACGAATATAATGTATTTTTAAATAATACTTATAAATCAAATACACCTTTATTTGAAATTGAAGATAGTTGGGATGGGTTTGAATGGATTTCTGCCGACGAACGCGATAACTGTGTAATTTCGTTTATTAGAAAAGATAAACTTGGCAATGAGATTGTGGCTATAATTAATTTTTCTGGCAACGATTATCTTGGCTATAGATTAGGTGTAAACAAAGGGATTTATAAACTTATATTCAATTCAGATTCCAAAAAATTTGGTGGAAGAAATTTAGTTAAAGGAAGAACATTTAAATCAAAAAAATTCTCTGCACACAACAGAGAACAATCAATTCAGTTTGATTTACCTAGATTTTGTGGCTTGTATTTTGTAAAGAATAAATAATATGATTCATATAGGGAGAACATTATGATAAGGAAAAAGAAATGTGTAGCAATGCTACTTGCTGGGGGACAAGGAAGTAGATTGTATGCTTTAACAAACAATATTGCAAAGCCTGCAGTATCGTTTGGCGGTAAGTATAGAATTATAGACTTTCCTTTGTCTAACTGTGTAAATTCGGGTATAGATACAGTTGGTGTGCTTACACAATACCAACCGTTGGTATTAAACGACTATATCGGTAACGGACAACCGTGGGACTTAGATAGAACCTTTGGTGGAGTTCATATTCTTTCGCCTTACCAAGGCAAGAATTCATCTGACTGGTATAAGGGAACAGCAAATGCAATTTACCAAAACCTTCATTTTATTAAGCAATTTGACCCTGATTACGTGCTTGTATTGTCGGGTGACCATATTTATAAAATGAATTATTCTATAATGGTAAATTACCACATTTTAAGTGGTGCAGATTGCACTATTGCTGCAATTAACGTTCCTAAATCAGATGCTTCTCGTTACGGAATCTTAAACACTAACGAAGATGGAACTATTTATGAGTTTGAAGAAAAACCCAAAAAACCCAAATCTACACTTGCATCTATGGGTATATACGTTTTCTCTGCAAAAAAATTATTTAAGTATTTAGAAGAAGACAATGAAACTGCAGGTTCTTCACACGATTTTGGTAAGGACGTATTACCAAAAATGCTAAATTGTGGTGAAAAAATGGTTGCCTATGAGTTCAAGGGTTATTGGAAGGACGTTGGAACAATAAATGCTCTTTTTGAAGCTAATATGGATATTTTAGGCGATAATCCTAACTTTGATTTAACTGATAATTCTTGGAAAATTCAATCAAGAAGCCCGCTTGCTCCTCCGCATTATTTAGGAGATGGTTCTAAATCCGTAAACAGCATAATAATGTCCGGCTGTGAAATTTATGGAACGGTTGAAAATTCTGTATTAGGTAGTAACGTAATAGTAGAAAAAGGTGCTGTTATTAAAAATAGTATAGTAATGTCAGACGTTATTATTGGTAAAGATGCAATTATTAATTACTCGATAATTGACGAAGGAACCCAAATAGGTGATAACGCAGTAATCGGTGATGAAGCAAACGATAAAAAGATAACAGTTTTAGCTAGAAACATTAAAATAAATAAAGACGCCGTAATTCCTTCGGGAGCTATGGTTGATAAAGACGTATAGGAGGGGAAATAAATGAAAGCTGTTGGTATTATTTTTTCAAATATTCACGACGATAATGTTCCCGAACTTGCACGTATAAGAACACTTGGGTCTATTCCATTTGGCGGAAGATACCGTTTAATAGATTTTCCGCTTTCTAATATGGTTAATTCAGGGATAGATACGGTTGGTATTATTACTAAAAGCAACTATCAATCTCTTATGGACCACGTAGGAAGTGGTAAGGATTGGGATTTAGCGAGAAAAGATGGTGGTTTAATTATTTTACCGCCTTATGGTGACGTTGGAAGTAGCAATCTGTATAGTTCAAGATTAGAAGCGTTAAAGGGTATAACTAACTTCTTAATGAGAGCAGACGAAGACTACGTTGTTATGACTGACTGTGATGCTGTATGTAGAATTGATTATAACGAAGTTTTAGAATATCATATTAGAAATCATGCTGATATGACTATCGTTTATAAAGTTCGTAAACCTGATGCAAACGAGATTAATGCAACCTCTTTTGATATTATTGATGGTAGAATCGTTGGGCTTAATTATAAAGCACAAAACATTGATAAGTTGGCAAATTTCTCAACCCACGTATTTGTTATAAAACGTGAATTATTGGTGAATATCGTTATGGATAGTATCACTCATGATAAAATGCACTTTATGTCCGAAGTGATTGCTGCTAACGTTAATAATATGCGTATTATGGGTTATGAACACAAGGGCTTTTATGCTGGCATTACGTCGCTTCAAGCATATTATGAAAGCAACCTTGCGCTTCTTGATAAAAATAATAGAGATGAAATTTTCGGTGATAGAAGCGTGTTTACAAAAATCAGAGACTCGGCGCCTACGAAATATGGTAATAGTGGTATTGTTAAAAATTCACTTATCGCTGATGGTTGTATAATCGAAGGTGAAGTAGAAAACAGTATTATATTCCGTAACGTAAAGGTTGGTCGCGGAACTTTGGTTAAAAACAGGATAGTTATGCAGAACACCGTACTTGGTGAAAACTGCACGTTAAATTGTATTATTACTGATAAAAACGTAACCGTAACCGATAGAAAAACTCTATCAGGTAGCGAAAATCATCCTTTCTATATAGGAAAAGGAATAATGATATAAGGAGTTAAAATGGCTAATTCAACTAAAACGGCAAAATCCGTAAAAAATTCTATTACATCCGAAAAAAAAGTAAAGAATACTACAGATAAACTTCCTAAAATTACCGTTTCTACAAAGAAGAAAGTTGTATTTTTAGGGTCTGAAGCTGCACCTTTTATTCAAACGGGTGGACTAGCCGACGTTATGGGTTCACTCCCTAAAGAACTTGCTAAAAAAAGGAATTATGACGTAAGCGTTATTATACCTTTGTATTCGAGTATTTCTCCGGCGTTTAGGTCAAAATTTAAGTTTGTTACGTCTTTTAACGTTTCAGTTGGTTGGCGTCTTCAATACGCTGGGGTTTTTGAATATAAGCATTGTGGCGTAAAATTCTATTTTATTGACAATGAATATTATTTTAAGAGAGATGGTAATATCTACGGCTTTTATGATGATGGGGAAAGATTTGCATTTTTCTCACGCGCAGCGTTAGATACTATTGCTCGTCTTAATATTTATCCCGATATTTTACACTGTAATGATTGGCAAACAGCAGCATCTATCGTGTACCTTAAAGGTATGTATTATGGAGATGAAAATTTTAGAAAAATTAAGTCTGTATTTACCATCCATAATATTGAATACCAAGGCATTTTTGGTATGGATACTTACGGCGATTTGTTTGGTTTTCCTGATAGTTTGTTAAATTTTGTTGAATTTAACGGTACTGTAAATTTAATGAAAGCCGCAATAGAAATGTCTGATATTGTAAACACAGTAAGTAATACTTATGCACAAGAAATTAGAGATGCTTTCTTCGCACACGGCCTAGAAAATATTATAAAACGCAACTCACATAAAATATACGGAATATTAAACGGTATAGATTACGATTATTATAATCCTGAAACGGATAAATTCTTGTTTAAGAATTATTCTGTAGAAGACGTTTCAGGAAAAGAAACTTGTAAAGCAGAGTTACAAAAAATGCTTGGGTTAAATGAACGAAAGGACGTTCCTATTATTGCTATAATTTCAAGACTAGTTTCTCATAAGGGATTAGACCTTGTTAGGGCAACGATTGAAACGTTATTAACACAAGACGTTCAAGTTGTTATTTTAGGTAAAGGTGAAATTGGTTTTGAAAATTTCTTTAGCCACGTTGCTTATTGTTATAAGGGAAAGTGTGCAACCGTAATTGAATTCAACCAAGATTTATCTAGAAAGATTTATTCTGGTGCAGATATATTCCTTATGCCTTCTAAGATGGAGCCTTGTGGACTTTCACAAATGATAGCAAGCCGTTATGGCACGGTGGCTGTCGTTCGTGAAACGGGTGGGCTTAATGATAGCATTAAAGCATACGTTGGCGATAAGGGTAATGGTTTTACATTTAAAAACTACAATGCACACGATATGTTGCACGTAATTAACGAAGCAATAAGATGTTATAAAGATAAAGATAAATGGACCGATATTATGAATAGAGCAATGACTTCTGATTTCTCTTGGAAGGTTAGGGCGAAAGAATACGGCGAATTATACGATAAATAACTTTTTACAGGAGATTATACATGGATAATATTACGGACAAGAATGCATTAACGCTTATAAAAAGCAAACTTTCAAAATACTTTGCAGTTACCCCTGCAGAAGCAACTAAGGAACAAGTATATAAAGCGGTTGCTATGTGTATTAGGGATATTTTGCTTGAAAAGCGTAGTGCTTTTAATAAAAAATACCGCACAGGTGGTGGTAAAAGAGTTTACTACCTTTGCATGGAATTTTTGCTTGGTCAATCCTTAAAAAATAATGCCTACAATTTAGGCGTTGATAAAGCGTTTGATAATGCATTAAAGAAGGAATTTAATTGTTCTTTAGAAGATTTATATGAAATAGAGCCAGATGCGGGTCTTGGAAACGGTGGTTTAGGTAGACTTGCTGCATGCTTTATGGACGCTTTAGCAAGCCAAAATTACCCTGCTATGGGCTATTCTATTAGATATGAATATGGTTTATTTAAGCAAAAGATTGTTGATGGTTGGCAAATGGAGTTGCCAGATACTTGGTTGCCAGGTGGTGAGGTATGGCTTACCCAACGTTTAGATAAAACCTTTAAGGTTAAGTTTGATGGTTTTATTAGAGAAGAATGGACTGAAAGTGGATTAAAAGTTGAACATGCGGATGCTAGGGAAGTTGAGGCTGTTGCATACGATATGATGATTTCAGGTAAAGACTCTGAAGCGGTTTCAATTCTTCGTTTATGGAAAGCGCAAAATGCCCAAAAGTTTGATATGAAAACATTCTCTCAAGGCGATTATATGCGCAGTATGCAAGAAGATAATGAAGCTGCACTTATTTCTAAAGTTTTATATCCCTCAGATAACCACTTTGAAGGTAAATCACTTAGATTAAAACAACAATATTTACTTGTTTCGGCAACGCTTCAAGATATCATTTCTGACCATAAGGCTAAATATGGTTCGCTTGATACCTTACCTGAAAAGGCGGCAATTCATATTAACGATACTCACCCAGCGCTTTGTATTCCAGAACTTATGCGTATTCTCATTGATGATAATGGTTATTCTTGGGAATCTGCTTGGGATATCGTTACTCGCACGGTTGCATATACTAACCACACCGTTATGAGTGAAGCATTAGAAAAGTGGAGTGAAGACTTGCTTGCAAGAAGACTTCCACGTATCTATATGATTTTAAAAGAAATCAATCAACGTTTTTGTGCTGATATGTGGAATAAATTCCCCGGAGATTGGGATAAGATTGACCGTATGAGTATTTTCTCACATAGTCAAGTACACATGGCAAATCTTTCTGTTGTTGCTTCTCATAGCGTTAACGGAGTTTCAGCACTCCATAGCGATATTATAAAAAATAGTATATTTAAGGATTTCTACGACGTATATCCCGATAAGTTTAAGAACGTTACTAATGGTATTGCTCATAGAAGATGGCTATGTCAATCAAATCCTGAACTTTGCAATCTACTAAACGAATGTATTGGTGATGGCTACGTTAAAGATGCTAGAGAGCTTATTAACTTTAAGAAGTTTGAAACAGATAAGGCTGTTTTAAATCGTCTTGATATAATTAAACAAACTAAAAAGTTACAATTCTGTGATTATGCAAAGAAAAAACAGGGTATTATAATTGACCCCAATACAATGTTTGACGTTCAAGCAAA
>JAZRHN010000074.1:0-4648 GCA_045644785.1 Christensenellaceae bacterium
ATTTGGTCTAATAAATAAGGTATTCCGCCGATATGGTCTTCGTGCCCGTGGGTTATTACAATTCCACGTATCTTACTTTTATTTTGCGTTAAATACGTTATATCAGGAATTACTAAATCTACACCCGGCATATTTTCACTAGGGAAACTTGTGCCCGCGTCTATGATAATTATATCTTTACCAAATTCTAACGCGGTCATATTCTTTCCGATTTCGCCAACGCCACCTAAAAACCTAATTTTAAGTGAGCCCGCTTTGCTTTTAACGGATACTGCCTTATTAATCTCTATTTGTTGTTTGGGTTTTTTTGCCACTTGTTTTTTTGGTTTTACACTACTAGCCTTTTTGTTTTTTGGTTTATTAGAAGGCTTTGGTATTAAAGCTTTTACCTGTAATTTTTTATCTTTATTACTATTTTTTTTATTCAAAATGTTCTCCGTATATATTAATTGTTAAAATCAAATTTGCTTTTTATTATATTTTACACTTTTTTTAAGAAAATGTAAACATTATTTTTTATTCTATGTTTATTTATAACGTTATTTACAGTTAAAATAGTTGAAAAAAAAGTCGGATAGTTGTATAATTAGTTTCGTAGGGAAAACCTACCCGATAAAATCTATTTATATAAAGGAGACACACTATGCGAGTTTATAACTTTGCAGCAGGTCCTTCCACCTTGCCTCTTCCCGTTCTCGAAGAAGCGAAGAAGGAACTTGTAGACTATCAAGGCTCTGGTATGAGCATTATGGAAATGAGCCATCGCGGTAAGCAATTTATGGCTGTTAACGAAGAAGCAAACGCTTTACTTCGTGAACTTATGGGAATCCCCGACGATTATTCTGTTTTGTTCGTTCAAGGCGGTGCGTCACAACAATTTGCCGCCGTTCCCCTTAACCTTTTGGTTAACGGTAAAGCAGATTACCTAGATACGGGTAACTTTGCAAGAAAAGCCTACGAAGAGGGCTTAAAGTTTGGTGATATGGCGATTGCTGCTTCTAGTAAGGAAGCAAATTATACCTATATCCCCGATATGAAAGACGTTAAATTCCGTGATGGAATCGACTACGTTCACTTCACTTACAATAACACTATTTTCGGAACACGTTTTACTGAACTCCCCAATACCGACGCTACGCTCGTTACTGATATGAGTTCTTGTATTCTTTCTGAAGTTGTTGACGTTAAAAAGTTCGGTCTTATCTATGCTGGTGCACAAAAAAATATCGCACCTGCCGGTGTTACCATCGTTATCGTTAAAAAGGAATTATTAGGAAAAGCACTTCCTATCTGCCCTACTATGCTTAACTATGCTATCCACGATAAGAACGACAGTTTATATAACACTCCCCCTACGTTCCCCATTTATATGGCACTTTTAGTATTTAGACACTTAAAGGCGTTGGGTGGCGTTCCCGCAATGCAAAAAATCAATGAAGAAAAGGCTAAACTCCTTTACGACTTTATTGATAACAGCAATTTCTACGTAAACAAGATTAATCCTAAAGACCGTTCTCTTATGAACGTTCCTTTCTTAACTCCTAGCGAAGAACTTAATGCTAAGTTTATTGCAGAGGCTTCTAAGAACGGTTTAGTATCACTTAAAGGTCACCGTTTAGCAGGCGGTATGCGTGCTTCTATCTACAACGCTATGCCGATTGAAGGTGTTAAAGCACTTATCGAATTTATGAAGAAGTTTGAAATGGAGAATAAGTAAGATGAAAAATATTTTAACTCTTAATTCAATCAGTTCTGTAATTGATGATGTTTTTGATGCTTCATACAACATTGGTAGTGACGTTGAAAACCCTGTAGGTATTATGCTCCGTTCATTTAAGATGCACGACTATGCTATCCCCGATAGCGTATTAGCCGTTGCAAGAGCAGGTGCAGGTGTTAACAATATCCCCGTAGATGAATACGCTAAAAAAGGTATCGTAGTATTTAATACCCCTGGTGCTAACGCTAATGCCGTTAAGGAATTAGTTATGACCGCTCTTTTATTAGGCTCAAGAAAAATCGTAAGCGCTATTAAATGGGTTGATACACTTAAAGGTAAAGGCGAAGAAGTTGGTAAACTCGTTGAAAAGGGTAAATCACAATTCGTTGGTAGAGAATTAGTTGGTAAAAAGTTAGGCGTTATCGGTCTTGGTGCAATTGGTGCGCAAGTTGCTAACTGTGCTTTAGGTCTTGGAATGGACGTTTTAGGTTATGACCCATTCTTATCAGTAAACGCTGCACTTAAACTTTCTACCCAAGTTCAAGTTGTTAAGGATTTAGACGAAATTTATAAAAACTGTGATTACATCACTATTCATATCCCCTATATCGCTAACCAAAATAAAGAATTTATTAACGCTGGCGTTATTAGAAAGATGAAAGACGGTGTGGTTATCGTTAACTGTGCACGTGGTGAACTCGTTAAAAACGACGACATTATTAAAGCAACCCAAAGCGGAAAAGTTGCACGTTATATCGTGGACTTCCCTGCTGATGAACTCATCGGTGCTGAAAATGTTATTTGTATTCCTCACCTTGGTGCTTCTACACCTGAAGCTGAAGATAACTGTGCAGTTATGGCAAGTAAACAACTTATAGATTATATCGAAAACGGTAATATCGTAAACTCTGTTAACTTCCCCAACTGTTCTATGCCAAGAACTACTTCTTGCAGAATAGTTATGCTTCACAAAAACATTTCTAATACCATCGCTCAAGTTTCTGGTATCGTTGGTCGTGAAGGTGTTAATATTAACAACCTTACCAACCAATCTAAGGGCGAATACGCCGTTACCATTTTAGACGTTGAAAGAAATATGAACGAAGCCGTATTTAAAGAACTTAACAATATCGAAGGTATTATTAAGATTAGAGTAATTAACTAATAACAAATTAAAAAAAGAAAAAGGATAACGAAACGTTATCCTTTTTTTGTTAAGTAAAACCCCCGAAATTCGGGGGCTTTTTTCTTATTATAATTCCACAACGTCTTGCGGTTTTCTTGTTTTATACTTGCCTTTAGTAAAATCGGGAATTTTAACGGGTTTTCCGTTTTTCTTGATTGACTTTGCTGAAAGTGCGGTTATACACATCCACGCTGCAGCATCGTAAACGTCTATGGGCATTTCCTTAACGCCGTCCTTTACTGCTTTAATAAAGTTTTTACATAAGAAGTAGTCCATACCGCCGTGGCCAAGTTTCTTTTCTTCTTCAGTAATATCTTTCCAGAAAGAAGGTAAATAATCTTTATATTCTTCTGCATTGTTATTGTATTTTGCTATTGCTTCTCCACTATGCCAAAGTTCGGGGCCGTAATCTACGCTATCTAAATAAATAAGGTTTGCTTCGCCATTTGCACGACCTAAAGTGCCGTTTACGGTAAATTCTCTTGAATAGTATCTAGGAAGCGAAGTATCTAACTTTAAACTAATAGTTTCGCCGTTTTCACAAGTGATAATGGTTTCAACTATATCGCCTTGGTTAAAGGTTTGATTTGCTAAAGTTTTATCGGGGTTTTTATCCGTTTTAGCAAATGCTTGCATACCCCTAGACTTACTTGCAACAGAAACAAGACTTACCATTCTGTTTCCACGGTTAATGTTTAAGATTTTTGCTATAGGACCTAATTCGTGAGTGGGATAGTTTTCACAATTTTCTTTTACGTAGTGGTTTAATCTATAATGGCGATTTACGTTACCACCTAAAACTTCTGCTCTTAAATCGTGTCCGTATGCACCGTGACAATTAACAACTTCGCCAAGCATACCCTTTCTAACAAGTGCGGTAGTTAAAAGTTCAAACTTATCATAACAGCAGTTTTCCATAAGCATAATGGGGGTTTTGGTCTTTTCGTAAGTCTTAACAAGGTCAACACACTCTTTTACGCTTTGTGCACCGCCAACTTCTACAGCGGTAACTTTACCCGCTTTCATACTTTCAATCGCTTGAACTAAATGTTCTTCCCAAGAGGTTGCAATATATACAGCCTCCATACCTTCGTAATTTATAAATTCTTCAAACTTTGTAAAAGTTTTAGGTGCTTTACCACTTTTTTCGGTAATTAACTTTTCTGCACGTTCTACTCTATCTTCGTACTTATCGCATACTGCAACAATTTCGCAGTCTGCTACGTTTAAAAACGTGCCAACCATACCATATCCACGTCCGCCTAATCCTACAACACCTAATTTCACCTTTTCCATAGTTTTTCTCCTTATTATTTATTAAAATATATATTTTTCATTGATAACGCATCCTTATCCTGCGTTCCGTCTGATTCACTTATTATATACGGCTCTAACTTTAATTCCTTTATAACGTTAGATAACGGCGTAAAATCAGGGCCGAAAACATCATCTTCAAACGTTAAATGCTTAATTTCGCCTTTAACTGAATATTGGATTTTTGAAAAGTGAACGTGAAAATCTTTCATCTTTTCATATCCTAAACCGTCAATCATATAAAGTAGTCTTTCTTTATAATCTTGGCTTGTTTTTAAACTTCCTTGCTCCCTTGCGTTTACGTGCCCAAAATCTACCGTAGGATAATAAATTTTATCTATCTTACAAAACTCGGTAACTTCTTCAATAGTGCCTATTTGAGCAAGTTTTCCCATAGTTTCGGGGCAGAAAAGCATATCTTCTAACCC
>JAZRHN010000075.1:0-7163 GCA_045644785.1 Christensenellaceae bacterium
CCCATTGCTACATATATGGGCTACGCAAGAAAGACTTTCCCTCCGGGATTTATGAACGAAACTTGGGGTAGACAAGCAAATCATAATCTATTATTATCTCATGGAAAAGCAGTTGAACGTTTCCGTTCATTAGGTCATAAGGGTAAAATAGGTATTGTAATTGACGTATGGAACAGAGTTCCATTAGACCCAAATAATCCTGCCGACGTTGAACTTGCAATCAAAAATAATGCATTAGCACACGGCAATTTTTTACATCCTATTTTTTCAGGCAAGTATGAAGACCGCTTGTTAAAGCATTTTGAAGATGAAAACGTAAAACTTGAAATTGGTGCTGATGACTTTAAGATTATCTCAACGCCTTTAGATTATTATGGGTTAAATTGTTATAATCGTATTCACGTTAGTGCCGCAGGTGAAAACGTTCTTAAAACGCTTGCAAAAAATGGTGGTAACTTCTTACAAAACGGAAATGAATATTATCCAGATGCAATATACGATACGGTTAAGTTAGTCCGTAGCAAATATAACGTAAATATTCCTATTTATATTACTGAAAACGGCGTTGGTTATGGAGAGGAAGAAAAACCAGTTAACGGAATTGTTGAAGATTTAGATAGAATTAGATATTTACAAGGTAGTTTTGCATCGTTAGAAAAGGCAAATAAAGAAGGGTTAGACGTTCGTGGATATTACCTTTGGTCGTTATTAGATAATTTTGAGTGGACTGCAGGATACGATATTAAGTTCGGTATTCACACTATTGATAGAAAACCCAAAAGTAGTGCAATTTTCTACAAAGATTGGATATCTAAACAGAGATAAACGCTTGTTTTGTTTGGTTAATTTAATAAATATATTGACACTATTTTGTAAGTTTGATATAATAAATAAGTTGTTAAATAGGTAGGAGAAGGAAATATGAATTTATTTGACACTATAGTTTTAGTTGGTGCGTTAGTTGGCTTGCTTTTTGGTATTATGGGTAAGGCAACCAAGAGGATATGCTCGTTATTATATACTGTATTAGCATTAATAATTGCATATTTTGCATGTGGTACACTTGTTTCAGGTGTTATGGGTATATCAGTTAATACTGAACAAACTTTAGAAGCATATTTAATTGCTACACTTTCTGAAGTTACCGCTGAATTTAATATGCCAATGGCAACCATTATTGGTTTAGTTGAAGGTATTGTTAAATTATTAGCATTCTATATTTTATTCTTTATAGTTAACTTTGTAGTTAATTTAATTGGTAAAATCGTTGTTGGTATTATTCTTAAAATTAAAATTAGGTCACAAGTATTAGCAGGTCAACCTGTTAAACGTTTTACTGCATTAAAAACTTTTGGTATTTTCGGTGCAATTAAGTGGTCGATTATAGCATTTATGATGATTCTACCGATAACCGTTTTAGCACCTATAGTTCCGGACGTTGCTAAACTTGTTATTAAAGATGAAGCTACGGCAACCGAAATATCTAATCAAGTTGAACAATCTAGTGTGATTAAATTTGCCGATGGCTTATACTCTTCAACTAAATTAGGCTTTATGGTATATAGTGATGGCGAAACCGACTACTATCTCTATGATGATATTAAGTCAATTAAAGGTTTCTTAAAAATGGCAAGTATATTCATGCCTGCAGAAGGAGAAGAAGTTGATCCTATTAAGCAAATCGCTAATATGACCGATGAAGACATTACCGAAATGCTTACTAATATTAACCAAAGTGAATCTACCAAAGAAATTCTTAATACGATTTCAGATGAATTAGAACTTGGTATCGACTTTAAAGACGTTGACCTAGCAGAAGAAGCAGATACAATTATTGCAATTAAGAATTTAATTGACGTTTCTGAAGAAGAAGTTACGTTCAAGGAAGATATCACTCAAGAAGATATGCAAAACTTAACCGATGCCCTTGCTACTTCGGATATTATTGAACTTGTTGCAAAAAATAATGAAGGTATGCTTGAAGGTGTGGATGATGAAATAGTAAACGACATTGAAAGCGTATTACAACAAAAAGTTGACCACAACGTTATCACGCAGGATAAGATGGATATTCTTATGAGTTTATTTGGTAAGTAAAACGTGTTTGTAAAATATAACACCATATTAGGTTTTAAAACTGATATGGTGTTATTCTTTAATTATTTATGAAGTTTCGTAAAATACAAAAAGAAGATAACCCATTTATTGCAAGAATAATTAGGGCTAATTTAGAAAAGTATAGCCTAAATATTAAGGGGACAGCCTATTTTGACGAGTGTCTTGATAACTTGTTCGCATATTATAACGAACTACCATTAGAAAGGCAATATTGGGTTTTATTAGACGATAATGACAATGTTGTGGGTGGTGCAGGTTTTGCAAATTTACCTTATATAGATGGGTGTTGTGAATTACAAAAGATATATTTAATTGACGAATATAAAGGTCAAGGCTACGGCTTAAGATTATTAGAATTAGTCGTTGATAATGCCAAAATGGTTGGATATAATAAAATGTATCTTGAAACGCATGACCGACTTGATTTAGCGTTAAAATTGTATCTTAAATATGGATTTAACGAAATAGAAAAACCTGATTTTGTAGTGCATTCTACAATGAACAAATTTTTAATAAAGGATATTTGACATGGAAGTTATAGTTTTTATGGGTCAAAGCAATATGCAAGGTTCAACGGGCGAATATGATTATTCTCATCCTGTAAAAAATGGATTTGAATATAAATTTTACGATAATAAAATTGTTCCATTAGTTAACCCTGTTGGCGAATTTCTTGGGGACGACGTTTTAGGTGGTTCAGGTGAAAGTTGTGGTTCGTTAGTGCCACATTTTGTTAGAGAATATATAAAGCATAAGAAAACCGAGGTTGTTGCAATTCATACGGCACGTGGTGGCACGAGAGTTGCAGAGTGGCTTAAGGGAACTGAACGTTTTGAACTTGCTACCAAAAAAATAAAAGCAGGTTTAGAGAAGATAAAAGAAAAGTATACTATAGACAAGGTTTCGGTTGTTTGGTTACAAGGCGAGTCAGATGCTACTGATTATCTTTCAACTAGCGAATATGAAGAAAGAATAATAAAACTTAAAAACGATTTAAAATCGGAGTTTTCTTTCTCTAAATTTGGCATAATTTCTACAGGATATTTTACAGCATACGTAAAATGGGTTAACGGCACTTTTGAAGAAAAGAAAAAGGCTGACGAAGATATTATGAAAGCCCAAGAAAACGTTTGTAAAAAAGATGCTGATTTTGTTTATTTAACGGATGTTTGTAAAAAACTTTCTGTAAATAAAAAATACTTAAACCCCAAAGAAAGTGGCCCACACTATAACAATAGGGGTATGAAAATTATTGGTAAAAAAGCAGGAAAGGCTTTATCTAGAATATAAGAGTATAAGGAGAAAATTTATGGGATTTTTAACAGGAAAAACGGCAATTATAACCGGTGCAGGTTATGCAAAATTATCTGATGGTCGTTGTGGTTCTATTGGTTATGGTATTGCTACTGCATATGCAAAAGAAGGTGCAAATTTAGTAATCACTGGTCGTAATGTTTCAAAACTTGAAAGCGCTAAAGAAGAATTAGAACGCCTTTATGGTATTAAAGTATTAATTCTTCAAGCAGATATTGCATCTGGTTCTGATAATGAAAAAACCGTTAACTACGTTGTAGAAGAAACTATTAAGTCTTTCGGTAGAATAGACGTTTTAATTAATAACGCCCAAGCATCTGCTTCTGGTGTTACTATTGAAAATCATACTACCGAACAGTTTGATTTGGCAATGTATTCAGGTTTATATGCAGCATTCTACTATATGAAAGCGTGCTATCCATACTTAAAAGAAGCAAAAGGCTCTATCATTAACTTTGCTTCTGGTGCAGGTCTTTTTGGCAATTACGGACAATGTTCTTATGCCGCTGCGAAAGAAGGTATAAGAGGTTTATCAAGAGTTGCAGCAACCGAATGGGCAAAAGATGGTATTAATACCAACGTTATTTGTCCTTTAGCATGGACGGCACAACTTGAAAACTTTGAAAAAGCATATCCTGACGCGTTTAAGGCAAACGTAAAAGTTCCGCCTGCAGGTCATTTTGGTGACCCTGAAACGGAAATTGGTAGAGTATGTGTTCAATTAGCACATCCTGACTTTAAGTATTTAAATGGTGAAACCTTAACGTTAGAGGGGGGTATGGGATTAAGACCGTAGTCTCATATTAAAATTTTATGTTTATAAAAGACGGTGGGCAAATTCTACAAAATCAAATAGATGATGCGGTAAGTAAAGGTCAAAATCAAACGATTATTACGGGCGATTATGAAATAGAAAAAGCAATAGTGTTGCCTGAAAATTTTACCGTTATTTTAGAAGATGCACATTTAAGATTAAAAGACGATACTTTTTGTAACATATTTATCAATCGTTCTAGCGTGCAAGACGTAAGAACGTTAGATGAAAGAGATAGAAATATCCACATTTTAGGTAAAGGTCGCGCTATTTTAGACGGTGGTAAGTTTAATGGCTTAACCGAGCGTAACGCTAAAGAAAAAGGATATTTAATGTATGTTAATAATCTAATTTTATTAACAAATTTAGAAGATTTTTCTATTAAAAACATAAAATTAATAAACCAACGTTGGTGGGCAATTAATTTAATGTATTGCTCTAACGGACACGTTCAAAATATTGATTTTTGTGCTGATGATAGCGTTTTATACGTTAGTGGAGAGCGTGATTATAATTGCAACTACGTTGACTTAATTAAAAACCATTTAGATTTACTACGTAATGCAGATGGTATTGATTTAAGAGTTGGTTGCCACGACATTTTAGTAGAAAATATTACGGGATTTACTGAAGATGATACTATTGCATTAACTTCATTAATTCAAAATGCAAGTTGTAAATATTCTGTAGAAGGTGTAGAACCATCTATCCATGATATAACAATTAAAAACGTTAAATCTAGTTCTTGGTGTGCTAACGTTCGTTTACTTAATCAAGGTGGTGCAAAACTTTATAATATTTTAGTTGACGGTGTAGAAGATACTTCAAAAGATAGCCCACATATGAATAGAGGATTATATACAATTCGTATTGGCGATAAATATCTTTATTCTACAAGGCATTCCACTCAAGATGAAACGTATAATATTACTATTAAAAACGTTTACTCTAGGGCGGAAAAGATTGTGGCGCTTGCAGGTTCTATTAAAAATTGCGTTATAGAAAATATAAAGGGTTTTGATGATTACGGCACAAAAATTGTTAACGATGCAATATTGTATGGTAATAGTAAAATAGAAGAATAAATGTAAAAAGAAAAAGAGTGCCAATCGCACTCTTTTTTTATTATTAAATTATTTATTTTTTTATCGAAATTGATTTATTGAACGTTTCACCAAAATCTATAACACTTTCTACCATAGGAAAGGTTATGTCGTAGTATTGTAACATGTATATTTGAATGGGTGATTTTGTTGAAATTTCCATTCTACCATCTTTGTATATGATAACGGTGTCGTTATGCCCAGGATTAACTAAATACTTATTATTTGTATGATAGTAGTCGGTTAAAATAACAAATTCAATAATTATATCAATATCTTTAAGATACTCTATACCGTGGTCATTGGTTAGTTTAATTAGGCGAGTATTTTTAATACTAAAGTCAAATGATGATTGTTCGGCATCAACGCCATCGTAATAATCTTTCCAAAAAGATTCTAATTCACTAACGGCTAAATTTATTGTATTATCATAGCCAGTATTTGTTGAAGAGTTGCATGCGGAAAGTGTAATAAAGCATATAACCAATAAAAATATTAAAAACTTTTTCATAATTAAACTCCTTACATAAAATTTAACATAATATAATATTTATGTCAATAGTAAATTAAAAATAAAAAGAGCAGGGTATTCTGCTCTTTTTATGTTGAATAAATTATTATCTTCTTCTATTAGCAATCCAATTGTAAAGCCCGTCGATATTATCTATTATAAATTTTTGCATAGATAAAGAATATTTTACAGCGTCAAACGGTGTTCCGAATCTATCTAATAATCTTACAACTTCTAGCCCCATATTAAGCCCCTTTTCGGTGGGCATATGTCTTTTTGATTTTTTACCTTCTGTTTGAACAGTTGTTAAAATATCAAGGTCAATAAGCCAATCAATCACTTTTTTTCTTGATAATTTTTTTACACGATTTACGTCAATCAAAGAATTAAGTTTTTCTACTAATTGGGTTAAATATGCGCCCTCAGGTATAAATTCAAAAGTTGCAAGCGCATCTTCTTCAATATAAAAATACTTCTTTTTTTGTGTCTTTTTTGGTGGGTGCTTTAATTGTGTTAAAGCGAAAAAAATTGCCCTTGTTACGTCCACGTTATTAATTGGACTATCCGTCGGGAAAGGGGTGTCGTCAATTGGATTTATACCATTTGCTAATTTTTCTAATATTAAAAGATTTTTTTCAAACTGTTCGTTTTTATCCATAAATCTCTCTCTTTAGTTTATTAATCTAATTTTAACATATGTTTATCAAAATTACAATAAGAAAAATACAAAATTATATCAAATAAAAAAGGGCACCTAAACGATGTCCTTATTTATGGCGGAAAGGTCGGAAAGATGTTCGAATTTTAATTCAAAAGCCAAATTTTCCCGCCCCAAAATTACGTGGTTTAGTATCATACTACCCACCCGATTTATTATTAAAGACGTTGTCCCGTTTTTGGGATAACGTTTTTGTTATTTTGAAAGAAAAAAGGAAAATTTGTATGGATAGAATTTATACGGGATTTGAAAGTTTAGACAAATATTTAAAAATTTATAAAGGCGATTTGCTTGTTATTGGTGGTAGACCAGCTATTGGTAAAACTTGTTTTCTATGTTCTATGATAGAAAAATCTATTGATAAGCAAAAAATTATATTATTCTCTATGCAAACTAATAGGCATAAAGCCATTGACCGCTTAAACACGATAACCGTTGTAGAGGATGAAAACTTTTATTTATTTGATGATATTGTTGATTTTGAAGAATTGTTGCTGAAAGTTGCCGAGCAAAAAATTAAATTCGGTGTTGACGCTGTGTTTATAGATAATGCTATTGATGTTTTCAACGACAGTTATCGTTCAG
>JAZRHN010000076.1:0-8486 GCA_045644785.1 Christensenellaceae bacterium
AAAACAGGCGCTTATGAAGGCGTGCTTTATTGCTCGTCTTTTACGCTTTTTGTTATAATTATTGCACTTGTTTGGTCTCTTTTATCTAAAAGCAAAATAAAGGCGTTTTTAGTAACGTTAGTGCCATTACTTTATCCCTCAATTTTACTATTGTTTTGGTGCTTAATTAACGAAATGGACTTCGGCTTAATTGGGCTTTTACTCATCTTCGTTATTTCGGCATTATCAGATTCGTTTGCCTATTTAATTGGTATGACGTATAGTAAAATCAGAAAGGGTAACGTAAAGAAATTATGTCCTAAACTTTCGCCTAAAAAAACGGTTGCAGGTGCAATCGGCGCGTTATTTGGTGGTGTAGTTGGCAGTGTTGTTATTGCCGTTATATTTACTCAAAATATTGTAACTTTTGCGTTAATCGGGCTTATCGGTTCGGTAGTTACGCAAATAGGTGACCTTTTTGAAAGTTATATTAAACGCCGTGTGGGTATCAAAGATATGGGTAATATTATGCCTGGTCACGGTGGTGTTATGGATAGAATAGACGGAATGACCTTTCTTGGCGTTTTAGTTTATTTCGCATTAGTTTTATAGGATAATTATGAAGAAAATAGCAATTATAGGCAGTACGGGTTCAATTGGGCGTCAAACACTTAACGTTATTCGCCGTCACCCTGAAAAATTTGAAGTAGTTTCACTTGCGTCAGGTTCTAACGCAAGTCTTTTACGTGAGCAAATTAACGAATTTAAGCCTAAAATTGCCACTTCTAGCATAGAAATAGATAAAGATTTAATACCGAGTGGCGTTGATTTTTATTGTGGAGAAGATGCGTTTTTATCAGCAATTTGTAATGAAGCGGATATAGTTGTAGTTGCTTTAGTTGGATTTTTAGGTATAAAAGCCGTTCTTAAAGCAATAAATATGGGTAAAGACGTTGCCCTTGCTAATAAGGAAAGTTTAGTAATTGGCGGTGAAACGGTTATTGCTTTAGCAAAGGAAAAGGGTGTTAAAATTCTTCCTATTGATAGTGAACACTCTGCCGTATGGCAAGCATTATCATTAGATTTTAACACGCCGTTTAATAAGATTATTTTAACGGCTTCGGGCGGTGCGTTTAGAGATTTACCATTAAGAAAGTTAAATAAGGTTACCGAAAAAGACGCGCTTAAGCACCCCAACTGGAATATGGGGCAAAAAATTACCGTTGACTGTGCTACTATGGTTAATAAAGCCTATGAAGTTGCTGAAGCAAAATGGCTTTATAACACCACTTTTGATAAAATAGACGTTATAATTCATAGAGAAAGTATCATACACTCTATGGTAGAGTTTATTGACGGGGCGGTTATTGCGCAAATGGGTTATCCATCTATGGAAGTGCCTATTGCACTCGCTTTAAGTTACCCCGAAAGGATAACTTCTAATGAAAAGAGTTTAGATTTTGCAGAGTTGCAAAAGTTATCGTTTAATAGCGTAGATAACGATAGGTATCCTTGTTTTAACCTTGCGTTATCGGCAATAAAAAAGGGCGGGGCATACCCCGCAGTGTTGAACGGAGCAGACGAGCAAGCCGTTAAACTATTTTTAGAAGGCAAAATTGCGTATAAGGACATTGAACGTGCTATAGATGGTGCTATTCAAGCGTTTAGTGGCGATAATAAGTGTGATTATCAGTCGGTTTGCCTTGCTAACCAGTTTGCCGTTGATTTCGTAAACAAAAAATTTGGAGTATAATGCAATATAATTTACTTGTAAGTTTTGGCGATATTATTTCGTATATAGGATATATTCTTTTAGCCGTATTTGTGCTACTTGTTATGATAACAGTGCACGAATTCGGCCATTTTATTTCGGGTAAATTATTGGGCTTTAAGATTGAAGAATTTTCAGTTGGATTCGGCCCTAAATTGTTTAGTAGAGAAAAGAAAAACGGCGAAGTATTTTCGCTCCGTGCCATTCCGCTTGGCGGATTTTGTGCCTTTTACGGAGAAGATGAAGATAATCCTGATGAAGATGCTTTTAATAAAAAAGCACCATGGAAGCGTATTATCGTGCTAATTTCGGGCGCATTAATGAACTATATTTTAGCAATTTTAGTTATAATAATTATCTTTACTTGCTACGGGCATACTGCTGTTATGGCTTACGATACTAAAGATGGTGGTGTGTTAAAAGATAGGGACGTTATTCTATCCGTAGAAGATAAAAACATTTACCTTTTAACTGACTTAATAGTGGCGTTAGATGGTAAAGAACAGGGTGAAGAAGTAACGTTTGAAATTTACCGAGAAGGCGAGATTATAAACGTAGAAGTCCCCATAAGTTATAACGGAGAGTTTGAAAATCTTGAAGATATTGAAAGCCTTTCTAAAGTAATAGGATTAAACGTCACTCTTAAAGACGGAAAAATTGATTATGGATTTAGAACTACTAGGATAAAAGTAGGTTTTTTTGAAGCGACAGGTAAAAGTTTTGATTATTCGTTTAAATTAGCTGGCATGGTGTTTACTGTTTTAAGGCAACTATTAAACGGAAGCCTAGGCTTAAACTCCGTAGGTGGAACGGTGACGACTATTACAATGACTGCCGATGCCGTTAGAGTGGGTGGATTATGGAGTTTATTAAATATCGTTGCACTTATCGGTGTTAACCTTGCCGTGTTTAACTTATTGCCGTTCCCTGCATTAGATGGCTCACGCGTTATTTTTGCCGTAATAGAGTGGATATTTAAAAAGCCCGTCAATAGAAAAGTGGAGTCTGCAATTCACACTATAGGTTTATTTTTAATACTCGTTTTTGCGGTATTCGTCGATTTGCAAAGGTGTTTTTAAAAAATTTAAAAAAAGTTAATTAAAACGCATTGAAAATGCGCTTGAATGTGATAAAATATTTTTAATTTATACGAGTGGAGGAAGGATTATGGCTATCAAAAACGCATATCTCCTTGATTTAATCGAAAGAACTAAACAAAGAAACCAAAACGAACCCGAATTTATTCAAGCACTTACCGAAGTTTTATCTTCTTTAGAACCCGTTATTGAAAAACGCCAAGACTTAATTGACGCTGGTGTTTTAGAAAGACTCGTTGAACCTGAAAGGCAAATTATCTTTAGAGTTCCTTGGGTAGATGACAACGGCAAGACACACGTAAATAGGGGTTTTAGAATTCAATACAACTCTGCTATTGGTCCTTATAAGGGCGGTATCAGATTACACCCCTCAGTTTACAGCGGAATTATGAAGTTCTTAGGTTTTGAGCAAGTATTTAAGAACGCACTTACCACCCTTCCTATGGGCGGTGCTAAAGGCGGTTGCGACTTTGACCCTAAAGGCAAGAGTGATGCTGAAATCGAAAGATTCTGTCAAAGCTTTATGACCGAACTTTATCGTCATATCGGTGCAGACTTAGACGTTCCTGCAGGCGATATCGGCACAGGTGCAAGAGAAATCGGCTTTATGTTCGGACAATATAAGAGAATTAGAAACGTTTACGAAGGCGTTTTAACCGGTAAGGGTTTAACCTATGGTGGTTCACTTGCTAGAAAGGAAGCAACAGGTTTTGGTCTTTGCTACTTTACTAACGAAATGCTTCAAGCAAACGGCACTAGTTTTGAAGGTAAAACCGTATTAGTATCAGGTTCTGGTAACGTTGCTATTTACGCTTGCCAAAAGGCTAAAGAATACGGCGCAAACGTTGTTGCTATGTCTGATAGTAACGGTTATATCTACGATAAAAACGGTATCGATTTAGACGCTGTAAAAGAAATTAAAGAAGTTAAGCGTGGCAGAATTAAAGATTATCTTAACTATCATGCAGACGCTGAATATCACGAAGGTTGCAAAGGTATTTGGACTATTCCTTGTGATATTGCACTTCCTTGCGCAACTCAAAACGAAATCGATGGCGAAAGCGCAGAAATTTTAGGCAAAAACGGTTGTAAAGTTGTTTCTGAAGGTGCAAACATGCCCTCAACTCCCGAAGCAATTGATAACTACTTCAAATACAATATGTTATACGGACCCGCTAAAGCAGCAAACGCAGGTGGCGTTGCAACTAGTGGTTTAGAAATGAGCCAAAACTCAATGAGATATTCTTGGTCATTTGAAGAAGTAGATGCTAAACTTCACGATATTATGAAGAGTATCTTTAAGGCTTGTGATAGCGCTTCTAAACAATACGGAATGCCCGGCAACTATATGGCTGGTGCAAACATTGCAGGCTTTATCAAGATTGCAGAAGCAATGAAGGCACAAGGCAACGTTTAATAGTAGAATATTTGTCTTAAAAATCAAAACCCAACTTTTTTAAAGTTGGGTTTTTTTGTAATTTGTATTGAAAATATTAATATAGTATGTTATACTAGTATCGTGTCTTAATATGTAATATTAAAATATTTAGTAGGCACGCCCATTCGCGATAGGAGGTGTAAAAAAATGAAAAGATTTTTATCATTAGTTTTTCTAATGCTCACGCTTTGTGTTTTTTTATCTGTAGCCTCTGCTTGTGATGACGGAAATCATCAGCACGAATGGACTAGTTATAACGTTAAAGAAGTTTCTTGCACAGAAGATGGTATAGTAGAAAAGGTTTGTTATTGCGGTAAAAAGCAATTTGAAAATATTGCTAGCCAAGGTCACGTAAGAAATAGCAATGGCGAATGCACCGTTTGTGGAGATGGAACGATAGGTCATCAACACAACTTTACTTGGGATATTGTTTTAGACGCTACTTGTTATTCTAAAGGCGTAAAAGTAGGAACTTGCGATTGCTCTTACCAAATGGTAAAAGAAACTGCAGTTAAAGACCATACTCGTAATCAAACGGGTGAATGTATCGTTTGTGGTGACGGAAAGCCTGCTCATCAACACGCGTTTACTTGGACAACTGTTGTTGAACCTACTTGTACTTCTAGGGGAGCAAAGACTGGCGATTGTGTTTGCGGTTACCGTTTAATAGAATTTATTGAAGAAAAAGAACATACGTTTAATGAAAGCGGAAAGTGTTTCGTTTGTGGTGATTTAGATATAAATAGTTGTCAGCACGACTTTACTTGGGAAACTGTTGTAGAACCTACTTGTATTTCCGTTGGCGTAAAAGTTGGCGTGTGCGATTGTGGATTTAAGTCATTAGAAAGCGTTGAAGTGTCAGGCCATATCCGTGATAATAAAAACGAGTGTATCGTTTGTGGCGATAGTCCGTCAGGACATCAACACAGATTTGTTTGGGAAACTATTATAGAACCCACTTGTTTAGAAAAGGGTGCAAAAACTGGCGTTTGTCATTGTGGTGTTCAAACTGTAGAGATTGTTGCTGAAAATGGTCACGTTCGTAACGCAAAGGGTGAATGTATCGTTTGTGAAGACGGAAAACTTGACCATAAGCACGCATTTAGTTGGGTTACCGTAGAAGACGCTACTTGTACTGAAGATGGAACTGCAAGGGGATTCTGCAAATGCGGAACTCAAACGGTAGAATTTGTGTCTGCTTTAGGACATACGCGCAATAATTTAGGCGAATGTATCGTTTGTGGTGACGGCGTTGTAAAGGGCGAACATCAACACTCTTATACTTTTGAAACAATAGTGGAAGCAACCTGTTTAACTAAGGGTGAATACAAAGCAAAATGCTATTGTGGAGAAAATATAACAACTTCTATTAACGGAAAACATAGCGTAAATGAAAATGGCGTTTGTGCCGTTTGTGGCGAAACGTTTAATACGTATAAAGGGGACGGTTTAACCGTAAGTAAAGTATTAGATATTTACGAGAGATTTGGTTATGCTCCCGCATATAAGGATATTGTAGTTAGCAATATAGTATATAACGTTATTAATAATTTCTACGTTGACTTTGAGTCAGATGAATATTCTGCTAAAGATATATACGTAGGCAGATTAGCAACCAAATGCCAAATTGATACCGTAGAAACGGTTGCTTACGTTTCTAAAATTATTATAAGCAATTACTGTTTATCAGTTCAAACGGTAGATGGAACGATTACCGATTATGGTATTATTAACGAATATACTTTCTCGATTCAAAAGGCGGTTAAATCGATAATAGTAAACCAAGATAAGTTGCTTATAGTGGTTTATAACGACGATACCGTAGCGGTTGCTGGTAAAATTGCAAAATCAGGAACGGATTTATATGAAAGCGAAATGATATTCCGTTTATGTGGCACGGGTAACGACCAATACTATGAAATAGTTGGTATAAACTCTAGTTTAACTGAAATTGCTATTCCTACAACACATTTAGGTATTAAGGTTGCTAGTATAGGTAAAAACGCGTTTGCGTATAATCAAACTATTAAGAAAGTAGTTATTCACGATAACGTAAAAGTTATTAAGGAAGGTGCGTTCCACGGCTGTGCTAATTTAGAAATGGTTGTGTTCGGAAAGGGTTTAACGGAAATTGGTAAAAACGCGTTCTGCGCGTGTTCAAACCTTAAAAACGTGGTAATACCTAGCACTGTAACAAAAGTGGGTGGTTTAGCGTTTGCCGTAATAAATAATCCCGTATTCTGTGAAGCAACTGATAAGCCTAACGATTGGTCAGAAAATTGGTGCGGAAGGTTTACCGATTACTACTATGCAAACTCTTGGACTAAAGTAAACGGCGTGCCGACTATAAAGTAATAACAAAGTTAATAAAATATTAAAAATACCGCTTAAAAAAGGCGGTATTTTTTATTGTTTTAAGCAAAATTATCGTCTTGTTATTGACTTAAAGATAAAAATTTGCTAAAATAAATAAAGTATGAAATACGTTGATTTAAAAAGTAACGAAGCGTTTTTAGTTACCGATAGACTTATTAGAAATTACTTTACGGGAATTGATATTGCCGAAGGGTATTTGGTGCTTTCTAAAAACACCGCATATTTTACCGACGCAAGATATTTTTCTGCCGCAAAAGTTAAGATTGAACCCTTAAATATTGCGCCCGTTTTATATAACGGATTAGATAGTATTAAAGAATATCTAAATAAAAATCAAATAAACGTAGTTTATATCGATTATGAAAGAACAACGCTTTCTGAATACGAAACGTATAAGGCTTTAGGCGTAGAACTTAAGGACGGAACAGCACTTTTACGTGATGCGCGTGCTATAAAGTCGCAAGAAGAAATTGATAATATTTCTAAAGCGTGTGAGATTATTCAAAAGGTTTACCACACCGCCATAAAAACGGTTAAAAAGGGCATGACTGAAGTTGAACTTAGAGATACTATTGAAAGTCTTATGGTAGAATACGGTGCAAGCGGACCTTCATTTGAAAGTATTGTTGCTTTCGGTGCAAACGGAGCAGTTCCTCACCACGAAACAGGGGATACCGTTTTAGAAGACGACACTAGTATTTTAGTAGATATCGGTTGTAAGTATAACGGATACTGCTCAGATATAACTCGTATGGCGTTTTTCGGTACACCCGATAAGAAATTTTTAGATGCTTACGATGCAGTTTTAACCGCCAACAAAAAAGCAATCGAACTTGGCAAGTCTGGTATGAAAACTGATGAGTTGGATAAAATTGCAAGAGACGTTTTAACGGAACGTGGCTATGGCGAATACTTTACCCACTCGTTAGGACACGGCGTAGGACTTGAAATACACGAATTTCCTTGGGTAGCACCCAAAAGGAGTGCAGAACTTAAGGACGGTATGGTGTTTACCGATGAGCCTGGTGTGTATTTTGACGGTGAGTTCGGTATAAGAATTGAAGATACTATAATGCTAAAAGATGGTAAAATCGTAAGACTTTACGATGATGATAAAGAATTAATAATTATAAAAAAATAAAAATATAGACAACATACAAGGAGAAAAAATAATATGTTAGCAGGCGATTTCAGAAAAGGTTCTACTTTTGAATACGAAGGTTCAGTATGGACAATCGTTGACTTCCAACACGTAAAACCCGGTAAGGGCGCAGCGTTCGTTAGAACCAAGATGAAGAACGTAATTGATGGAAAGGTTTTAGAAAGAACTTGGAACCCCACCGAAAAATTACAAGATGCAGTTATCGAAACCAAGAATATGACCTATTCTTACAACGATGGTGAACTTTACTACTTTATGGACCAAGAATTCAACTTAATTCCCTTAAACTACGACCAAGTAGAAGACGCACTTTTATACATCAAAGAAAACGACCCCGTTAAAGTTAAATTCTTTAAGGGTTCTGCATTCTCAGTAGAATGCGAAAACTTCGTAGTATTAAGAGTAGAAAAGTCAGACCCCTCAGTTAAGGGCAACACCGCTACTAACGCAACTAAAGAAGCGATTTTAGAAACGGGCGCAAAAATTCAAGTTCCCATGTTCGTTAACGAAGGCGAACTCATTAGAGTTGACACCAGAACGGGCGAATATATGGAACGTGTTAAAGGTTAATAAAGACTTTTATAAAAGACAGCCCAAAGGCTGTCTTTTTGTTTATGGGTGATTATTTATGAAAACGGCAATAGTTACGGGCGCATCAGGTGC
>JAZRHN010000077.1:0-2061 GCA_045644785.1 Christensenellaceae bacterium
GGTGTTGTTTTTATGTTATGGGGCGCAAATGCTCGTTCTAAAAAACAACTTATTGATGGTAGTAAACATTTAATATTAGAGTGTGCACACCCATCGCCTTTATCTGCGTATAACGGCTTTTTCGGGTGCGGACATTTTAACAAGGCAAACGATTATTTAAAAGGTATCGGCAAAACGCCGATTGATTGGAGCAATTTATGAAATACTTAGTAATATTAGGCGACGGCATGGCTGATTGGCCTATTGAGAAACTTAATGGCAAAACTCCACTAGAAGTGGCTAAAAAAGACGGAATAGATGATATTGCAAAGGTTTCCGAACTCGGTTTATGCAAAACCGTGCCAAACGGTATGAAAGCGGGTAGTGACGTGGCTAACCTTTCGGTTTTAGGTTATGACCCCACTGTTTGTTACACGGGGCGTTCGCCTTTAGAAGCGGCTAGTATTGGTATAGATTTAGTTGATACCGACGTTACTGCACGTGCAAATCTCGTAACCGTATCTGATGAAGAAGATTACGCAGATAAAACCATGATTGATTATAGTGCAGGCGAAATTTCTACTGAAGAAGCAAAGGAGTTAATCTCTTTCTTAAAAGAAAAGTTAGATGATGATGTTCATACCTTATATGCAGGTATAAGTTACCGCCATTGTTTGGTTACGGATAAAGGCGAAATTGCGGGCGATTTAACTCCACCACACGATATTACAGGCAAAAAGATAAAAGAACATTTGCCCACTAGCGTTGTTGGTAAAAATCTTCTTGAAATAATGAAAAAGTCTTATAACCTTTTGAAAAATCACCCTGTAAACTTAAAGAGAATAAAGGACGGCAAAAATCCTGCCAACTCACTTTGGTTTTGGGGCGAGGGAACTAAACCTAATTTAGAAAAGTTTAGCACCCGTTACGGCATAAAGGGAGCAATGATTTCTGCGGTAGATTTACTTAAAGGTATTGCAAAACTTACCGATATGCAAGTTATAGAAGTAGAGGGGGCAACGGGTAATTTCGATACCAACTTTACGGGCAAAAAAGATGCTGCTATAAACGCATTAAAGCAAAACGATTTTGTATATATCCATATGGAAGCACCAGACGAGTGCGGACACCACGGCGATTTAGAAAACAAGATTTTTTCTATTGAACAAATTTCCGAAAAGGTGGTTTCGCCTATAGTATCTGAACTTAAAAATTTAGGCGAAGATTTTAGAATATTACTTTGCCCAGACCACCCCACGCCAATCAAGTGCAAAACGCACGTAGCCGAATTAGTGCCATATCTTATCTATGATAGCCGTAAAACGCTTAAAGCCGACGTTTATACTGAAAAAACGGCAGGGGATACAGGCATAGTTATAGAAAGTGGCGTTAAGTTAATGCAAAGATTATTAAATGCCGACTAAAAACTTGACAAAATCTTAACTAAAATATACAATAAAAATATAAAAAATACCTAAACTAAAAGGTGAGCCTAATAGTAAAGGGATGAATACGGAATATACGTAAGCATAGCCTTACGTTTAATCACGTTCCTCCCTTTTGCCACGCAAAAGGGAGTTTCTTTATTTAAGGCAAAGGAGTATTATGAAAAAGATTGTTGCATTTTTACTAACCATACTCACGCTTTGTGCTTTTTCGGCTTGCAATAAGCCCGAACCACAAGACTTAACCATCTATGCGCCCGACGGTGCGCCCGCACTCGCTATCTCAAAACTTATTAGCGATAACGATAATTTAGGGTTAGGTGGAACAGTTAATTATAACGTTGTTTCTTCTTCGGAAATCGGCGCTATAATGATGCAGGGTAAAGGCGATATTATCGTTATGCCTGTAAACGCTGCAAGTAAGTTATATAACAAAACGGAAGATGCTTACAAAATGGCAGGCGTTGTAACACACGGAAACCTTTATATTATGAGTAAAACCGAACTTGGCTTATCTGACCTTAAAGGCAAGGTTATGGGTGTTATCGGTCAAGGTTTAGTGCCAGATTTAACCTTTAAGGCAATACTTAACAAAAACGGAATTGAATATCAAACTTCTGACGTGGCTGTTGAAGGA
>JAZRHN010000078.1:0-2462 GCA_045644785.1 Christensenellaceae bacterium
CCTTGATATTTTAGTTTGGTTACTTAACGACGAGTGTAAATCGGTTAATTCTTACGGCAAATTATCTTTCTTTACTAAAGATAACGCGCCTAACGACTCTGCAAATAACTGCTATAAGTGTAAATATAAAGATACTTGCGAATACTCTTGCTTTAAGATTTACTTAAACGAAGGTTATGAAAAAATTGCCGCGCTTGCAAGACACGGCAGACTTGGCAAAACGGAAGAAGAAATTATTTCTTCCCTTTCAAACGACGATAATAATTACGGAAAATGCGTATTTAAATGCGATAACGACGTTTACGACCATCAAGTTGTTAACCTTGAATTTAAAAAAGGAGCAATTTGTCAGTTCGCCTTAACTGCTTTTTCACAAAATTTAGAAAGAACTATTAGGGTTTACTGCGAAAAGGGTGAAATTTACGGTTCTTCTGATAAAGGTAAACTTCACTACACTATATTTGGCGACCCCGAAGTTAAAACGGAAATTATCAAGTTTGAAAATGATATTTACGCTTCACACGGCGGTGGCGATATGGGTATGGTAAAATCGTTTACCGAGCATTACGGAAAAGACAAGATGTCTTCTGAAATATCTCAATCAATGCAAAGCCACTACATAGGTTTTGCCGTTCAAGAATCTTCCGAGAAAAACGGAAAAATAATTTATATGGATGAAAGATAATAATTAGAAAAAAACGGGCTATCTGTTGATAGCCCGTTTTGTTTTTTTATTCTTCAATCAATGAAATAGTATAACAGTATTTATCCTCTATTTTATGAGATTCACAATACCTAAATCTAGCATCCGAATCCAAAATCTTAAATATCAAATTTTCATCAACACGTAGATTATAGTTAGGAATATATTTTTCAATAATATCAAGCATTCGACTCTTTTCTATATAAAAAATTTTCCCCTCTTGTGGAATAAATTTTATGGAAGCCCACTCTTTATTATAATAAATTGATGAAGATTTACAAGAATTTAAAATAATTTCTTTCAATTCGCTAAACCTATCCATACTACCCTCGTTATTATGCTTTCCAAAGTCCGTGTAAGTTGCAGTATGCGTAAACGGCTTCTACCGTGTCACCTTCTCCAATAACGAATTCTACGTAAGGTTTGTCGGTTGCTAAAAGCGCTTTTCTTTGGTTACCTTTCTTGGTTTCTAAAGATATCCACTCGATTAAATGTTCTTCAGTCATAGGGTGTTCAATTGCACCAACGTTTACTTTTACAACGTTATTTTCTACAGTATAAACTGGAATATGTTTTTCAGTAGATGCTTCTACCGTTCCGGGAATTATTTCACCCATAGGCTTACCACAGCACATAACGGGAACTGTAGTTTGTTTTACCATTGCTATTATTTGACCGCAAGTTGCGCATTTATAAAATTTTTGTTTCATATCTTTATCCTTTGGTTTTTTATTTATTATATCATACGAAGTTAAGGTTGTATATATGTTTTTAAAATTTTTGATTAATCTACCTTTAATATTTTTTCAAGTTTAATAAATGCTGGAGTCGGCTCGAATACTTTATCTAAAAGTTTACTGCAACCTTTTATCAGCGGTGAATTAATAATAGTAGTTACAATTGTACCTAAGCCTATACTGTGAAAACTTCTATAATAAATTGTTGACCAGTCGAACGTTTTAACGTCACTAAATAATACTAACGCTAATATTATTGATAAAATAAGCAATATTTTATCAAAATAACTTTTTACTTTATTTATATTGATATTAAACGTGCTTGACGTTTCTGCAACGAACAGTTCGTAAACTTGTAACGGCATATACGTTTTAAAGAAACACGCTACGCCAAACGCTACTACTATGTCCCCTATAATAAGCATTACCCAACGTAACCACACGTCGTTAAAACTTACGCTTTCAAGTAGCCATAAAAAGAAGTCTAACGTATAACCATAGATAACGGCAACTAAAAACGCTAATAAAAAACGCCAATCAAATTTACGTATTACAATACATAATAAGATTAGCATTAAACCTTGTATTATGTATTCGGTAACACCCACACTAAATCCGTTCCATAACGGCCTTATTGCTTCCGATACGATAAAAGCGGGGGCTGCTACCATTGAAACGCCAAGGTCTGCTTTACTGCAAATCGCAACGCCAAGTGCAACGAAAACCGTTCCTAAAACCCATAATAATTCCGATGTCTTTTGTACTTTTTTCATTTTAACCTACGTGAAAATTGACGATAGATACATAGTATCACAAATTAAAAATATTTACAAATAAAAAAGGACACCTGTTGGTATCCTTTTTTCTTGGCGGAGAGTTAGGGATTCGCTCTTGCCTTTTGCAAAGTAAATTTCCGTTATCTCCTACTTATGCTCTGCAAATGCCTTCGGTCAGTCGCTAATAATATGCCGAGCAACGCATATTTTTTTCACGCTTCGGTTCGTATCCCTAACAAAATGTTT
>JAZRHN010000079.1:0-17888 GCA_045644785.1 Christensenellaceae bacterium
AGCATTGCGGGAATTCTCTTTTCAATAGTACCTTCGCCACCGATAATATCTATCATCGGGGTATCTAGCCATACACCTTCGCCATCGGTAGTTTTAATACCATTATCTCTCTTTTTACATTCTCTAATAATAGTAGAAGCAGTAACGTCACGTGTTTCAAGAGAATAAACGAAAGGTTTACCATCTTTATTAACGAGTTGTGCGCCGAGTGAACGAACTTTTTCAGTAACTAAAGCACCGAAAATTTGGGTAGGTTCTGCAACGCCCGTGGGGTGATATTGAAGAGTTTCAGGATACATAAGTTTTGCACCTGCTCTGTATGCTAATACTAAGCCGTCTGCCGTTGCGCCATAGTGGTTTGACGTGGGGAATCCTTGATAATGAAGTCTTCCTGCACCACCAGTTGCGATAACAACGGTTTTTGCTTTAGCGATGGTAATTTCTTGTGTTTCCATATTGAGTAATACAGCACCAGCACAATTACCGTTATCATCTTTAATAAGTTCGATAGCAGCAGTAAAGTCAACTACGGGAATTTTTCTGTTTAACACTTCATCACGAAGCGTTCTCATAATTTCTGCACCAGAGTAGTCCTTACAAGCGTGCATACGCTTTCTGCTAGTACCACCACCGTGAGTGGTAATCATATTACCCTTTTCATCTTTATCGAACATTACGCCAAGTTCGTTAAGCCATTTAATAGCATCGGGCGCTTCGTTTACAAGTTTAAATAAAAGTTCCTTTTTAGCTGCAAAGTGTCCGCCACCAAAAGCATCTAAGTAGTGAATAGCGGGACTATCGTTTTCCTTATCTGCCGCTTGAATACCGCCTTCTGCCATCATAGTATTAGCGTCGCCGATACGGAGTTTTGTAACCATCATTACGTTTGCACCGTTAGCGTGTGCGGTAATGGCAGCAGATGAACCTGCGCCACCACCACCTATTACTAAAACGTCAACGTCGTAATCAGGATTAGATAAATCAATATCCATATCTAAAATACGAGATTGACCTTGTAATAAATCAGCGAGTTCGTGTAACACCTTACCGCCTTTGTTTTGACCAATTACGAGATTTTCGTAAGCGCTGTCAATATAGTCGGGGTGATTTTCTTTTAATACGGTATCCTTTTCTTCAGCCGTCATACGGGGAAAAAGATTAGCAAGTCTTTCACTTCTGCTTTGCTCTACCTTTTTCATAGATTCGAGCTGCTCACTAGTATATTTATACATAATCTTTCTCCTTATTTTTCAATTTCTCTATTGTTATAGAGTTCTTTTAATTCTTCAACGGGCTTATTCATAACTTCTTCAATAAGTGCTTTTAAGTCTCCGTTGTTAATTTCTTCAACTCTCTTATTTAAGTGTTCACATTTAGGTGCAATATACTTGCCGTATAATCTTCTTGCTAAAACTGCAACTTGGGGGTGTGAAATACCTGCGGGGCATCTTGAAGAACAAACACCACACATTACACAGTCAAATGAAAGGTCTGCACACTTTTCATAATCTCCCCTTTGAGCATATGCAATATATTGCATAACGCTTAAGCCTTGGGTGCACGCTTTAGTACAAGCGTTACAACCTACGCAAGCGTAAACTTCGGGATAGAGTTGCATCATTATTTGTTGTTCGGGTTTAACCTTTTCAATGTCGTAAACTTGCTTTACAAGTGGGAAGAAAGGAAGGGTTGCTACGTACATACCTTCTTCAACCTTTTGTTGACAAGCAAGACAAGTTTTAAGTTCCTTATCCCCTGCAATTCTGTAGATAGTTGCGCAAGCACCACAGAAACCGTTTCTGCAACCGCAACCACGAACTAACGTATAGCCCGCATATTCCATTGCTTTCATAATGGTAAGTTCTTCGGGTACGCTGTATTTTTTACCAAATAGATAAACGTTAACAAAATTTGCCATAATTTTCTCCTATTAATACTCGTCGGGAAGTTGGTCTAGTTCAGTCATGCAGAATACGGGGCCGTCCTTACAAACGTATTTATCCCCCACGTTACATCTTCCGCATTTGCCGAAACCACATTTCATACGAAGTTCTAACGTTGTATAAATGTTTTCCTTATTAAAGCCTAAATCTAAAAGTCCTGCTAAGGTAAACTTTATCATAATTGGCGGACCACACAATACTGCAGTATAAGTGTTAGGAACGCCTACTTCTTTTACGTAGTTAGGAACAAACCCAACGTGTCCACTCCAATCTTCTTGTTCTCTGTCGATAGTAAGGTAAACGTCAAAATCTTTTTCAGACTTCCATTCTTGTTCAATTTCTTGGTAATCTACTAAGTCTTGAGCCGTTCTAGCACCGTAAACAATAGCTACCTTACCGTAGTCGGCACGTTTATCGCGAACGTAGTTAATTACACTACGAAGTGGTGCTAAACCGATACCACCTGCTACGAATAAAAGGTCTTTACCCTTAAACACAGTGTCAACTGGGAAAGGATTACCATAAGGCCCTCTTACCGTAATCTTACTACCTACTTCTAAGCCGTGTAACACGTCGGTTACACAACCACATTTTTTAATAGAAAACTCGATATATTCTTCGTTTGTAGGAGAACTCGTTATTGAAAATAACGCTTCGCCAACACCAGGGATAGAAATCATTGCGCATTGACCGGGCTTATGAATAAACGGTTTTTTACCATTTAAATCTACTACCCTAAACGTCTTTACGTCTGGTGTATCCTTTCTTATATCGGTTATTACCGCTACTTGCGGAATAAGGCTTTCAAAGTCGTTCATCATTTATTCTCCTCGCTAAACGCTTTAATAACTTTTACGATATTTAAGTATCTGGGGCAAGATTTTACACATCTACCACAGCCTACGCAAGAGTATATACCTTGGTTATTTTCAGGATAATATACTAATTTGTGCATAAATCTTTGGCGATATCTTTGCATTTGCGTATTACGATTGTTGCCGTGTGCCATTCTAGTAAAATCACTATACATACAACTATCCCAACAACGATATCTGCTTACAGTTCCGTCGTTAGCGATATGTTCTTTTACGTCAAAACATTGACAGGTGGGGCAAACGAAAGTGCAAGTTCCGCAACCGATACACGCTTCTGATAAACTTTCCCATTTATCTGAATTAAAAAGGTCTAACATTTCAGCGTCAAACGCCTTTAAGTTTAAATTTGAATAAGGAAGATTATCAATTACCTTTTGTGCTTTTTCTTGTGCAGTAGTAACGTCCGCTTCATTAGCATCTTCAAATAAATCTTTAACTTTGTTAGTTAAATCTTCGCCTTTAGCAGTGTTAGCACGCCAATATAAATAGCCGTTTGTGATAAAAGTTGTAATATCGCCTAAAGGATTTACAGCATCTATACCGAATACTTTACAAAAACAACTTTCTTCTGGGTTAAAGCAAGCGTTAGTGATAACGATACCTGCATTTCTTTTGTTTTGATAGAAAGTGTCCATAGGTGCTTGAAGATATACTCTATCTAACACGTCAAACGCTTTATAGTCGCAAGCCCTTACACCCATTACAACAAAGGGGGGTTGCTCCTTTCTAACGTCTATAACTTCAATATCGTTTCCTTCCATCTTAAACTTAACTAAATCTTCGCATTGGGGAAAGAAAAATTCCTTGGGAGATTTAATTGTCTTTAAGGTTTCTAAAGAAACTTCTGCACCGTCGTTATATAAAGCGTAATTAACTTCGCCAGCCTTTTTAACGGGTAAATATAAAGGATATATTGAAGATATCTTTTCGTAGAGTTTGTTTAAGTTATCTAAACTAATTCTAATCATAATTATTTCACCGCCTCGTTCGCTTCTACGTCACTAGTTGTGAAATCTACAACGGGGTTACGTTCGGTAACGATTGCACCTGCTTGGTAGTCGCCGTAGTTTTCGTTTATATCCTTAATAAACTTTCTATTTATAAGATGTAAAGGAATACCTTGTGGGCAAGCTGAAGAACATTCACCGCAGTCGGTACATCTGCCTGCAACGTGGTAAGCACGGATAATGTGATAAAGCTTTTCTTCAAACTGGTCACTATTAACCTTGCCTGCAACGCCTGACTTGTCGTTATCAAATACACAATTTAAGCAAGTACATGCGGGGCATACGTTACGGCAAGCGTTACATCTAATACACTTTGAAAGTTGTTCTTGCCAAAAAGCAAACCTTTCTTCTTCGGTCATACTTTCTAATTGTTTTACTAAATCGAAACGAGCACCGCCGTCAGCAGGCTTCATTTCGTTTACTACTATAGTTTCATCGCTAACAGCAAATTCTTTTGATTTACACGTTTCGCATTTAACTAACGCTAATTCTTCTCTACTAAACGTTTTATCTCCGTCGGGAGTTGTTACGGTAACGCTATCAGGTGTTTCAGTTACAGAAGATATAAAACCTAAGTTTTTATCAAATAACTTTCTTTCTGATAACATACCTTGGCATTCAACACCGATAACTATAACCTTTTCTCTATCAATTCTATGTTCTGATAAAAGTTGGTTAAAACTATAAGTGTCGCACGGTTTTAAAAAGATTAAAACCTTGCCGTCTTTTTTACTTTCTCTAACGAGATATTTTGAAAGGTTTACACCACAAAATCCGTTATAAACTAATTCATCAATATCGTTAAGGGTAAAAGTTGCGGGCGAATTATCATAAAAACTTTCGCCTTTTTTGTAACCGATAACTCTATCAACCTTACCGCTTTCAAGATACTCTTTAGCCTTTTTAATCATTAAATCTTGGACTTGCATCTTAAATCCTCCAATTTACGGTTTTCACCGAGTTCGGTTATGGTTTTGCAGAAATCGTTCATAACGTTAGAAAACTTTTGACCTTCTGCTGCAGAAACCCACTCAATTCTCGTTCTTCCTTTTTCTATACCTAAATAATTAAGCATAGAGAAAAGTAACGCCATTCTTCTTCTCGTTCTATAATTGCCGGTTGAATAGTGGCAATCTCCGGGGTGGCAACCACAAATAATTACGCCGTCAGCACCACGTTGGAAAGCCTTAAGGATAAATATAGGGTCTACCCTACAAGAGCAAGGAACTCTTATAATCTTTACGTTTGCAGGATAAGAAAGTCTAGAAGAACCTGCTAAGTCTGCACCTGCGTAAGAACACCAGTTGCAACAGAAAGCAACGATATTCGGCTTAAATTCTTTTTTATTTTCTACTTCTTGCATATAAAGTCAATCTCCTTAAGAATTTGTGTAGAAGAGAATCCGTGTAAATCCATCGCCTTAGAAGGACAAGTAACGGTACAAGCGCCACAGCCTTGGCATACGGCGGGGTTAACAGAAGCAATTCTTCTTGTTTCAGTTTTTCCACCACCTAAACGGAATTCTTTATTTTCGTAAGTGATTGCCCCATAAGGACATACTTCTGCACATTGTGAACAACCCGAACAAGTATTTTCGTTTGCATGAGCAACGCAAGGATTACCTTTAAGTTTATCTTTTGCAAGTAAGCCTATTACCTTAGATGCCGCAGCAGATGCTTGTGAAACCGTTTCAGGAACGTCTTTCGGGCCTTGGCATATACCTGCTAGGAATACGCCTGCCGTTGCACATTCAACGGGTTTTAACTTAGCGTGTGCTTCAGTTAAGAAGTTGTTAGTATCAATACTGATTGTAAGTTTAGTTGCAATATCTCTTACCGAGGGGTCGGGTTCGATTGCGGTTGCTAAAACTACTAAGTCAGATTCTATTACGATTTGTTCGTTATCTAAAAGGTTAGAACCTTGAACCATAAGTTTACCATTTTCATTGTAAACCTTGCCAACCATACCTTTAATATAGTTTACGCCGTATTGTTCCACCGCCCTACGATAGAATTCATCGTAGTTTTTACCAGGTGTTCTAACGTCAATATAGAAAACGTTAACCTGTGTATCGGGATATTTTTCACGGATAAGCATTGCGTGCTTTGCGGTATACATACAGCAGATTTTACTGCAATATGGCTTACCGCAACCCGAAACGTCTCTTGAACCTACGCATTGAATAAAGGTAATAACCTTAGGATGCGTGTTATCGCTTGGGCGAAGCAACGTTCCTTTGCTTGGGCCAGCCGCGTTCATAAGTCTTTCAAGTTCTAAACTTGTTATAACGTCCTTATTATCAGCATAGCCGTATTCGTTGAAATCAGTAAGGTCGATAGGCTTAAATCCAGTTGCAACAACGATTGCGCCGTATTCTCTATCAACGTATTCGTCCTTTTGAGTGTAATCGATTGCGCCTACACCACACTTCATTTGGCAAAGACCGCATTTACCCGTTTTTAATTTAATACATTGTTCGGGGTCGATTATTGCCACGTTAGGAATTGCTTGTGCAAACGGAATGTATATAGCAGGACGAGTGTTTAAGTTCATATTGAACTCATTAAGTCCCTTTTTAGAAGGACACGCTGCCATACAAAGTCCACAACCCGTGCACTTGGTAGTATCAACGTATCTTGCTTTCTTTTTAATTTTTACCTTAAAGTTTCCTACGAAGCCTTTAACTTCGTCAACTTCACTAAAGGTATAAAGGTTGATTTTTTCGTTTTGAGCGCAATCAACCATTTTAGGCGTTAAGATACAAGCAGAACAGTCAAGCGTTGGGAAAGTTTTATCGAGTTGTGCCATACGACCACCGATGGTGGGGCGACGTTCTACGATATCAACTTCATAACCTGCGTCTGCAATATCTAAAGCGGCTTGAATACCAGCGATACCACCGCCGATAACGAGTGCACGTTTAGTTACGCTACTTTCCCCAGCAGTAAGCGGGGTGTTAAGCGTAAGTTTTGCAATAGCCGTTCTACCTAAAATAATAGCCTTTTCAGTTGCTTCTTCCACGTCTTTATGTATCCAAGAACATTGTTCACGAATATTGGCTATTTCCACCATATAGGGGTTAAGCCCTGCACTTTCAGCCGTTTTTCTAAACGTACCTTCGTGCATACGTGGAGAACACGAACAAACAACGATACCGGTAAGACCTAATTCTATAATCTTATTCTTTATCATTTGTTGTCCGTTTTCCGAACACATATATTGGTAATTGTCAGCATAAACTACGCCGACTTCCTTTTTTAACTCTTCAGTAACCCTTTCAACGTCTACCGTTGCGGCAATGTTAGTTCCGCAATGACAAACGAATACACCTATTCTTTGCATAACTTCTTCCTATTATTTTTTGTATTTTCTGAATAATGAAACCAACAGTTGTTGGGGTACTCCATCCTCTATAAGCGCGGGGATATCTTCTGGCTTTACCGCGTCGCCATTTTGTTGTCTTTCAACAATATCCCTAATCGCTTCGATTACGTTTGCGGGTGCTACGCCCCTTGGGCATCTTTCTACGCAAGCCATACACGATAAACAAGTGTAAATAGATTTGCTTTTAAGTAATTCTTCTACCCTGCCTTGACCAAGCATAGTTACAAATTGATGCGGTTTATAGTCCATTTCTGAATACGCGGGGCATCTGCCTGAACACTTACCACATTTCATACACTTTCTAACGTCTGTGCGAGACATTTCTTTTATGTATTCAACGTCAAATCTTTCCATATCTTACTCCAAAACGCCCAAAGCGGTTGCTAAAAGTTCGGTAAAGTAAACTACTTCTACGTCCTTAGCGTGTTTTTTAAGGTTATAATAACAAAGCGGACAAGCGGTAACGATAACTTCTGCACCTTTTTCTTTTGCAGATGCTAAAATCTTGCCACTCTTTTGTTCGGTAAGTGAAGGACTCTTAAAACTTACGTATGCGCCACAGCATTCGTTTCTAAACGGATAACTAACAGCAGTACCGCCGATTGCTTTAATAAATTCTTCAATAATAGTGGGATTTTCGGGATTGTCAAACGCCATAACTTTAGAAGGGCGAAGTAATAAACAGCCGTAATACGCTCCGATTTTTTTGCCGATAGGGTTAACTACTGCTTTCTTAATATTATCAAAGCCCACTTTATCACGGAGCATTTCAAGATAATGAATAACGTTGGTTTCGCCCTCGTATCTATCTTCTAGCCCCATATAAGCGTTTACCTTATCAGCGATTGCTTTATCGTTTTTAATATCGTCGTTAACTCTTTTTAAAACGTTGTGGCAAGCAGAACAAAGCGTTAACACTTCTCCACCGTTGTGCTTAGCGTAATCTAACGCACGAACAGATGCTAACTTAGTTGCAACTTCATCTTTTGCAGTAGGATAAACACCACCACAACATTGCCACTCGTCAATCTCCTGCATCTCAATACCGAGTGCAAGCGCCGATTTTCTTGCGTAAATATCCAGTTCTTTTGCCTGCGTTTTTAACGTACAGCCGGGATAATAACAAATCTTCATACTCTCTCCTAAGTAGCGCGAAAACTTTAGTAATAAATTAATTTCCGAAAAATTTTTTATTCTCGTCCATTATACTTTCCATAATTATACAATATTCTCTATAAAAGGTCAATACTTTACAAGCGCAAACACCCACCCAAAAAGTCAATACTAACCTTTTTTTTGATATTTTTTATCAACGTGTTAATTTTTAACAAAATATAGAAATTTTTATCACACTAACGCTTTTTTATTTGCTTGGGTGTTTTGCCCATCATCTCCTTATACACTCTGTTAAAATTGCGAAGAGATTGAAAGCCTGATTCAAACGCCGCTTCTACTACCGTAATAGACGTCGTTTCCAATAAATCCCTTGCATAGTCAATGCGATATTGGTTTACTAGCGAGCGAAAATTTAACTTTACCCCCGCCTTAAATACCTTAGACAAATATTGATGATTATACCCTAACTCTTTTGCAATTTTTATAAGCGAAATATCCTCACGGAAATTCTTTTCTACGTATTCGATAATCTTCATTACAATATCGGCGTTATCTACCGCTTTTTCTTCAAATTCCGCCGTTTCTAAAAACCTAGAAGTTATCAAATATAAATATCCTTTAAGTGCATATTTTTGCGGTATTTCGGTAGTAAACAATTGTTTTTCTAAATACTCACGCTCATCATCGTTAAGTATAAATTTGTTAGTTTTAGGGCGTTTATTAGAACACTCTTTATCGAAATCTTTAACGTGGTCGGCAGAAAACACACCTACCCATACTGCACAATCTTTTTCAACGGTAAAAGCGTGCGTAGCGTATGGGAATAGCAACACGCATTGTCCACTAGTTAATTGCTCTATTTTACCACCTATATTAATGGTTATTGCTCCCTTTTTACAGTATATTAATTCGTAACTTTTATGGAAGTGCAAACCATAACTAACGCCCTCATAATATATATTGGCGTTGTATATTTTTTCTCCAAATGTGTTGTTTGGTTGATGAAACATAATTTTACCTAATAAATATCTATTTTTGTCTATAATTATACTAAAAATATCTATAAATTGCAAGGTTTTTCTAGTATTATATAAGTATGAATAAAGGAAAAGTTTTTTCTATTGAAGAATTTAGTGTATTTGACGGCGACGGAATAAGAACTACCGTATTCTTAAAAGGTTGCCCATTAAAGTGTTCTTGGTGTCATAGCCCAGAAGGGCAAAGTTATGATACCGAGTATTTACGCTCGCCCAATGGCTGTATTGCTTGTGGTAAGTGTGTTCACGTAGGCAATGGAAAACTAACAAAAGAAAGCGTTATCGCTTGCCCTAAAAACTTAATTAGAGAGTGCGGAAAAGAATACACTTCTTCTCAACTTGTAAAGATACTTCTTAAAAACGCTGACGTGTTAAACGTTACCGGTGGCGGAATAACCTTTTCTGGTGGAGAACCGCTATCACAAGCCACCTTTTTATTAGAGTGCTTAAAGGCATTAAACGGCAAAGTTAATAGGGCTATACAAACCACAGGTTACTGCCCGACTGAAACGTTTAATAAAATAATAAAAGAGATTGATTTAGCGCTATACGATATTAAACTTATAGATGATGAAAATCATATCAAATACACGGGCGTTAGCAATAAACTAATACTAGAAAATTATAAAACGCTTATTAATTCAGGTATTAAAACTATAACGCGTATTCCACTAATACCTACCGTTACCGATACTGAAAGTAATATAGATGGCATTTGTAAATTTTTAACCTCACTTTCGGTAGAAAAAGTAGAACTTTTACCCTATAACCAAATGGCGGGTGCTAAATATAAATTAGCAGGTAGAGAGTATAAACCGCAATTTGACGTTAGCGTGCCCGTAAACTTTAGACAAGAAATATTTAACGATTACAAAATTAAATTCGAGGTGCTATAATGACCGACAACGTAAAAAACTTTTTACAATTTCATTTAAGCAAAGAATATTATAAAAACCGTTTTACCGCTGTTTACCCTGAAGACGTTAGCCTTAATTCGGAAGAGTTTTTACGCCTTTTTTACGAACGTGAAAAGCCGATAATTTATCCCTACGATATTTTTGGATTTAACAGAACGGTAAAAAACCTTGCAGCCGATAAAATGTGCATGACTAACTTTATCGCTGACTTTGCTTGGGCACTTAAAAACGGGTTTAATAAAATAAGAGAAGAACTTGTTAATATTTCAATTAATTCAGATAATAAAGACTTTTATAAACACGCTATAGCATCTATCGATTTAACGTTAGACTTTGCTAAAAAATATCGTGAAGAAGCAAAAAAACAAAACAACACTCTCCTTGAAAGAGCGTTAGAAGTTGTGCCTTTTAACCCACCGACCGACTACTATCAGGCGTTGGTATTTATGAAGATTTTAATCTTTTCGCTTCGCGCTTCAGGAGCAGACCATTTAACACTTGGTAGATTTGACCAATACCTTTACCCCTACTTTAATATGTCGATTAAAAAAGGCGTAACAGAAGAAGAGTTATTAGAACAAACCGAACTTTTCTTTATATCAATAAATTTAGATACTGACCTTTATCGTGGAATTCAGCTTGGCGATAACGGGCAAAGTTTAGTTATAGGCGGGCTTACTACCGATAATGAAGATGGATATAATAAACTTAGCGATATGGTATTAACCGCTTCATTAGACCTAACGCTTATCGACCCAAAAATTAATTTAAGGGTAAATAAAGACACGCCTATAGAAATTTATATTAAAGCAACAGAACTAACCAAAAAAGGTTTAGGTTTTCCACAATATTGTAATGACGACGTTATTATCCCTGCCCTACTAAAATTAGGTTACGATAGAGAAGACGCTATCAATTATTCAATAGCGGCTTGCTGGGAAATCATTACACTTAACGCACACGACATAGTAAACTTACGCTGTATGAACTTTCCATTAGCGGTAAGAACGGCAACAATGGAAAAACTTATTTCTTCTAATACTTTTAGCGAGTATATGACAGCGGTTGAAGAAAGCATCGTAAAAATGGTGGAAGAAAAAATCCATTTATCTAATATTGACCACGACTGGTTTCCTTATGGTAACGAATACGGCTCGATTTTTATAGAAAACTGTAGATTAACTGGTAAAACCACCAATCAAATGGGTGCTAAATACAATAACTTTGGTATTCACGGCTTAGGCATAGCACCCGCAGTTGACGCTATTGCGGCAATAAAACAATGTGTATTTACTGATAAGACCATTACAAAAGAACAATTAATAGAAGCCTTAAACGATAACTTTAAGAATAAAGAAAATATAAGAAAACTTTTACTTAATGCACCTAAACTTGGCAATAATGATGAAGTTACAAACGAAATTGCCAGCCGTATTTTAGAAGTTTATTCTAAAAACCTTAACGGTGTAAAAAACTCGGTTGGTGGCGTATTCCGGGCAGGCACGGGCGGACCGCATTTCTACGTTTGGCTAGCAAAAGACGTTGGTGCAACTAGTGACGGAAGACTCTCTGGTGAGCCATTCCCTGCAAGTTTTTCACCATCTATCGGAGTAAAAACGGACGGACCACTTTCGGTTATCAAATCTTTTTCACAATTTGATATGACTAACGTTTGCAATGGCGGACCACTAACAATGGAAATACACGACAACGTTTTCCGTAATCAAATGGGAATAGTAAAGGTGGCAAATTTAGTTAGTGCGTTTATTAAACTTGGTGGACACGAACTTCAACTTAACGCCGTTTGCCGTGATAAACTATTAGACGCACAAAAACACCCCGAAAACTATCCCGACTTAATAGTAAGGGTTTGGGGTTGGAGTGGTTATTTTACCGAATTAGATACCTGTTTCCAAGACCACGTTATTTCAAGACTTCACTACCAATTTTAAGGAGAAAATATGTTAAAAGCAAAAGACTTTAGAATACGCGATCCATTTGTTTACGTTGACATAGAAAATAAAACCTACTATATTTACGGAACTACGTGTTTTACAGGTGATACGCTTGGAACTACAAATAAATTCTATGCGTATAAAAGCAAAGATTTAGTAAACTTTGAGGGGCCTTTTACCATTTTCGATGGTGAAAAAATAGGCTTTTGGGCAACAAAAGACTTTTGGGCTGCGGAATTACATTATTATAACGGAGCATATTATCTTTTTGCATCATTTAGGTCTGAAACACACGATTTATCTACGCAAATTCTTAAAGCCGACAACCCGTTAGGTCCGTTTCTACCAATTTCCGATAAACCCCAAACACCTGAAGATGAGTGTGCGTTAGACGGAACGCTTTATATTGAAAATGGCGAACCATATATGGTTTACTCTCACGGGTGGACACAAGTATATAATGGCGCTATTAAATGTGTAAAACTCTCTAAAGATTTAACACACTCGATTGATAAACCTTTCCTATTATTTAAGGCAACTGATAATCCGCAATCTCGCCCACTTTTAGAAAGAGACGGAAAGCCTTGTTCAATTGCAGAAGCACCTTTTATAACTAAAGAGAACGGAAAATTAAAACTCACTTGGTCGGGTTTTGATGAAAACAAAAAATATACGGTATTTATTTCTTACGCTGACAGTATTCACGGAAAGTGGACGCATATGCCGAAAGCATACGAATTTGACGGCGGACACAGTATGCGATTTGTGGACTTAAACGGCAATAAAAAAATTACACTTCACGCCCCCAACGAACCCACTTTGGAGCGAGCAATCTTTTTAGACGATAAATAAAAAATTAAAAACAAAAACGACTAACGTATATCGTTAGTCGTTTTTTCTATTTTATTATTCTTTTTCAACGAATATATAACCAAACGCGTTAGGGCCCCAATGCGACGCAATAGATGTTGCTATATGGTCTTTTTCTATCATAACGTCTTGATAAACTTTTTCGGTTTTAGAAATCAATTCATCAAGATTAGTAGTTCCATAAGTATATGACGGAACTATGGGATAATTGGTATCACACTTTTTAAGTGCTTCTAAAATAAATCTCATAGCCATTTTTAAACCGATTGCTTTTCCTGCTACTTTAACGGTATCTCTTAATTCAATAATCGGTTTTATTTTAAGTATCGTGCCGACAGCCCAACTAGCCCTACTTAATCTTCCGCCCTTATGCAGATAATCAAGCGTTTCGGGAACGGCTAAAACTTTAATACGTGGAATAATTGCGTTTAATTTTTCCTCTACTACATCTAACGATTGCTCGTTATATTTATTTGCTTCTTGAACTAAAATTCGCATACCACCACAGGCGGTTTTAGTATCTATAACGCGCACTTTAGGATTATCTTTAAACAGCATATTAAGTGCGTTATACGTGCCCGAAATCCCTGAAGATATAGTTAAAATAATAACGTCGTTCCCTTCGTTTACGCATTTTAACACCCTTTGTTCAGCCTCATCTAACGATGGTAAAGAAGTTTTAGGAAAAATCTTATCTTCAATTAGCGCTTTATAAAAAACGTCTAACGATAAATCTTCGCCATCTAAATATTCTTTATCGTTTAATAATACTTTAAGCGGTAAACTTTCCACGTTATATAAACTTCTTTCTTCTTTCCTAATACCACTACCAGAATCAACAAAAATTTTTATCATAATTATTCCCCTTTTTTAGCAAAAAACGCAACCCCAATCGTTCCCGGTCCTACGTGTGTTCCTATAGTTGCACCAAGAATATATCTTGGAACGTAATCGGTATGCTCTGCCCAAATACTAGCGCTATCTTTAATATACTTTTCAAGTAACGAAGTCTCAAGTCCTGACCATAGCGTTGCAAACGGCATTGAAAAATCTATTCCGCCTGACTCTTGAACTAATTTAGTTAATAAATTATTGCCTTTTTTTGAACCGAGTGCTTTACCGATAAGTTTTACAGACCCATCTACGATACCAACAACCGGTTTAAGAGAAACTAATTCGCCAACAAATGCCGCTGAACCAGACACTCTACCACCCTTTTTTAAGTATTCAAGAGTGCCCAATAATCCCATAACCTTAATGCTACTCTTTTTTTCTTCAAGTTCCATAACGATTTCTTTTGCAGATAAACCTTGCTTTATTAAACGCAAAGCATAATCGCAAAGCAATCTTTCGCCAACGCACGCGTTAAGGCTATCTATAACGTAAACTTTATCGCCAAACTTTTCTTTTGCCTGTCTTGCACTTTCATAAGTTCCCGAAAGTTTTGAAGATATAGTAATAACTATAAGTTCATCTCCATTTTTGGTGTATTCTTCAAACGCTTCACTAAACCTAAACGAATTAATTAAACTAGTCTTTGGCAAAACGTCACTTTCTATTAATTTATTCCAAAATTCATCTGCGGGCAAATTAACCCCATCGTAATACTCATCACTTCCAAAAGTTATGAGCATTGGCATCATTATAATACCTTTTTCTTCCGCTTCCTTTTTAGATATATCCGCAGCGGAATCTACCATAAGTCTAATCATATTTTCTCCTTAATTTTATAGTTAATCAGAATACTTGTTACAAATTTTCTCAAGGTTTTCACAAATAAGACCTAAACTTTGATAGAAAATTTTTCTACTTTCCTCGGTAAGCCCTTCACTTGCTTCCCTTAAAATACTATCAATTTTTTCCGATAACGCCATACCTATCGCCTTACCTTTATCCGTTAATAATAGCGTGCTTTGGTATCTTTTTTGCATGGTAGTTTGGCAATAAATATAACCTTCGTTCTCTAAATATTTAATCGCCCTTGAAATATTGGCCTTATCTTCACCACACAAATCACAGAGTTCTTTCGCCGTTAAATTGTTCGATTTAAATAAGTAATACAAACAAGATACGTGCGAACTTTTTAAGTTATACTTTGCCATTTCCCCTGTTTTTATCTTGTGAATACTTCTACTAACTTTTGCTATCAAAACAGTAAACATTTCAAAACGTGCTTCCATTTAATTTTCCCCTTGTTGTAATTACAACAAGTATATTATAACTAAAACTTGTTGTAATGTCAACAAGTTTTTCCTAAAAATTTCCTATATTATCGCTTGGTAGTCACAGCAGTTCGTGGCAAGATGCGTTATTTAAGAAAGATTATAGTTAGTCTTTTTTATTTTACTTTTTATAAAATTTTAGCCTTTATATCCCCACACCACCGTTTTATTATCTAAATTCCAATTATAATGCCAATCGGTGGGTAAGAACGTGCTTTCGCAATAAATGGTTAAATCTCCGCACTCGGTAAACACTTCATCACCCATTTTGATTACTGAAACGGGAATAACTATGCTAGTTAACGCCGTGCAACCGGTAAACGTTTGTCTACCAATCGTGGTTATTCCGCTATGTATTTCTAATTTTTCTAAAGAAGCACAATAAGCAAAAAGTCCGTCACCTAATCTTTTTACCCCACTTGGAATAACAATATCGGTAAGTAAATCGCAATGATAAAAAGCATAATCGCCAATAGTAGTCACGCCACTTGGTATTTCTATTTTAGTAAAAGACTGACATCTTTCAAAAGTAGATTTACCTATACTAGTTACACCGCTAGGAATTTCTATTTCAGGTAAAGATTTACAGCCATAAAAAACGTAATCATCAATCATTGTTAACCCACTTGGAAGTTTTACGCTTGTTAAAGAAACACAATTTTGGAAAGCGTATTTTAAAATGGTATTTACACTTTCGGGTATTTCTACACTAATTAGCGAAGAACACTCAATAAACGCGTAACTACCTATAGAAGTTATTCCATCTGGTATTTGCACATATTTTAATTTATCATACCCTTCAAACGCAAACGAAGATATTGCGGTTACCGGTAACCCGTTAAAAGTAGCGGGAATATTTACACTTTCTTTATTAACACCTTTTTTAAGCACGTAACTCGTACCCTTTAACAATTCAAAAGTCATAAGAGAAGCATCTTTAGTGCAACCGCACACGCACACGTCGTTAGTAAAAGTATGTGCTACCTTTTCACTACTTTCACCACACCCACAATTACTCCAATGGCTTTCGGTATCATAATGATACCCCTCCCCATATTCGTGGCTGTGGCAAGCAGTTAAACCTAACGCACATATACATAAAATCATTGTTAAAAATAAAGTTATAAAAGTCTTTTTCATTTCCCTTTCCACTAGTCCGTATTTTTTATTTTATCAACTATACCACAACTTAAAAACTTTTTCAATAACTTTTTAAATTTGCTTGACATACACTATACTTCGTGATACGATGTATTACGTAAGGAGAAGTATATTTTGGATATTCAACTAAAGCGCGGAATATTAGACGTGTGCGTGCTAACCGCAATAAAAACTGAAGATTCATACGGATACAAGATAATTAAGGACTTAAAGCCGTATATAGAACTTTCCGAATCTACGCTATACACCATCTTAAAAAGGCTAGAAAGCCTTAAAATGTTGACCGTTTATAGTGTAGAACACGAAGGAAGATTAAGAAAGTATTATCGCATTACCAAAAACGGACTACTTAGAATTAGAGAGTTTAAAAACGAGTGGAAAGAACTTTCTTTAATAGCACAATTCGTAGTTAAGGAGAACAAATAAAATGACTAAAAAAGAGTTCTTATATTCGTTAGAAAAAGGTTTAACGGGATTACCCAAAGCCGACCTTTCAGAACGCTTAAACTTTTATAGTGAAATAATAGAAGATAGTATTGAAGATGGTTTAACTGAAGAACAAGCCGTTGATAAAATAGGCAGTGTTAGCGATATTATCAATACTATTGCCGAAGACTATCCACTAACTAAACTTGTAAAAAATAAAATTAAACCCAAACGCAAACTAACACCGTTAGAACTAACGCTAATTATAGTTGGTTCTCCTATTTGGTTTTCGCTACTAATATCTTTTTTTGCCGTGATATTTTCCCTTTACGTATCCTTTTGGGCGATTATCATATCACTTTGGGCTATAGTGCTTTCTTTGGGAATATGCGGAATAGTCGGTGTTTTTGTTGGGATTATATTTATATTTAGCGGACAGAAAAGCGTAGGAATTGCTTTTATCGGCGTATCTTTAATATGCCTAGGACTATGTATATTCGCTTTTTACGGCGTGAAGTTAGTTGTAAATTCAACGCTTAAATTAACCAAAAAAACCATGTTTTTAATAAAAAAATGTTTAATTAAGGAGGCAAAGTAATGAGTAAGAAAATTAAAACACTTTTTATTGTTGCCACCGCTTTTATTATAATTGGGAGCATAATTTTTGCAGGAGTAATGACTATGTTAAAATGGGATTTTAGAAAACTTTCTACTGTTAAATACGTAGAAAACAATTATCAAATTGAAGAAGAATACAAGAATATTTCTATTATTACTAAAACAGCCGATATCTTTTTTGAACAATCTGTTGATGGTAAAACAAAAATTAACTGCTATGAAATGGAAAAAGCAAAGCACGTTGTAAAAGTTGATAATAAAACCTTATCAATTAATATTGACGACCAAAGAAAATGGTATAACCATATCGGCATAGACTTTACTTCTCCTAAAATAACTATTTCATTACCTAAAGCC
>JAZRHN010000080.1:0-3662 GCA_045644785.1 Christensenellaceae bacterium
GAAACGCCAAGTGCTAAATCGTTACCTAAAAATTCTACTAATGCGTTAGTTTTACCAAACTTGTTAGCGAGTTTTACGGCTAGTGCGTATAAAAGGTGTGTTTCGGTAACACTACCACCTTCGTGTGCTTGTGAAAGCGGATAAACGTCCTTAGCAAAGTCTAAACCTAAGCCAAACTTGCCATACTTTTGTGTAATTAAATCACACATTTTTTGGTCACGAAGATATCTCTTTTGGCGATAGTATTCTAAGTATTCGTTAATTTTACCAACGTTGTGTGCGGGAACGCCGTGTGCAGCCATATAAATACATTCGGGCTGGTCTGGGTGATTGATTTTACCAAAACCCTTTTTAAAGTGTGCTCTAACTTCTACACCACAAGTGCTACCGATATTAAGCATTTTACAAGCCTTTTTAAATTCATCTGCACCAGAGAGTGAATCGTGGTCCATAATACCTGCAGAAGTAAGCCCTGACTTATACGCCATATATGCCGCTTTTGTGGGCGAATAGGGCGAGAAAGAATAGATAGTATGAATATGGTTATTAGCGTCGTTATCTCTACGAACGGGCTTTTCTTTTTCTACGCTTAAAAGTTCTGAAAGCGCAGATAATCTTTGCTCCTTAGTTTTAGCGTTTAAGTTGTCAATTAAAAGTTCTTGCATAGTCGCTCCCTTTTAAATATTTAACTATTATAATTATATATTAACAAACCCATTATGTCAAAACCTTTTATAATATCGTGTTAATAAATTTCATTTTTAAATAAAAACGGCAGGTTTTTCTGCCGTTTTTACCATGTTTTGTGATTTTTTCACTTTTTTTATTAACAATTATCATTAATTTAAAGTTGTCTTTGTAAATTTTATTTTAAAAGAGAAAAGGTGGCAAAACCGCCATCTTTTCTCTTCAGAAAAACAAAAGGAGTTATTAAAAAACTTGTGCAACAACAAACCAAAAAACGAAAAACGATGTCGCGCAACAAGAGAACAAGCCTACAAACGTTAACAACAAAGCCAGTATGCAACAAACACTTCTCAACCAACTACTATTACATTTTCATAAAATCGTCCCAAATAGTAAAGATAATTATTAAAATAACAAGTAATAACATTTCAAATACCTTAAAGAAGACCTTATTATAAACATAAACTATTCGTGACAATCATAGCAACCTTAACGAACTCTGTCCTGTTTAAATTTTTATTTAATCTCTTGCGAAAACTCTTCTTCCCCACATAAAATTAAGGCGTTTTCTTCTACTTTCTCTTTTATTATATTTCTATCGAAAAATCCATCACTTGGGCTCGACACTATTCCTAAATATACAAGCGCACTCAATATACGTCGTGCTTTATAATATCCAATGCTTAATCTCTTTTGTAATTTTGAAATAGATATTTCACTTTCCCTTTTTAATAGTTCGTATAAGTCGGGGAACATTAATTTTTCTCTTTTTATTTCTTTTTCTGTAATATCATTATTTATAGGGACAAGTTCCCCGTCTATATCGTGCGATATGCTTATCTTTAGTTTTTTATCTTCTTTTTTTATAATATTTTTTAAATTTTCAAAAGGACATTTCGCGTCTTCATAAAAAAATGTATTTATATCACACTTAAAAAACTCTGCTATTTTAGGCAGAAATTCTATTGACGGCAAAGCCTTACCTTGTTCCCATTTAGAAATTGATTGTGTGCTAATATTTAGAAATTCCGCTAATTCCTGCTGTGTGCGCCCATTTTTAATTCTTATCTTTTTTAAGTATTCGCTAAACATATTTTTACCTCCGCCCTTATTCTATATTAGGCGTTACTTTTAGTCAATAACCGCTTAGTTGATAGGCTATCAACCTGTGGTTGATTTTTACTACTTAAACCAATCATCCAACCCCTTAAAGAACTCTTCTAAAAAGACTATTATAAGATATATAGATAATGGCATACCCCCTCTTTAATCAACAATTATATTTCATATACAAGAGTGCTTCTGTTTTGATGTTTAATAAATCACACGAAATAGAACAAACTTTTTATTTTCATTTACCAAAACCGTCAGTAAATTCGATTAGAAAAATTATTATAAAAAACCAAAACATAGGCAAAAATTTCCCTTGAATTCTTATTATATGCTGATTATAATGCCTGAAAGTGCCATATGTTTGTCATATTATCTTAAAAACAATAAAAAACGGACAGAAATTTCTATCCGTTTTAACTTCACTATTTTATTTTAATTGATAAAGGCGGGTGGCGTGCTTTAGTATGTCTTCAACAATTTCGCTAATGTTTTCGCCTATTAGCCTATTTTCAAAAACTTCCGTTACGTTAGCGAGTTTTTAAATTTTACCTTTTGCGTTTATTTTAATAAAGAGCCTACACCTTCTAAAACGTATTTGGGGCGATAGGGGAAGGTTTCAATATCTTCTTTTGAAGTAACGCCTGAAAGCACTAAAACCGTATCCATATTAGATTCTATACCGGCTATTATGTCAGTATCCATTCTATCGCCGATAAACGCAATATCTTTACTATGGCAACCAATAAGGTTTAATCCGTGGCGAAGCATCAACGGATTAGGCTTACCTACAAAGTATGCCTTTTTGCCCGTTGATATTTCTATAGGGGCAATCAATGCGCCCGTTGCGGGAACTATACCCTTCTCTATTACGCCAACAGTATCGGGATTTGCGCCAATTAATTTCGCGCCCTTTCTAACTAAGTCTATGGCCTTTTCAAGTTTTTCAAAGTTATAAGTTCTCGTTTCGCCAAGAACAACGTAGTCGGGATTTATATCGTTCATATATATTTGCTTATCATACATAGCCTTAATAAGCGCAGCCTCGCCAATAACGTAAGCCGTGCAACCAGGGTTTTGTGAACTTAAAAATTCTGCCGTTGCCATAGCACTCGTATAAAAATGGTCAGCCGAAACCTCTAACCCCATACGCTGAAGTTTCATTGATAACTCATGCGGGGTTCTCTCTGAACTGTTTGTTAAGAAAATGAACTTTTTATCGTTTTCTATCATCCAATTTACAAAATCTTTAACGCCGTCCAATATCTTATTGCCGTGATATATAACGCCGTCCATATCTAAAATAAAACCTTTTTTATTTAAGACTTCGTGCATTTCTATCTCCTAAACTATCTTTTATTTTTTATTATCACTTTGTTATTTTGATTATACCCTACACTTATTTAAAAATCAACAACCTGAAAGAAATTCTTTCAGGTTTTTAATTAAGTTTATGCACTTTTTATGATTTTTTTATATTGTAAAAATTCTTTGTCGTTAGGTAGCGACTGCATAACGAAAGCGATTTTTCCTTTTAAGGAAAGCAAATATTTTTGCTTATCACTTTCACCAAGCCTTTTTAGATGTTCATCTATACCAAATTTATTTATATAATACATTTCTTGGCGAATTTTCCGTTTGTATTCTTTTGCTAGATTTATCCTACGTCTACGTATCTAAAAGAAGTTGAAGCATTTATGTTTTTGATGTATAATAAATCGTATTAAAAACACCAACCTTTTGGTTAGTGTTTCTTTTTGGTTGAGCGTGTTGTATGTAAAACTAAAAGCGTTAGAAAATCTCTAACGCTTTTATCTATTTATTAATTTCTATTTCTTTTTAATGTTATCTGTTATATCAACGAA
>JAZRHN010000081.1:0-1672 GCA_045644785.1 Christensenellaceae bacterium
AGCCGTGCTTTTAACAAACTCTGTTAAGGCTACCGCCGAAGCCGTTTTTTCGCCATGAGATAAACAGCGTGCATAGTTATATTGTCCACTTTGTGCCATATTAAATACGTTAGAAGCCAACTTTTTTAGCCTTACGTCTTCTGGCATGCCATTAAGTAGTTTTTCCCTTATTTTAGAAAACTTACCAAGCGGGTCGTAAAATACTTTGCCGTTAGTTGCTTCTGCTAAATAAAAATCGGGAATAGATAACCATTCTCTATTACTTTCGGGGGCTTTGCCTGTGCCTGTGTAAAAAGAATAGAAATCGCTTATTGTGCTTACACCCTTTCCACTATTGCCAAAAGCACTTTCATTTTCTAGTTTAACACCCATAAATTCTTTAGGAAGTTTAGAGTATGCACGGAAAAGTTTAAAACCAAATACCGCATCGTCTTCATCATCTATCCAGATATTAAAGGACGGGGCAAAATCGTGGTCTAATGAAATATCATCGTCATAACCAAAGCACTCCGAGCCATGCCCAACTAAGCCGATGGCAATTCTATCGGCGTATGCAGAAAACTCACTTTCTATCATAGGTTTTCCGTATTCGTTATAAAATTTTTCGGCAAGTTCTAGTCCTTTCATTATATTTCTCCACGATAAATTTCGTTTGCAATTTCGGTTAGCGCCTCGGCTTCCGTTTCTCGCTTAAAATAGTTAAGCGACGGAGCGATTTTAGAAATCAAAAACGCATAATTTTCATCTCTACGCTTATCTTCACACACTAAATCCCACGCGCTATCTAAAAGGCTTTCTACGCGCGCGTAGTCTTCGTACGCATCAAAAACTAGGTGCGCCAAGTTTATACGCGAAAGGGCACGCTCCGCGTGGTAACTTCCCGTTTTATCTAAAATTTCTATGGCTTTATTAAGTGCCTTTTCCCCTTCAGCAATTTTACCTAATTCTATAAGAGTTGCTGAACTATTATTAAAAAGTGAAGCGTATTCATATCCGTCAGTTTTTCCATTTTTTTCAAAAATTTCTTGTGCTTTAGAATAGTAAATATATGCTTTTTCGGGATTACCAAATTCTTTTAGCGTTGTCCCAGCATTAACTAAAATGGTTGCAGAAGATAGTGCGTTTTGTAGTCCAAGTTCATCAATTAAAGCGGTAACGCCATCAACGGCGTTAAGCCCGTCTTCTTTGTTTTTTACTCTGCGTGAAAAACCAAGCATTTCATTAAGCACGGACAAAAGTCCGCGCTTATCGTTTAATTTTTGGGCTTCTTTTTCCCAATATTTAATATGTTCGCCCGCGCCCACTAAATCGTTAGTCTTAAAGAAAGTATCTAACTTATCTATAAACCTACTAACGTTTATATTTTCTACGCTTTCTGTTGTGCACGAACGGCATTTTGCCTTAGTTTCCATATTATTTTATAGGCTCGAAATCAGATGCACCGTGTTTACATAACGGGCAAATAAAATCTTCAGGAAGGGGGTCTCCTTCGTAAATATATCCGCAAATCTTGCATACGTAACCCTTTTTGCCTTCCGTTTGGGGCTTGGGTTTTACGTTAGATTGATAGTATGCGTAAGTTAAACTTTCCTTATCGCTAATTACCCTTGCTTCTACGATAGAGCAAATAAACATACCGTGTGAACCTAAATCAACGTAGTCTTCTACATTT
>JAZRHN010000082.1:0-1701 GCA_045644785.1 Christensenellaceae bacterium
GAAATAGCATCAGATAACAACTTTGTTAATTCAGAAAAATCGCCGATAGAAGCATAAATATCGGTAACAATATCCGACATAATACCTGAAAGTTGAAATTTAATATTCGGTAATGTTTCTAAAGAATATTTTAATGAAATACAGTCTTTAGGCATAACGTTACCGTTTGCTATCTTACCTGTAATTCTACCAATATCCCTAACTTCAGATAAAAGAGAAATTATACTTTGTCTAATTAACGTATTAGAAAAATACGCTTCTACACCATTTAATCTATAATTTATAGCATCAATAGAATTAAGGGGAGAAAGTATCCATTTTTGCAACTTTCTTGCACCCATACTCGTTTTCGTCTTATCTAATAACCATAAAAGCGAACCGTATCTCTTACCATCCCTAATCGTTTTGATTAATTCAAGGTTTCTAACGGTATTTAAATCCATCATTAAAGTTTCTGAATCAGACTCTACTTTTATTTCGTTAATATTAACTAAAGTGTTTTTTTGCGTTTCAATTAAGTAAGAAATTAACGCACCAGAAGATTTAATGCAATTTGAATTATCGTCAATATTAAAAACAGATAATGAAGCAATCTTAAAATGCTTTTCTAAAACACGCTTTGCACTTTCAATATTAAATTCACTTTCAACGAAATATGAAACTTTAGGTGTTATTCCTTGCTTAACTAATGGAGATTGATTTAAAACGTTAACTGCTTCTTCATTACCAATAATTTCAGCAGGATTAATCTTAACCAAATCATTAAAAAGCGCATTATAAACATCTGTTGAGTAATTTTTTGTAAAAAATTCACCCGTTGTTATATCTACCCAAGAGATAGCGCAATCATTTTTGCCTAAATATACAGAAAGCAAAAAGTTATTATTTTTTTCGTCAATTAACTCATTGTTAGTAATCGTTCCAGCCGTAACAATACGAACAATTTCCCTATTCATAACCCCATTTTCAGAAGTTCCCGTTACCTGCTCACAAATAGCAACTTTTTCACCAAAAGAAACTAATTTTGATATATACATATCTGCCGCATGATGAGGAACACCACACATCGGCGCACGTTGACCAGAACCACAATCTCTTCCAGTAAGGGTTAAATCAAGCATTTTTGAAGCACGCACTGCATCTTCAAAAAACATTTCATAAAAATCGCCTAAACGATAAAATATAATACAATCTTTATATTTTTCCTTTAGTGCTATATAATTTTCCATCATTGGTGAATATTTCATATTAATTCCCCAAAATTTCCCCGTAAAGAGAAATTCCTCCTGTTTTTACAACTTTAACGTTAACAAACTTTCCAATAAGATTTTCGTTTGATTTAAAATACAACATTCTGCCGTGCGTATCTCTGCCTAAATATGAAGATTTTTTATCGTCATACCCCTCACAAAGAACTTCAACAACCTTTCCTAAATATCCTTTTGACTGTTCCCTATTAATCTCGTTTTGCAAATCTATTAGTTCCATAATTCGCTTTTTTGAGACGCTAGCATCAATTTGATTCGGATATTCTGCTGCAGGCGTCCCCTTTCTCGGAGAATAAATAAACGTAAACGCACCTGAAAAACCAATTCTTTTTACAGCATCTATCGTATCATAAAAATCTTGGTCACCCTCCCCAGGAAAGCCTACCATAATATCCGTTGTTATAGCCATATCCGGCACGTATTTACGAAGAAG
>JAZRHN010000083.1:0-4608 GCA_045644785.1 Christensenellaceae bacterium
TGGTGCAGGTGGAAAAGACGTTTTACGAATATTCTTATGTGAAACGATATTGTTAACCGCAATATGCTTTATGTTTGCAACGATATTTGCATTTGTTGGTAGTTACGTATTAAATTACGCACTAGTATATTTCTTTGAAACTAAAGTGTTAAGATTTAGACTAGTTAACGTTTTAATTATGTTAGCAGTAGCAATAGTTATTTCTTTTGTAGGAACTTTCTTCCCCGTATTAAGAGAAGCGAAAAAATCACCTTCAGAAGGTATAAGAGAAATATAAAAGAAAAGCCGTTTGATATAATCAAACGGCTTTTTATTTTTAAAAAAGCATTGACAAAGGGTAGGGGTTGTTTTATAATGTATATGTGGAAATTTGGAAATATTTTATATGCAAATAATCTGCAATAAATAATTTCTTTTCAACTATAAAATAAAGAAATGGAGAAAAAACATGGGTGTAAAAATTGTTGAAACCGCTCTTCGTGACGGGCATCAATCATTGTTCGCTACCCGTATGACTACTGAAGAAGTGGTTAAGGTTGCCAAAATTTTAGATAATGCTGGCTACCACGCTTTAGAAGTATGGGGTGGTGCAACGTTCGACTCTTGTCTTCGCTTTTTAAACGAAGACCCGTGGGAAAGACTACGTGAGATAAAGAAAGTTTGTAAAAAAACCAAACTTCAAATGTTGTTCCGTGGTCAAAACATATTAGGCTACCGTCATTATTCTGACGACGTTGTTGATATGTTCTGTAAAAAATCAATTGAGAACGGTATTGATATTATTAGAGTATTTGATGCGCTAAATGATATTAGAAACTTAACACAAGCCGTAAAATCAACTAAAAAATACGGTGGTCATTGCCAAATCGCGTTAAGTTATACTACTTCGCCGATACATACTATCGATTATTACGTTAACTTAGCAAAAGAAATTGAATCTCTTGGTGCTGATTCACTTTGTATTAAGGATATGGCGGGCGTTCTTTTACCTGAAGATGCTAAAAAACTTTTCTCAGCGTTAAAGAAAAACACCAAACTTCCGTTAGAACTTCACTCACACTGCACGGGCGGTATTTGTGAAATGACTTACACCGCTGCAATTCAAGCAGGTTGCGATATTGTTGACTGTGCACTTTCACCCTTATCAGGTGGTACGGCTCAACCTTCAACTCAAGCGTTTAACGTTTCACTTAAAGGCACGGAGTTTGACCCCAATTTAGATTTAGACGTTATTCATGAAGCAGAACCTTTAATTGAAGGTATTGTATCTAAATATTTAAATAATGGCTTATTAAATCCTAAGGCTTTAGCGGTAAATCCTAACATTTTAACTTATCAAGTTCCGGGTGGTATGCTTTCTAACCTTATGAAGCAACTCAAAGACCAAAATGCTATGGATAAGTATGAAGAAGTGTTAAAGGAAGTTCCTAGAGTAAGAAAGGAAATGGGTTATCCACCACTTGTTACACCTTTATCACAAATGGTTGGAACACAAGCGGTTTTAAACGTTTTAATGGGCAGATATAAAATCGTGGCAAAAGAAATTAAAGATTATCTCCACGGTAGATATGGTCAAGCACCTGCAGAAGTTGACCCAGATATTTTAAAGCAAATCGTTGGCGATGATGAAATTATCACATGTCGTCCTGCAGACTTACTTGCTCCTGAATTTGAAGCGTTAAAAGAAAAGTATAAAGACATAGCAAAAAATGACGAAGACGTTTTAAGTCTTGCACTCTTTGAAAACGTGGCAACTGATTTCTTAAACAAGAAATACAACCCCGCACCCGAAGTAGAAGAAGACGAATTTAACGTTATTATATAGGAGATAGATTATGAATAATTTACTCGCTTTAATAGACGGTTTAGGTAAAGACCTTGGTCAAGGCGGAATTGTTGCAATAGCATCAATCGCGCTTGTGTTTGCTATTTTAGCAATTATTATCGTAATTGCTTATGCAGCAGGTGTTATCGTTGATAAAAAGGCTGCAAGCAAGGTAGAAGAACCTAAAAAAGAAGTTGTTGCCGAAAAGAAATCGGTTAACGTAAGTGATGAAGATGCAATGGTAGCAGTGCTAGTTGCTTCAATCGACATGAGAAACGAAACTAAAAAAGACGTAAAATTAGTAAGTATTAAGGAGATAAAATAAAATGAAAATCTACAAAGTTAAAGTAAACGGAAAGTTATATGAAGTTGAATTAGAAGCAGTTAGCGAAACTGCAGGCCACGTGGAAGCATCTGCTCCTGTAGCAGCAGCTCCTGCACCCGTATCAGGTGGTTCAAAGGTTATTGAAGCACCTATCGCTGGTAAAGTTTTAGACGTAACCGTTAAAGTTGGTGACGTTGTTAAAGTTGGTCAAACCGTAGCAATTATCGAAGCTATGAAATTAGAAAACGAAGTTCCATCAAGCGTAGAAGGTACCGTTACTGAAATCAAAGTTTCTAAGGGCTCAGCAGTAAATAATAAGGACGTTTTAATCGTTTTAGGTTAATAGGATAAAAGAATATGAATATTGGTGATTTAATCAGCTCTATTGCAGAGGGTACTGTAATAGCGCAATTTTTCCAAGGTGATGGTTGGATGCGCCTTGCAATGATTTGTATAGGTTTACTCTTTGTATTCCTTGCAATCAAAAAAGGCTTTGAACCATACTTACTTATTCCGATTGCTTTCGGTATTATACTCGTTAACTTATTCCCAGAAATTTATATTACTACTTCAATTAATGAAGCAGGAGAAGAAGTAATACATAGGGGATTACTTGGATATTTACACCTTGGTGTAGAATGTGAATTATATCCTTGCTTAATCTTCTTAGGCATTGGTGCAACTACCGACTTTGGTCCGCTAATTGCTAATAAAAAGACTATGCTTTTAGGCGCAGCAGCACAAATCGGTATTTTTGGTGCATTCTTTGGTGCATTACTTCTTGGATTTAACTACTTTGACGCTGCGGCTATCGGTATTATCGGTGGTGCAGATGGCCCTACGGCAATTTTAGTATCAAATGCAATGGCTGCCGCAGGTGGAGATAAAGGTCTTTCAGCAGGTATAGCATTAGCAGCATACTCTTATATGGCGCTAGTTCCCGTTATTTTCCCACCGCTAATTAAACTTTGTACGACTAAAAAAGAACGTTTAATTAAGATGGAACAACTCCGTGAAGTATCTAAAACGGAAAAAATTCTTTTCCCGATCATCGTTACTATTTTAGTATGTTTAATCGTTCCCTCAGCAACACCGCTTATCGGTTGTTTAATGCTTGGTAACTTAGTAAAAGAATGTGGCGTTGTTCCTAATCTTGTAAACACTTGTTCTAATGCACTTCTTTACATTTGTACCATCTTATTAGGTTTATCTGTTGGTGCAACCGCTATCGGAACAACCTTCTTAACTTGGGGTACTATTAAGGTATTTATTTTAGGTGTATCTGCATTTGCAATCGCTTCAATTTCAGGCTTACTCTTTGGTAAACTTATGTGCGTTCTCTCTAAGGGTAAGATTAATCCTATGATTGGTGCAGCAGGTGTTTCTGCAGTTCCTATGGCAGCCCGTGTAGTTCATAGAGAAGGTCAAAAGGAAGATCCCTCAAACTTCTTACTTATGCACGCTATGGGTCCCAACGTTGCAGGCGTAATCGGTTCTGCAATCGCTGCAGGTATCTTAATTACAATCTTTATTTAAGATGAAGTATTTAAGAAAGAATTATCATTTTAGAAAAATAGACTCTACGTCTGCGTATTTATTACGCAGACGTTTTGTGTTGCGTAATTTTTCCACCGTTTATGCGGATTATCAAACGGCAGGCAAGGGCAGAGAAAATAGGGTTTGGGAAAGTCAAGAAAAAACCAACCTTCTATTTTCAATGCTTATAACTAACAGAAAACTTTGCAATGATTTTAAGTATATTTCATTAGTTAGTGCGGTATCCGTTATAAAATTACTTAATAAATTAGGAATTACCGCTAAAATAAAATGGCCGAACGACGTTTACGTGTTTGGCAAAAAAGTATGTGGAATACTCCTTCAATCGGTATCAGATGAAAATGGTATAAATTTTTTGGTAATTGGCGTTGGTATAAACGTTAATCAAAAAGAATTTAGTAAGGACTTATTAAGAGAGCCTACTTCCATATCATTACTTTTAAATAAAGATTTTAGTATCAATAAAATTAAAAATTTATTCACAAAAATTCTAAAAAAAGAACTCATAAAAGTAAAAGATAACGACTATTCATTTGTAGATTTTGCAAAAAATAACGACTACTTAAAAGGTCAAACGGTTGTCGCAGACGTAAAAGGCGAGCAAAAAACCGTTACCGTAATCGGCATAAATTCTGACTGTAGTTTAAGAGTTGATATATGCGAAAAAACCGTTGACCTTTTTACAGGAGAAATTACCTTTCATATAAATTAAAAAAAAGGCTGTTTTTAACTAAGGAAAACAGCCTTTAATTTTGTCCAAAAAAAGCAATAAAAAAATTTTAAAATTTTTATAAAAATAATTGACAATATAATGCAATGTTTATATAATAATATTTGTTACTTGAGTTTACATTTATTAAACTATTTGTTAATTAAATGTAAACTTTATTATTTTATTAGG
>JAZRHN010000084.1:0-2548 GCA_045644785.1 Christensenellaceae bacterium
GTTTCCGGCATAAAGTAATCCGGAGTTTCGTTTGTGGGAATTTTATCACCATAGTAATGATGAACAGGAATTCCGTTAACGATAGAAAACTTGTAAGAACAACCTTTAGTTTCGATAGTAAAATTATCGTTTTTTGCTATAATTGCCATAACTTTCTCCTATAAATTTATGATATACCCTTAAATACAGGATAATTTTGTTCTGATAATTCCCAATAAGTCCAATCATCTAAAACGAACTCTTTATCGGGAATTTCTCCATACGCATACGCTTCAAACGGAGGGTTTTTTCTGTTTGTAAAAGTGGGGTCTGATGAATAACGAAGATTAACACCATCTAACTTTGTGTAAAAGAAATAAGTGTTTTCGTAAACGTTAATATCGTAACTACTATTTTCCCATATAATTACTGAATCTGCGGTAATTTTTGAAGGGTCTACATTGTCGCCATTTAAAATAGACTTTCCATCAACGTATTGATTTTCAGGCCCTACTAAAGCAAATATCCATAAATCATTATGGGTTTCTTTATAAACGTGCTCTATAGCCGTTGCATCGTATTCTGCCACAACGTTTTTAAGAGTTGCACCAGAAATACAATACGCTAACGTATTTACATTTGAAGTAGCAGTATCTCTATCTTGCCCCGCCCCAATTGGACGCGCTTCTGCTATAAGTTTTACGTAAACATTTTCAAGTGTTCCGTTAATACTGTTTGCTAAACAGTTATTTGTTGTATACGAATACCAACCCCAGTTTGCACCAGCAGTTACGGCAAGATTTTTAATAACGCCTTTTCTGCTTACGTTACCAAAAATACCACCGCGGTTACCCTTGTCTGCACCTGCAACGTGATTATTATCATTAAGTAAACTTACGTTTAGTAAAGCGTTACCTTGTCCATCATAAGTGCCTAAAAAGCCTACGTCAACGTTAAACCAACTGTATAAAAAGCCACTTGCAACAGCACCTGTGCACACCCTACCTTCAGGGTAGTCTGGGTGAATATAAACGGGGTCGTTCAAGAAATAAATTCCACCTGAAACAACAGTGTGCGTGCGATAGTTTAACGGAACAAAATCTAGGTCTATAGTTTGTGTTTGAATAAAATATCCGTCATAAGTATAGAAACCCGAAACAACGTCTAAATTTCCGTAGAAAAATAAGTTCTCTACGTCATTATAAGACCTAATAAACTTTGTGACTACTTTACTAAAAGGAATAGTTACCCTTTTGTCGCCTGTAGCAAGTATAAGTTTAACGTTTTCTCCGTATAAACTTGCACCAAACTCCGTTCCGTTAATAAAAATTTTTTCTTTATTAGAAGATGGTCTTAACGCAACCTGTTTTGTAATTTCACCATTGGTTAGCGTTGCTTTAGCATTCTTAAAATAGGTTAAGCCGTAACTTTTTAACTCTATAACTAAATCGTTGCCATATAGTTCGCCGTCTATATAATCAGAATAAACTTCAAACGTATCCGTTATAGGGCTAGCCGTTTCTTCTTGGAAAGTAAAAACTATAATTTCACATTCTGCTTTAGCATCGCCAACCGTTAACGTAACTTTTGTTGTACCTTCTTTTAAGCCTGAAACTACGCCACCAACTATAGTGCAAATAGAGTTATCATCTGATTTCCACTTTGCGGTTTTACCTTCAGAATTAGTTGCTAAGTAATTAATTTTAAAGGTTCCACCTACTTCTACGTATGCAAGCGAGTCTTCTAATTCAATAACTATACCGTCATATTCGTTATCGGTTGTTTCACCACACGAGTATAGCATTGAAAAAGAAAATAACGTAATAATTATTAAAATTAACAATAAAAGTTTTTTCATAAAATTAGTTTCCTAAACCAATAAATACGGGTGCACCATTAACGTTAAGTTCAAAATAATCTGATTCTTCAATGATATCAAACGTTTTGTTAGGAATATTTTCATAATCATAGCATTCAAAAGCCTTTTTATCATTTAAACCTTTTGTCGTGCCATGTAAACCACGAGTTCCGCTACTATAAAAGAAATAACAGTTTTCGTAGGTATTAAAATCTCTTGAAGATAAACCTGAACCAGCACCTTTAATATACTCATCAGCATATAAATCGTGCCATGCTTTAGCCGTAACAGCATCGTAGCCTAATTCAGCAAAAGCACCAACCGTTGCAGTTGTATAGTTTGCCTTGCCTTTACTATTTGTCCCCTTATCGTCAGGATTATATTCACGGAGTAAATTTTCGGGAATATCTAATTCAAATACTACGTTTTTAAGTGTTGCACCAGAAATAGCACGTACAATCCAGAAATTAGTTGAAGGAGTGGGTCTTGTTTCGGTATCAACGTTTAAGGTTGGGCTAATTTTAGCGTAAACGTTTTCTAAAGTACCAGTAACGTTATATGCTAAAAGATATGAAGCGCCATAGTCATACCATACCCACGTATTAGTACCAGTTATACCAAGATTTTTAACAACGCCATCTCTGCCGATATTGCCAAATAAACCACCCAAAGGTTGACGTGCTCTAGGTAAGCCACCTTGGTCGTCATATA
>JAZRHN010000085.1:0-7158 GCA_045644785.1 Christensenellaceae bacterium
TTACCCTGTAATTAAAAAGATAGAAGAAAAAGATTTCTTTATTCTAAAACAAAACGAATTAAAAGAAATTGTAGAAAAAGTTACGTTAACTTGTGCTACCGATGATTCACGCCCCATACTTAAAGGTTGTTTATTTGAAATTAAAGATAATCTTCTTACCACCGTTGCGTTAGACGGATTTAGAATGGGAATTGTAAAAAAAGAAGTAAAAAGCGGTGGCGACTTTAAAGCAGTTATCCCTGCAAGAACTTTAATTGAAATTACAAGACTATTAGATAACGAAGATAAAGAACTTAAAATTTGCGTTCAAAATAATAATCTTTACGTTGAATTTAATAACACCGTAATTTATTCAAGATTAATTGAAGGTGAATTTGTAAAATACAACCATATTCTTCCTACCATATTTTCTAACGAAGTAGTAGTAAATAAAAATCTTTTCTTATCTTCAATAGAAAGAGCAACAATCGTTGCTAAAAACGATAGATATAACGTTGTAAAATTAGATATTAGAGAAGACTTTATGGAAGTTTCATCTAAATCTGAAGTAGGAAACGTAAACGAAAAAGTTACCGTAAACCTTAAAGGAAAAGATATGGTAATAGCGTTTAACGGAAAATATATTCAAGACTTTTTGAAAATAACCGGAGAAGATTTCATCAAACTTAACTTAAATACTCCGATAGATCCTTGCGTAATGACGCCCGTCGGAAAAGATGATTATACCTACTTAATCTTACCGGTAAGAATAAACGAGTAAAAAATAATAATTAAAAATAGATAATTAGGAGACTTAAAAATGAAACAGACTTATCAGCCCAAAAAAAGACAAAGAAGCAAAGTTCACGGCTTCAGAAAAAGAATGCAATCTAAATCAGGTAGAAACGTTTTAAAACGTCGTCGTAATAGAGGTCGTCATAAGCTTTCTGCTTAAATTGTTGGCGAAACTATAAATGCCTTTAAAAGATTACAGACTTAAAAAAGAAAAAGATTTTAATCTTTTATTTAAGAAAGGAAATAAACTTTATTCAAAAACGTTTACACTAATATTTTTACCGGCGGAAGGGTTAAAAGCAGGATATGCCGTCGGTAAAAAATTTGGGTGTAGCGTTAAAAGAAACAGGATAAAGCGACTTTTCCGAGAATCTTTCAGAAGTTTTATCCCAAAATTAAAGGAAAACTTCTTTTTTGTTTTTATTCCCAAAATTTCAGAGGAATACGATTTTCATAGAATTTCGGACGATATGAACTATATTTTTAATAAAGGTGGCTTTTTTAAGGATTAAAAAGGTTTAAAAATGAAAAAATTACTTATAGCCTTAATTAGACTTTATCAAAAATATCTATCTAAAGGGGATTGTAGGTATTTCCCTTCTTGCTCTCAATATATGATTGAAGCCATACTTCGCTTTGGTTGTATTCGTGGAGTTGCGCTCGGAATATATAGAATTCTTCGTTGTAATCATTTCTCAAAAGGTGGAATTGATAAAGTTCCCGACAAAAAAAACGTAGTAAAGTGGTTATATTAAAATGATTAGTGAAATTTTTATACAAGACCCTGGTGCTCAAAGTTTTTTAGTTAAATGTATTATGTGGTTAACGGATGCTACCGCTTCCGTTTTTTTAGCAGTAGTTTTATTTACTGTTATTCTTAAATTAATAACTTTAGTTCCAGACTTTTTATCAAGACGTTCTATGCGTAAAAACTCCCTTTTAATGGAAGAAATGCGCCCAGAACTTGAAAAACTTCAAAAACAATACGCTGACAATAAAGATTTATACAACCAAAAAATGATGGCGGTTTATAAAAAGCACGGCTACTCTATGTTTGGTGCATGCCTTCCTACTATCATTACAATCGTTATCTTCTTTATTGCTATTTCAGCGTTTACAAACTATTCTACCTATCAAAACGCGCTATATTATATGGATATGGCTAAATCTTATAGTTCAGTTATCTATGAAGGTTTAGATTTTGATAAGGAAGGTAAATATATTACCATTGGTGATGACGGTAGACTTTTCGTTAATAACGAATACTTCTTACTTAACCCCATCGGCACTATTGAAACGGAAAACGGTGCAGTTAATTATGAAGTTACTACGGGCGTTGATATGGCAGACCCTACTAACCCCCAATCATACTTTACATTAACTACCAATTCTTATATTACCTATATTAAATATTACGTTGTTAACGAACAAGGCGAATACGTTTTCCATAGCGTAAATAACTTTAAAGTTAATGCCGACGCGTTGACTACTATTGACGGCAAGACTTTTGAAGGAAGCACTACTGAAGAAGCGGTTGCTTTCTTAAAAGGTATCGGTGCAGAACGTGCTGCTGAAACGTGGAACAATAACGGTGCTGGATTTTTATGGATGAAAAATATTTGGCAACCTGATACCACTATGGCACACCCCTTAGATACTGCTATGTTTAATACCAGCGGTAGTTGTGGTGCTTGTGCTAGTTGTTATAACGATTATAATAATCAAGCCGTTTTAGATAATTATGCAGATTTAACCGCAGGACTTGAAGACGTTAAGAATTCACCTAACGGTTACTATATTTTAGTTGCTTTAACCGCGCTTTCTTCACTTGCAATGCAATTAGTTACAAGTAAAAGCCAAAAAGCACAAATGGAACTTCAAACGGTTGACGGACGTGGCGCTCAACAAAACAAGATGATGACGTGGATGATGCCTATCTTAATGGTAACGTTTGCGTTCGTTTATACTGCAGCGTTCTCTATTTATATCACGTTAAGTTCACTTATCGGTATGCTTACCACGGTAGTAATTAATCGTATCGTTGATAAGCAATTTAAAAACAAAAAACCCGAAACTGCTAATGCAACTATAAGAGGCAGAGTTTATACACCCAAGCCCCAAGAACAAAAGAAAGAACAACCCAAAAAGAAAGCAAAGAAAAATAGTGACGTTCCTGATTCACACTTTTTAAGAGCGAGCGCAGATAAGAATAGGCGTAAAAAATAATTAACGGAACGCGAGGAGAATATATGGAATTTACAGCAAAAACGGTGGAAGAAGCCGTAACTAACGGGCTAAAAGAATTAAATTTAGAAATTGATAACGCCATAATTACCGTAAAGCAAGAACCTAAAAAAGGTTTGTTTGGTAGAATTAAAGGCAATGCAGTAGTAGAAATTACTGCAAAAGTAGAAGAAAAGCCCAAAAAAGAAAAGAAAGCCCCCGCAGTTAAAGCAAAGGCAAAAGCAAAAAAAGCAGAAATTACCGATAACGGCGAAAAAGATTTCGTTATTAAATTACTTGATATTTTAGGCGTTAAAGCAGAAGTAGAAGTATCTTGCAATAACGGAAACGAAGTTATCACCATTAAAACTGAAGACCAATCTGAAATTATCGGTTACCGTGGCGAAGTGTTAGATGCTATTCAAACGTTAGCAGGCGCAGTAAAAAATATCGGTAAAAAAGATTACGAAAAAGTTGTTGTTGATTGTGAAAACTACAGAAACAAGCGTGAAGAAACGCTAGTAAAACTTGCACATAAACTTGAAAACAAGGCAATCGAACTTAAAAGAGAAGTTTATCTTGAGCCTATGAACCCATTTGAAAGAAGAATTATTCATATGGCACTTGCAGAAAGCACAGGCGTTACAACAAAGAGCGATGGTAAAGAACCTAATCGTTTCGTTATAATCGTTCCTAATGAAAAGGACGAATTTGCACGCCCCTACAATGCAGGTGTAAATCACGGCGACAACAGAGATAGAAGAAATAATAACCGTAACTCTCGCGGTGGTAAAAACTTTAGAAGTTCTTCACCCGCTAGAAAGAGTAGCGGTGGCGCTAAAAAATCACAAGCATCTAGTTTCGGAACGTTTTTAGGAAATAGCAAAGACTTAAACGCTTAAAAAAATTTAAAAAATTTTTAATAAAACGTGTCAGTAACTAATTGACTTTTAAAATTTACGTTATATAATACCCACAAGGAGCGAGAAATGGAATACAAAATTACTAGTAGCAATTTTGATGCGGAAGTTGTAAAATCAGACAAGCCCGTGCTTTTAGATTTTTGGGCAACGTGGTGCGGACCTTGTAAGATGATTGCAAGTGAAGTTGAAAAGATTGCAAATGAAGTTGATACCGTAAAGGTTGGAAAGGTTAACGTTGATGAAGAAGCGTTGCTTGCAACCGAGTTCAATATTTCTGTAATACCCACCTTGGTGCTTGTAAAAAACGGCGAAGAAGTAGCAAGAGTTTCTGGGTATATGACCAAAGATGAAATAGTTAAAAAATTCAGTCTTTAATTAAAAATTTAAAAAAGGAAACGTCCTTAAAACTTTTTAAGGACGTTTTTTGTACCCCAATTAGGGTTATTTATCAGTAATTTTTTTCGCTCTCCCGTTTTCTATTAGAATATGTCTAAACGGCGTTCCTGTAAAGAGATTTCGCGGAATTTCGGTTGCGGTAAATATGGTTTGCATACCTTCTACCGCTTTAACTAATCTTCTTTGTCTTGGCCGGTCAAGTTCAGATAAAACGTCGTCCAAAATAAGCACGGGGTATTCACCAAACCTGTTCATAAAGAGTTCGGCTTCGGCAAGTTTTAGCGCTAGGGCTACCGTTCGCTGTTGTCCTTGTGAACCAAAAGTCTTAACGTCTACTCCGTTAAGCGTAAACTTAATATCATCTCTATGTGGTCCAAGTGAAGTATAGCCAAGTCTTATGTCTTTATCAAGTGCGAGTTTCAAGTCTTCCTTAAAAGCAAAAGCCACGTCTTCTTCCGTGCCATAATAACCGCTTTCCGTTTTCATTTTAAGAATTTCTTTGCCACCCGAAATAAACGCGTGTTTTTCTTCAGCGATAGGCGAAATTTCTGCTAAAAAGTCGTTTCTTTGCCTTATGATAACAGTTGCGTATTTTGCAAGTTGCTCATCCCAAATAGGCAAAGTTTCACGGATAAGATATTCGTTAGAGTCTTTTAAAAGATTGTTTCGTTGTGCTAAAATCTTATTATATCTAGTTAGTGCGTAGAAATAGTTTTTAGACATCTGCGATAAGGAAATGTTCATAAATCTACGCCTATCTTCAGGGCTTTCTTGAACTAATTTAAGTTCGGACGGGTTAAAGAATACGCTATTGATGTTGCCCAAAATTTCGCCGATTTTTAGCACTTCTAGCCCGTTTACGAATACGCGCTTTTTGTCCAAAGCGTCCACGATAACTTTAACGGACACGTCCCCATACGCACCACTAGCAGAACCTGTTACTTCGCCTTTGCTTTCGCCACTTTTTACTAAAAGTTTATCGCGATTAGCACGTGGAGAATAACCCGTGCATAGCAAAAATATGGCTTCCGCTACGTTGGTTTTACCTTGCGCGTTAGCACCCGTTAAGATATTTATTCCGTTTTTGAACTGAAAACTTTCTAGCGTGTAATTTCTAAAATTTTTCAGTGATAAAAAATTTATATACATATTCGTTTAAAATTTGTGAAAAATCAAACTTTTCTCTTTATTTTCGACGAAAATTTTGGTATAATAATACCACTTAAATATTACGACTACAATTATTTTATAATAATTTTCAATTAAAAGCAATAAAAGGAGATAAAAAAATGGAAAGTTACGAAATCCTATGGAATATGACGCTTCCTGAATTAGAAAAAACGGTTACTAGTATTTCATACAAAACTTTCATAGCAACTCTTTTTCCGGCTGACGTGATTGACAACAAATTGGTTTTATGTGCTAAAGGGCAAATTATGTATGACGCTGTTATGCGTGATACCCTTGCCGTTAAGATTAGAGAAGCGTTAAAGAGAACCAATCCTGAAATCCAAGACTTTATTTTATACAATGCGTGCACGATGGAAGAATACCGTCAAATTCGTGAAGAAGAAGGGGATATTAGCGACACTATCGTTGATAAGGGTATGCCCATTAACCCCAAGTTTACTTTTGAATCTTTCGTTGTGGGCCCATCTAACGAATTTTTAGTTGCCGCTGCTAAAGCGGTTGCCGAACACCCTGGTGATTCATATAACCCCCTATTTATTTATGGTGGCACGGGACTTGGTAAAACGCATATGCTTATGGCTATTGCTAACTACTTAAAAGTACATAACCCCACGCTTAACGTTTTATACGCAACTTGCGAACAGTTTACTAACCAAATGATGGAAAGTATTTCTAGGGGTAAAAACGCCCCTGCTGATTTCCGCAGAAAGTATAGAAACGTGGACGTGCTCTTAATTGACGACGTTCAATTCTTATCAAAGAAAGCGGGAACGCAAATGGAATTCTTCCATACGTTTAACGAACTTGTTATGCAAAACAAGCAAATCGTTTTAACGTGCGATACTCCGCCTAGCGAAATAGACGTTTTAGAAGATAGACTCCGCACCCGTTTTGAAGGTGGACTACTCGCTGACGTTCAACCGCCTAACCTTGAAACGAGAGTGGCTATTTTAAGAAAGAAAGCCGAAGAAGCAAAGTGTATCGTTGATATTAAGGTTTTAACGTATATTGCGGAAATGGACGAAACGGACGTTCGTTCTTTAATCGGTAAACTTACTAGGGTAATTTTTGCATCTAAACTACACGAATGCCCCATCACTATTTCACTTGTTGATGAAGCAATTAAAGAATCTGCATCAGAAAAGCAAGAAGAATTAAAGGTAGAAGATATTATCACTTGCGTTTCTAACTTCTATAAGATAAGCAAGAACGATTTAGTAGGCAAAAAGAAAAATAAAGAATTTGTAGAACCAAGACAAGTTTGTATTTACGTAATTACCGAAATGATGAACTTACCCCTTTACACGGTAGGTCAAAAAATGGGCGGTCGTGACCACTCAACGGTAATCTTTAGTAGGAATAAGATTGCTAAACAAATCAAAACTGATAGCAAACTTGCAACTGAAGTAAACGACATTAAAAAGATGCTCTTAAAACAATAAGAGTATTACAAAAACAAAGGTTTTTAATCAGAAACCTATAAAAAAGGCGCAAAAATGAGTTTCATTGAAGGAAATTATCAAGCGGTAGTAATAGGCGCAGGGCACGCTGGGGTAGAAGCCTCTCTTGCCTTAGCCAGAACAGGAATTAAAACGGCTATGCTGACTCTTAATCTAGACAGCATAGCCTTTATGGCTTGTAATCCTTCTAT
>JAZRHN010000086.1:0-15537 GCA_045644785.1 Christensenellaceae bacterium
TTTTTGTCTTTGGTGTATTCTACCATATGTTCTAAACGCTTCATATTAGCCGAACTATCCTTTATGCCGATAACGTTGGGATAATCGAATAACTTAAAGCATAAATCTAGTTCTATTTCTTGCGTAAAGAAAGGCACGCTATATAATAAAACGGGAACGGGAGATAAATCTGCAACCGATTTATAATAGGCTTCCCTTTCGTCTTTGGTATACTTAAAATAATATGGCGGGCAAACTAAAACTGCATCTGCATTAACCTTACCTGCGTGCTTACATAACTTTATCGTATCTGCTAAATTACCCGTGCAGGCACTAACGATAAGTTTTTTATCCTTTGCCTTTTCCCTTGCCGTAATTTCGGTAATAAGCATTTGTTCTTCTAAAGATAATTGGATATACTCTGCCGTGCTACCATTAGTAACAAACCCGGGGATATCGCTATCGTTTACCCTTTTAATCTGTTTAATAAACGCATCTTCATCTATTTTAGTGCCGTTAAACGGTGTCATTAAAACTGCAAATGCTCCGTAAATCTTGTCGTTCATTTTAGTATATACTCCTCTATTTTTAAGGGTAAAAGATTTTCAAAAAGGTCTTCCGCCCCATTTTCGTTAATTAAAAAATCGTTTTCTAATCTTATTCCAAACCCATCGTATAACCCAGACTCTATCGTGTAGTAAAGTCCCTTTTCTACGGGCGTATTATTTTCTTCTAAAAACTGCGGTTGCATTAAAGGCTTATTACCAATTCTGTGCCCTGCGTGATGAATAAGTTTTTTATTTTCTTTTTCAAACACTCCGTTTACTGCATCATAAACTTCTTTGGCCGTTACGTTTGGCTTTAATGCTTTATGCCCTGCCCTTAAACTCTGTTCTATTAAGTTATAGGCGTTTACCATTTCTTTAGTAGGCTCGCCTACAAAAAAAGTTCTACACACGTCGCACCACTCGCCGTTTTTGCCTACACTTACGTCTATTATAATCGTGTCGCCAAGTTTAGGATAGCGATTTGCGGTAACCCCGTCTATATTTAAGGTGTCGCTTCCCCAAATGTAATCATAACACACTTGGTATTCGCCAAGTTCATCACCGATTTTATCAAGAAGTTCTTTTTTCAAGGTGTCGGTGTCTTTTTCAAAAGAAAAACAATTCTTAAAATGCTGATATGCTTTGGCTACTGCCTTTAAGTTTTCCCTTACGCCCACGCTATACACCCCCAATATCATACTTCTTTTAAATAATACATTATTTAAGGTGTAAAAATATAGTGATTTTCGTTTTGAAAAATAGCACAATCTTCCCGAATTTAAAATAATTGACAATTTTTATCGAGTGGCGTATAATAAAATTATGGATTACATTTTTAACAAAGAAAAAATAAAAGAACTACTTTTAGATTTTTATCTTTCTACGGGTATTGCGGTAACCTTTTACGATTCTTCCACTAAAATGGTTGCAACTTCGCCCGTGTATTGCGAGTGGTGCAAGAAAATACGTTCTGATAATAAAAGGCAGGAAAATTGCAATCTTTCTAACCTAACGCATATGAATTTAGCAAGCAGAACAAAGCAGACTGTATGCTACACCTGCCACACGGGGCTTATGGAAGCAATAATCCCCGTGCTTTATGAAGACACGTTAATCGGCTATATGCAGATAGGGCAATTTCGTGACCAAAACAAAGTATATTCTTCTTTAGATATGGCTTTAAGTAGAATAGAAGAATACGGATTAGATAGAAATGAACTTTTACCCCTTTACGAAAGTTTACCCCTTTTATCTTCAGAAAAATTTGAAGCCGTTAAAAGAATACTTTTAGTGCTAATAAAAAGTTTTTGGGACGATGCTTTAATTCGCCACAACCGTAGCATGCTTTCGGTAAAAATCGAGCAGTATATTGAAGAGCGTTTGTTAGAAAAAATTTCGGTAGAAAGCATTTGTAAACACTTTTTTATTTCTAAAAACGCTTTGTATCGTTTATTTAGTGAAGAGTTTAATACCACCATTGGTAAATATCTACTAACCAAGCGTATAAATTTGGCTATGGAAAAACTTACTAAAACTAATTTAGCAATAACGGCAATCTCGCTTGAATGCGGATTTACCGATTACAATTATTTTATAAGGGCATTTAAAAAACAAACGGGCATAACCCCACTACAATTTAGAAAAAACAAATAAAAAAGACAATAAAAAACAGCCGAACACTCGGCTGTTTTTAGTTTTAAAGAATAAATTCTAACCCGCCTAAAAGGCTGTCCGGCTTTTTAGGTGCTTTATAATCTTGCGCTTTTGATAATTTGTCATTTATTAATAATTGAAGTTCGTTTGTTAAGGTTATATTATAATCTGTAAACTCTCCTGCTATAGGATTATACTTTAAGTCTGTAATTATAGAAATCTCCACTAACTCATCTTTCTCGAAAACTATCTTAAATTCAGCGTCTTTGATGTTTACAATGTTGTTAATATAGTTATCCACTTTTACAACACCATCAGTATTATTTGAATTAACTATTTCTAGTATTTTGTTCTGAATATTAATAGCACTGTTGTCATTTAAATAAATGTAATACATTGTTTGGGTTTTATCAACCACACTCTTAATACAATCGATATTGTTAGTTGTAAATTTAAATGACGATGTCATATAATCAAACTGGGTATCTACGGTTATATTGTTCACTTCTGTAACAACATTGGAACCCTTTCTTGAAATGTGATATACAGCACCATCTTTCGTATTACCTATCGTATATTTATATGTTTCCTTACCATCTTCTTCGTGATGAGCTTTATACTTATAAGAATGGTTAAACCAAACACTTGAATCTTCAGTATTTTTATACAATCTACCCTTATACTCATCTACAATTGCTAATTTATTCCAAGCAGGATCAAACTCGTTTCTTGCCGTTAAGTCGAGAGAATATGCTTTATTGTTTTTTAATTCCTGTAATTTAGAATTAATCTTTGATAGGATGTTTGAAATTTGAGTATTACTAGTAATAATATCACTTGTGGGGATATTGATATTTTTATTAGAGTTTTCTTGCTCGTACTTAACTGATATAGTTGCTTTAACTCCTTTTATTTTTATTGTCAATGCTAGTTCTACCGCAAAATCATCTAAACTGCCATCGTCCGCAATTGTAAAATTAAAAGGAATTGCCTCTAAATTGGTAAACTGAACATTTTTAAATGCAATCTTAGTTCCAAAATTTGAAAGAAGAGACGTTATCTTTGCTAAATATTCGTTATTTGCCCCAACATCTATTGTCGCTTTATAATCATAACTTGAAGTTGCATCTGCCAAAGCAATATCGTTAATATTTTGTTCTTTTAAAAGGTTAACTAATCCAACAACTACTTTATTAATAAAAAATCCATCTTCTTCATCCGCACGTAGTATAGAACTCTTTTTAACAACATTGTTTTTATCCACAGTTAATTTAATTTTTTGACTATTTTTTGTGTATGAGTACTCGGTATTATCAAAGAAGAGCGCTCCACTTGTTTTTCTTACAAACTGTTCTTCGCCTGTGTTTTGATTTGCCCTGTATTTTCCCTCATAAACACCACTAACTGATGGTCCTAATCCTAAAAGACTTAAATTTCCCTCTAGTGTAAATTTAAAATCATAACCTTCTACGGCACTTGCTATCGCTTCTTGTCTTGCAGAATAAACTTGCGCTGCCGTTGGTACAGATAACGTATATTCTCTTTCTTCATTGTGGCTACAAACTGTGCAAATATATTTTTTCTTTCCAGGAACACCTTTCTTTGCTTTTAATATTACAACGCCCTCTCCGTAAGAGTGTTTAGCCTTATCGGAAATTTCTTTACAATTATTGCCTGCAACACATACACGATAATGGTATGAACCATCTTTTGACCATATTGAACTAAATGTATGTACATGCTCGGGACCCCCTCCCGTTTCTTCTTGCACAGGTTCGTCTGTCGGCCCATTTTCTTCGCCCTGTTCGGGAGTTCCGCATGCAAGCATTCCTAGAACCGATATCATCGCAATCATAATTGCAACAAAACGCATTAATCTTTTAGTCATTTTTCTTCTCCTTAGTAACTTTCATTTTTATCTTACCACGATTCTTCGGGGTGTTTTATATTTTTAATAAGAGCAAAAGGATAAACTATTAATGAAAGAGCAGTTCCTAATGCAATTCCTAAAGCCCAGCCCGTTAACGATATTGTCATACTAATTAACCAGAAAGTAAGTTTTACGGTTATAAACCAAACGATACCATCTAAGTCTAATGAGAATATTAATCCAGGGAACCTTACCGTCCACGATGCTAGCCAACCAAACACGTCGATAACGAAATTGTTTCCCAAGAACAAACAAGAAATAAACGGGAATAACAATAAACTACCGAGCGTTGCACCTAACACCACGGGAAGTTCTTGGTTAGAAGAAGTTACTGCATATACTATAAGTGCAACTACTGCCGTAATAATGCCACCCCAAATAAAAGACCTTTTTCTACAAGCAATCCCGTTTGAGATAGCCTGTTCTTTTTCTCTCTTTTTATTTTTTTGGTCACAAGACCTGCAGTAAATCTTTTCGCCATTATCGTAGTCAGGAATTCTTACAATGTCGTTGCCATTATATATAGGTTTATTACATTGTCTACAAACCGCAAGAACAGGTCTATAAACGTTCACTTCTTTAACAGTCTCTTTTTCAACCTTTTCTGCCTTTACCGTTTCTTCTCCTATTAAACTAGCCACAGTCACGTTAAAAACTTTAGCAATTTCCGATAGTGTTGTTAAAGAAGGCTCTACTTCATCTTTTTCCCATCTCGATACTGCTTGTGCCGTAACGTAAAGTTTATCGGCAAGTTCCTTTTGAGTTAAGTTGTTTTCCATCCTAAGCGTTTTAATTTTTTCGCCCAACATAGTTCTTCCACCTCGTTTCGTTTTTCTTCTATTCTACACCAAATTCAACGAAAAATTGTATATTTTCGCTCAACGGCTTGTTGAATTACTAAACTTCTTGTTGAAATGTATTGTTTTTTTGTGTTTTTTAAACTAATATTAAAACGCCCCCAAACGGGGGCGTAAATACTTTCCCCTGTTTATGTTGCTACACATATTTTTCCTACGAAAAAGGCAGGGGAGTATTTTTAAATATTTCCCCTTTTCCATAGGACTATTCGTTTATGTGTAGCAAATATAGTATAACACTTTATTATCAAAAATTCAATGCTTTAAGCAAAATTTTCAACAAAATACAAAGCAAGGCAAACGCCTTGCTCATATTTTTTTATAACATTTCTTGGTTGTATTCGGCGCGAATTCCACCGATAAATTTGGGGCGAGTGCGTGCTGCGACTATTAACGCTTCGCCTATTTTGTTATTTTCAAGTCTTACGGGAACGGCAACTTTTTTAAGGTGCATACCTATTAAAGTAAAGCCGATATCTATACCTGCATCTGCCTTAATATCTTCTACAACAACGGGACTTTTAAAAATATTATACGCTACGGTGGCGAGAGAGCCCCCTGCTTTGGGCTTAGGAATAACGTTTACAATTTCAGCACCTACTACCGCTTGACTTTCAGTAACGATTGCACGATTTAAATGTTCACAGCATTGAACGGCAAGATATATGCCTTTTTCCTTTGCCACTTCATTAAACGCACCAAACACTTCTTCGGCAATTTCGGGTGCAGAGTTAGTTCCGATTTTAGAGCCGATAATTTCACTAGTAGAGCAACCTATTACTAAAATATTGCCCTTAACTAATTTTGCTTTTTCTATAATTTCTAATATAGTATCTTTTGCTTGAGAATATAAAGTTTTTTTCATAATCTTTTTCCTTTAATCTTTTAATAGAAGTAGTCCTGCTCGTTTTAATATCATTACCACTATCGGTACTAAAACTAAATGTAAAATTATTCCAACAAAACTATCTACAAACGCGCCTTTAATAAATAATGCAAAAGTAAACGCATCGCCCATAAACGACCAAACTATTAACGTAACAAAGCCCCAAACTAATCTTCCTATAAACATAGCCGTGGCTAGCGAAATATAAATTCCACCTTTTACGTTATACAAAAGTTTATATAGCGCGCCAGATAAAAAGCCATAAACGGCAAGTTCAAACGCCATTACAACTGCGTTAGGGAAAAGCACAGGCATGCCGAACGTAACCGAACGCAAAAGCGGTGCGGTAAACCCTATAAGTGCGCCGTAATACCCACCGCACACCATACCACATAAAAATATTGCAACGTGCATTAGGTTAAGCATTTTACCTAAACTCTTTAACTGCCCCGTAAGTAATGGCAAAAGTAATGCTAAACACAAAAAGAAAGCGGCATAAACGGTTTTTAAAGTGGTTTTTCTAGTCATATTATTGTTCAACGATTACAGCAACGCCATCGGGGATAACCGTAATAGTAGCCTCGTTATTTCCTAAAATATCTTGTGCTTTTTTAATTGCTTCTTCTACCGAACTTGCGTGCACCATTTTCATATCTTCTACCATTTCCTTAGAACAAGAAGATACGTAAATAACCGTGGCTTTAAGCATTACCCTAGCAAATATTTGTGATTGCCATTGGTCAACTTCGGTATCTAACGGTTTAGTTTTTAAGAACTTATCCATTAATGCCTGTATGCTTTCGCAATTCTTAAAGGTTTCGTAAAAGGCTTTACCACCATGCCCGTCGTTAGACTTTGCAACCATTATTATACAACCGCCGTCCTTTACCGTCATTTCGGCTGAAGACATACCCTTTACTGCTTGGTAAATATTTTGGTCTAACGGATAACCACCATTAGTAGAAATAACAATATCTGCTGGCTTTGCTTTTACCCTACACTTTTGGTTTAAGAATTCCACACCTTTTAGATGTGCCTTTTCAACGTCGCCTGCAACTGCATAGACAGGGTCGTGCTTGGCGTTTATTACCACGTTTACTATAAATGCAAGTTTGGCTTTCTTTGCAGCATAAATCATATCGGTATGAACGGGATTACCATCTAAAATACCCGTTCTTGCTCTTTCGTTTGCTATAAAGCCTGCGTTGTGGTTAAACATAACCGTTTCCCTTGCGCAAACACCTGGTAAAACGCTTTTTCTTCCACCCGAGAAGCCTGCAAAAAAGTGTGGTTCTATAAACCCTTCTGACACCAATAGGTCGGCATCTGTTGCGATTTTATTTACAATTAATCTACCGCCCGAAGGAAGTTCGCCTAAATTTACTAAATTATCAGCATCATCGCAATCGTGTATTACGATTTTTTCTTCTTTAACGATTTTTTCACCAAACTTTGAAACAAGTTCTTCTTTAGTAGTGCCACGATGAAGCCCCGTTGCAATAAGTATGGTGATTTTTGCGTTGGGATTGCCCTGTCTTATGCGTTCTAACATAAGCGGAACGATTATTTTACTAGGAACAGGGCGAGTATGGTCGGAACAAATTATACAAACGTTCTCTTTACCCTTAGCAAGATTTTCTAACTTTTCCGTGCCGATAGGGTTATCTATCGCTTGTTTTACAATATCGTAACCACTGCTTTCAGGCACGAAATTATTTAAACTTGATACTAAAACCCCGTTTATATACTTATCATTTAATTCTAAACTAAGGCTTTCTTTTCCGTAAGGCAAATTACAAATCATACTTATTACACCCCTTTGTTTCTTTATTATAACACTAATCATTTCTTAAAACAACAGAAAATTTAGTTTAATTAAATTTTACCATACCCTTTTTAACTTGACAAAAAAAACATAATATCGTATAATAAAAATGCCTACACGACTGGCGGAATAATACGGGTAACCGTAAGGGAGTGTAAGTAGTTATAGCCGACCGTCTGGGCAATTCAATTTTTTTAAAGTTGGATTGTCCTTTTTTTATAAAGTTTTAGCAAAGGAGGTTTGATATGGAATACGATTTTTGGAAAGATTTTGTTGCAGGAGACTGGCAGAAACATATAAACGTGCGTGATTTTATACAAAAGAATTATCGTGCGTATTTAGGTGATGACAAATTTTTATCAGGTGCAACCGAACGCACTAAAAAGATTATGAACAAAGTCAACTCTCTTTTCGCTATGGAACGCCAATTCGGTGGCGTTTTAGATGTTGACACTACCACCGTTTCTTCAGTTACGGGATATGCCCCCGGATACATTGATAAAGACAACGAACTTATCGTAGGACTACAAACCAATCGTCCGCTTCGCCGTGGTGTTAACCCCTTTGGCGGTATGAGAATGGTAAAGCAAGCGTGTGAAGCATACGGCTTTACTTTAAGTGAAAAAGTTAGAGATGAATTCCGTTATAAAACTACTCATAACGATGGGGTTTTCCGTGCATATACTAAAGAAATGCGCCTTGCAAGAAAAAGCCACCTTATAACGGGACTACCCGATGCTTACGGCAGGGGCAGAATTATCGGCGACTATCGTAGAGTGGCTCTTTACGGTGTAGATAAGTTAATAGAAGAAAAACGAAATGATAAAGCAAAGTTTGCTAACCTTAATTTCAACGACGAAACTATACGTTTATGTGAAGAAATAGAAAAACAAATTGAATTTTTAGGTTTCCTTAAAGAAATGGCAGATTCTTATGGATATGACGTTTCTAAACCTGCTTCTAATGCAAGAGAAGCAATACAGTGGACGTATTTTGCATACCTTGGTGCAATTAAGGAACAAAATGGTGCGGCTATGTCGCTTGGTAGAGTTGCTACCTTCTTTGATATTTATATCGAAAGAGATTTAAAAAACGGCACGCTTACCGAAGAACAAGCACAAGAATTAATAGACGACTTCGTTATTAAACTTCGTATGGCACGCCATTTAAGAACGCCTGAATATAACGAACTTTTCGGTGGCGACCCTATGTGGATTACCGAAGCGGTTGGCGGTATGGGCGAAGACGGAAGAACGTTAGTTACAAAAAGCAGTTTCCGTATTCTAAACACGCTTTACACTTTAGGTTCTTCACCAGAGCCTAACCTTACTATACTTTGGTCTAATGAACTTCCACCTGAATTTAAGAAGTATTGTGCTAAAGTTTCTTGCGATACCGATTCTATTCAATATGAAAACGATGACGTAATGCGTCCCATTTATGGTGATGATTATGCTATTGCTTGTTGCGTTTCTGCAATGAAGATAGGCAAACAAATGCAATTCTTTGGCGCACGTTGCAATATCGCAAAATTATTACTTATCGCAATTAACGGCGGATACGATGCTTCTAGTAACGTTCAAATAGGGCCACAACTCCCCGTGTTAGACAACCTTAATTATGAAGACGTTAAAAAGCGTTACGATACTTACGTATCTTGGCTTACCCGCCTTTACGTAAACACGATGAACGTTATCCACTTTATGCACGATAAATACGCTTACGAAAAACTCCAAATGGCACTCCACGATTCTAACGTTGGTAGATTTATGGCGTTTGGCGTTGCTGGGCTTTCAGTTGTGGCAGACTCTTTCTCTGCGATAAAATATGCTAACGTTACTCCTATTAAAAACGAAAACGGATACGTGGTTGGCTTTAATACGTCTGGAGACTTCCCCAAATTCGGTAATGACGATGATAGGGTTGACTTAATCGCAAAGGAAATTACCCACGACTTTATAACTGAACTTAGAAAAACCCCCACCTATCGTAATGCAGAACATACACTTTCAGTTTTAACCATAACTTCTAACGTTATGTATGGTAAAAACACGGGCGCAACCCCTGACGGCAGAGAAGCGTGCGCTCCCTTTGCCCCCGGTGCTAACCCCCTTCATAATAGAGAAGAAAACGGTGCACTTGCTTCACTTAACTCTATTGCTAAAATCAGTTACGATGATTGTAGAGACGGTATTTCAAACACCTTCTCTATCACTCCTGAAGCACTTGGCAAAACTGAAGAAGAACGCCACGCTAACCTAGTTACTATTTTAGATGGTTACTTTAAGAAAAAGGCACACCATATAAACGTTAACGTATTAAATAGAGAAACACTTAAAAAGGCATACGAAAACCCAGACGCTTATCCTAACTTAACTATAAGAGTTTCTGGCTATGCGGTAAACTTTAACAAACTTTCACGCGAACAACAAAAAGAAGTTATTTCAAGAACCTTCCATGAACGCATGTAATTCAATTATTGGCAAGATAAATTCCTTTCAAAGTTTAGGAACGGTAGATGGCCCAGGAATAAGATACGTAGTATTTATGCAAGGCTGTAATCTCCGTTGTGGTTGTTGCCATAACCCCGACACTTGGGATTTGTCTTTAGGTAAACCATACACGGCAGAAGAAGTTGCCGATAAAGCCTGCCGTTATAAAGATTATTTTGGCAAGGACGGCGGTATTACCGTTTCGGGCGGAGAACCACTACTTCAGCCAAAGTTTGTTAAAAGCCTTTTCGCTATATTAAAAAAGCGTGGAATTAACACTTGCCTTGATACTTCTGGCAATATTCTATCCAATGAAGTTTTAGAGTTATTAGATTATACCGATAGGGTGCTACTAGATATAAAGTTTACTAATAATTCGGACTACGTTAAATATGCTGGTTGCACGTTAGATAAAGTTTTGGAATTTTTAAGCGTGTTAGATAGTAAAAAAATTCCTACCACTATTCGCCAAGTTATTATCCCCACCATTAACGATAATATTGATAACGTTGTTAAATTAAGGCAAATATTAAAAGGGTTTACTTGCATAGATAAAATAGAACTTTTACCATTTAAAAAACTATGCCAAGCAAAATACGACAACTTAAATATTACTTTCCCGTTCGGGCACTTACCTACCCCAACGGAAGAACAGATGAAAACCTTAAACGAATATTTAGACAAATAAAAAAGACTAACAAACTTTTGTTAGTCTTATTATTTTGCTTTTATAACTTTAAGTCGCTTAAGTCAATTTTCTTTACCGATACACTTTCAACGTATTTACCGGTAATTTCTTTTGCCGTTTTCATATGTGGCTGTGTCATATGCACTTTTTGGTGCCCTATACTTTCCCATTTTTCATAAAGAACTAATTGTTTTGCGTTTTCTACGGGGTAGTAATAATCGTAAATATAACAACCGTCTTCATTTCTAATTGCGTTTAACACGCCACTTTCCGTCATTTCTTTAACAACGGCTTCCCTGTCGCCATCGTTTTTTAAGTTATAGATAACTAAAATAGTAAAGTTTTCCATATTAACTCCTTTTAATATAAAACTCGGCTAAACTAGCCGAGTTTATTATTTTATTAAATCTTTTTAGCGTGTGCGAATAAGTATGCTTCCGCTTCTGCTGACCATATGCCGTTATTCTTTTCGCAAATTTCTGCAAGCCCTTTATAGAAGGGGTCTGTTTTGCCGAGTTCAGCGAAATCGCTAATAGCGGTCATAGGCATTGAGATATGCGTATAAACTAACTTTTTAGCACCCTTAATGTTAGGGAGATTAAGTGTAGTTTCGATTGCACTATCAAGTCCGCCTACGTGTGAAATCATAATAGAAGGATTGATTTTGCCTTCGCCTGCTAACTTAAGTGCTTCTTTTAAGTCGTTAGTGTTACCACCAGAAGTTCCTGTAATACGGTGGAACATATAGTGAACGTCATAGAAGTTAAAGCGTGCAGAGAAATCTGACTTGGTAGGACCTGCAAAGAAGTTTAAGCAACCGCCTTCGCCTAAAAGTGCATCGCCTTGTTCAACAAGGGGTGCAACGGGTGCGTAAACAAACACGTCGTCATAACCATTGCCACCGTTAAGTTCTTTAATATAAGCAACGGGGTCTTCTATATTAGAAGTGTTTACGTAAACTAATTTAACGCCATTCTTTTCTGCTTCTTCTACAGTTAAAAGTGATGCTGCTCTGTCAAGTCTTGCTTGGTCAATATCGGTAACAACCATTAAAGAAGGCTTTCTATCACAGTGGATACCATAGTCGATTGCGCCTAATCCCATAGGTCCAACGCCTGCTAAAATTGCAACTGCACCGCCTTCTTTAATACCCATAACGTGAGTATGAGTTTCATAAGCCGAGTGATAGTTTTCGTGATAGCCTGCAATAATACAAGACATAGGTTCAGCAAGCGACGCTTTATAATAAGCATCTCCGTCGTAAGGGATAAGACAGTCTGCTTCAATAACTGCGTTAGGAATAATTGAATAGGTTGAGTCTCCGCCTATAAATGGGAAAGAATAACCAGGGGCTTGTAAAGGGCCGTAAGCCGGTTGAATACCGAACTTCATTCCTTCCTTATATTTGTTTTGCCACTTTGCACCAACCTTTACGATGTCGCCACAGAATTCGTGACCCATAATAACGGGGTTAGTAGAAATGTCGTTAGGAACACGCTTATGGTCTTCACCTTGGATAGCCGCCTTATAAGTTGACATACAAATACTATCTGAAACTACTTTAACGAGTATTTCATCGTCTTTAATTTCAGGAAGTTCAAATTCTTCTAATCTTAAATCATTTTTTCCGTATAATCTAACTGCTTTAGTTTTCATAATTATCTCCTTATTATTTTACTGAACGACGATATTTTTCTGCTTCCCAACCATTGATGAACGCAACTTCTTTTTCGTTCATAGTAGAAATGGTAAGTCCGTTTTCTTTAACGGCTTTAATAACGAAAGCGTAAGCAGCAAGTGTTTCTTCTAATGTAGTTGCTTGCTTAATATCCGTTTTATAACATACTAAGCCGTCCTTTACCGTCATCATATCGGGGGTGTTGTATAAAAGGTTATTTAAATATACAAGTTGGTCAGGATAAAGCGGATATGTGCTTAATAATTCTAAACTTAAGCCGTATTCTTTTACGAACGCTTTAACAACGCTGGTATTAGAAACAAAACTGCCGTCCTTTTCTTCAAGAATAATTTCGTTTAAAATTCCACCTAAATTAAACTTGTTTTCTACTGTTAAGTTTACGTCGGTATGGATTGCTTTTACTCTGTCTAAATCATCAGAAGTAACTACTAAACCGTGGTTTTTCATAAAGATAACTTCGGGGAACTTGCCGTTTGCCTTTTCATAATCGCTTATAGCGTTCTTCATAGCAAGGGTGAGTTCAAAACCGGGGTTAATGTAAGGAAGAAATACAAAGCCGTAATCTTTATCCTTAAAGATTTCTTTTGCGATTTCTTCACCTTCAATACTACAAGTGATTACGTTAGCGTAAACAGAGTGAGTGTGGATAACGTATTTTTTAAGTATTGAGTGGAAACCTACTTCTACGCTTGGGCGAAGTGTAGGAAGTCCTTCAATTTCTACTACAGAACTTTTAGCAAGTTCTGCACTTTCCTTTTCGTGGTCAACGCCGTCGTTAATATCAACGGTGTTGTAGTAGGTGTAAACCTTATTTTGGTCAACTGCTACGAAAGCGTTGGTGGGGCACATATCTTTTAACTTATAGCCAGAAGCCTTGATAAGTAAAAGTTTGCCGTCGTCAGTTTTAACTGAAGTGTTGCCGCCGCCACCTTGAGTGTAATCTACTCTATTTCCTGCGTAAAGAGAAATATCTACTAAACTATTAATTGCGTTTTTCATAATTGTTTCCTTAAATTACATTTGTTGTCCGCCGGTTACGTTAATTGCTTGACCGGTCATATAAGAAGATTGTTCAGATGCTAAGAATACCATTGCGTTTGCAATATCTTCGTATTCGCAAGAACGCTTCATAGGAACTTGATTGATATACTTTTCACGAACTTGTTCTTCGGTAATGCCTTGGTTTGCAGCATATTGCTTAAATAAACTGTTTACCCAAAGCGGAGAGTTAAGAAGGTTGCCAGGGCAAATACAGTTTACTCTAACACCTGCTTCAGCAAATTCTAATGCTAAACTTTGTGTTAAGCCTACGCCACCGAATTTACTTGCAGCGTATGCTCCGTTTTTAAATGAGCCCTTTCTGCCTGACTTACTATTGATTTGAATAATGCTACCGCTCTTTTGTTCTAACATATAGGGTGCGAACGCCTTAACGGTGTTAAAGTATCCGTTTAAGTTAATGTTAGTAACTAAAGCGAACGCTTCTGCTGAAAGGTTAAGAATATCGCCACTTTTAACGATTGCTGCGTTGCTTACTAAAATATCAACCTTGCCCCATTTTGCGATAACCTTTTCTGCCGCTTCTTTTAATTGTTCGTAGTTGGTAACGTCAACGGCGAGTGCCATAGCATCTTTTAATCCGTTTGCAACGTTTAACGCTCCTTCGTAATTAATATCGCAAACTGCAACTTTACAGCCTTCTGCCTCTAAACGTTTTGCAAGTGCTTCACCAAGACCTTGGCTTGCACCGGTAACTACTGCAACTTTTCCTTGTAAATCAATTAAACCCATAACTTTCTCCTATAATTTTATACGGTTTTTCTACCGATTGATGCAAAATAATTTACTCTTTCTTTTAAGTCGGGAATATTTTTAATAGTTTCGCTACTAAACATTCCGTATTCCACGCCTTTTTCAGAAGTTATACTTTCGTGTCCGATAAGTGCCCACGTTGAATCAATTAAGTGTGCAAATTCGGGTTTAGCAAGTGCTTCACACGCGAACTTTTGTCTTGAAGAGTTAATGTCTTCACCACTAATTTCAAAGAACTCATTATCACGACATAACTTCATTATTCTTTCTAACTGCTTCATAGTGTTTCTTGTCGGCATATATGCTATTGCCTTAAAGCCTGCCTTTTTAAGTTCCACTACTAAATCATCTAAGAAATCATCTTCAAACTTAGCCGTCTTTTTATCGCCTGTAACTGAATCTCCAACGTCGCCTAAATATGCGTATGCGGGAATTGCACCTAAATCTGAAACAAATTTTACAAATTCTTCTGCAACAGGCATTTCTTCATCTGCGTCTATGTAGAAGAACTTGGTGTCTGCTTTTAATACGCCGAGCAAGTCGTAAATAAAGTGGGGGTTAGTTTCATCAGTTAAAAATCCTTTAACCTTATCAGAAACGCCAAGTGCTAAATCGTTACCTAAAAATTCTACTAATGCGTTAGTTTTACCAAACTTGTTAGCGAGTTTTACGGCTAGTGCGTATAAAAGGTGTCTTTCGGTAACGCTACCACCTTCGTGTGCTTGCGAAAGCGGATAAACGTCCTTATTAAAATCTAAACCTAAACCAAACTTGCCGTATTTATTAGTTATTAGTTCGCACATTTTTTGGTCACGAAGATATCTCTTTTGGCGATAGTATTCTAAGTATTCGTTAATTTTACCAACGTTGTGTGCGGGAACGCCGTGTGCAGCCATATAAATACATTCGGGCTGGTCTGGGTGGTTAATTTTACCAAAACCCTTTTTAAAGTGTGCTCTAACTTCTACACCACAAGTGCTACCGATATTAAGCATTTTACAAGCCTTTTTAAATTCATCTGCACCAGAGAGTGAATCGTGGTCCATAATACCTGCAGAAGTAAGACCTGACTTATACGACATATATGCCGCTTTTGTGGGCGAATAGGGCGAGAAAGAATAGATAGTATGAATATGGTTATTAGCGTCGTTATCTCTACGAACGGGCT
>JAZRHN010000087.1:0-3049 GCA_045644785.1 Christensenellaceae bacterium
TTTATTTTACTTTAATAAATTTTTTATTGCGGTTTTTACCTTTTCTTTTAAGGCTTCTAAATCTCCGTCGTTTTCAATAACTTCCGCACCGAAAACGTTAGCGTAATCGTATTGAGAGTTTACTATTTTTTCAAACTCTTCCTTGGATAAATTAGAGCGTTTTTGCACGGCTTTTTGCCTTTCTTCTATATCCCTTTTAATAGCGATAACTCCATCAAAAAGCCCTTGGCTATTATACTCGAATAAAAGTGGAACTTCTACAAATTTTACACCGCTTTTTTTCTTTGCTTTTTTTATGGTTAAATCAAAAACTACGGGGGTTATTACGTTTGAAAATTCATCTTTATTTTCTTTACTTAAAAATACCTTTTTTGCTAGTGTTTTTCTATCGATTTTATTTTTGAAAATTCCGTAATAACACTCGGGGCAAAAGCCTTTTATAAACGATTTTACCTTTCTTACTTTATACGCTTTTTGTGTAAAATCATCGCACGAAAACACGGGGAAATTTAAATCTTTAATTATCCTTAAAACGGCACTTTTACCGCTGCCAATTCCACCCGTTACGGCTATTATTTTATTTTGCTTCGTACCACGTTTTTCCATAACCCGTTACAGCAGTTAAATTAACCTTTAAATTAACCGCATTTTCCATTTCTTCTTTAAGTAGTTTTTCTACTATTTCCTTTTCTTCTTTTACGGCGTCGATAATCAATTCGTCGTGTATTTGAAGAATTAGTTTAGACTTTAAGTTTTCCCTTTTTATTCTTGCATAAACCATTAGCATTGCAAGTTTAATAACGTCTGCAGCAGAGCCCTGAAGTGGCATATTCATAGCCGCCCTTTCGCCAAACGAACGGAGAGCAAAGTTGGGCGAATTTATTTCACGAATATATCTCTTTCGCTTTAGCAAGGTTTCGGCATAACCCGTTTTTCTAGCGTTTTCAACGTTTTGCTCCATATAACGTTTAACTTCTGGATATTCTTTAAAGTATGCTTCTATAAACTCTTTGGCTTCCTTTGGTGAACAGCCCACGTTTTTAGCAAGCCCGTATTCAGAAATACCGTAAATTACGCCAAAGTTTACGGCTTTTGCCTTTCTTCTCATATCCGCCGTCACCTTACTTTCATCTACGCCAAACACTTTAGATGCCGTTGCGGTGTGAATATCTTTTTCCGCCTTAAACGCATCGATAAGCGACTTGGTGTTAGAAAAATCGGCTAAAAGCCTTAATTCTATTTGCGAATAGTCGGCAGTAATTAACGCACCACCTTCATTTCTCGTTACGAAAAACTTTCTTAAATTTCTGCCAAGTTCATCTCTAACAGGAATATTTTGTAAGTTTGGTTCTTTAGAAGAAAGTCTGCCCGTTGCCGTTACCGTTTGGTTAAAACTGGTGTTGATAATACCCGTGGTTTTATTGATTAACGGCTTAAACCCTTCGATATAAGTTGAAAGTAATTTTTGAATACTTCTGTATTTTAGTATGAGTGAAATTACGGGGTTATCATCTTCTAACTCACTTAACACGTCTTGTGAAGTTGAATACCCTGTTTTTGTTTTTTTGCCCTTACCTATCTTCATTTTTTCAAACAACACTTCGCCAAGTTGCTTTGGTGAGTTTACGTTTAAATTAGGCTCGCCCGTCATTTCCTTTATGTTTTTTTCAAGTTCGTTAAGTTCTTTTCTAAACGCTTCGCCTTGAATATTTAACGCTTCGTAATCTATCTTAAAGCCCACGCTTTCCATAGAAAATAATACTTCTATTAAAGGAAGTTCTACGTCATAATAAAGGGCTTTTTCTTCACTGCTTTCTAGTTTTTCTATCAATTCGTTAAATATTTGGTAGATAGAAAACGCAGGGATTTCTTGGCTTTTTGAGTAGGCTGAAATAACTTCTTCCGCCTTTTCTGCACCGCCCGAAAAATCTACTAAATATTTTAATACCGATAAGTCTTCATAGGTAAAATCAATTTCTTCGCCAACGTCTTTTATCTTGTGCATAAACGATTTTACGTCATAGAAAATCGTTTTATCTTTTAAGCATTTTTTTACGGCTTTATAAGCATCGGCAGGGGCAAAACCATCATCTAAAAGCGTTCTTCTTAAAGTTATTTGGTATTCCTTTTCGCCATCGTAAACGCTTACTAAATAGTCGCCTTCATAAACGGCGATTGCCGTTTTATCCGATAATATATTTAAGTCGGTTACTTCTACTTTTTCTACCGATTTAACAACTTGTGCATTGGCAAAATACTCGGATTTTAAAACGGACTTAAACCCAAGCGAAATAAAACTTTCCCTTGCCTCGTTAGAAAAAGGAATATTTAACTTCATACCATCGAGATTTGTATCTATATCGCAATCCGTTTTAATGGTGGCAAGCGTTTTAGAAAAATACGCCATATCTTTTCCAAGTTCTAACTTTTCTTTTAACTTGCCTTTTATTTCATCTATGTGGTTATAAACCCCATCTATATCGCCATACTCTTTTACTAGGTCGGTAGCCGTTTTTTCGCCTATTCCGCTAACGCCGGGGATATTGTCAGAAGTATCTCCACGGAGCGCTTTGTATTCTATAACTTGAATAGGATTATAGCCTACCTTTTCTAAAAAGTTTTTAGCGTTATAAACTTCTACTTCGGTAATGCCACGCTTGGTAAAATGTACTTCGGTAGAATCATCTACTAGTTGAAAGGAGTCCTTATCCCCTGTTAAAATTACCGTTTTAACGTCGGTTGCCTTACAAAGCGTGCCGATGATATCGTCTGCTTCTATACCTGCTTTTGCGTAAGTTTTAACACCCATTTGGTCTAAAAGTTGCTTTAAAAGTTCAATTTGCGGTGGAAGTTCAGGGGGGCTTGGCTTTCTAGTTCCCTTATATTCAGTATATAATTCGTGACGGAAAGTTTTAGCGTGCACGTCAAACGCAACGGCAACGTGGGTGGGTTTTTCATCGTTAATCATTTTAAAAAACATATTCATAAACCCATAAACCGCATTGGTATAAACCCCGTCTTTACTAGAAAGTAAGGGCATTGCGTAAAA